>CALIKX010000045.1 GCA_938017905.1 uncultured Thermoleophilia bacterium | reverse complement strand
GTTTCCGACACCCGTTGGACCGGCGTTGGACCGGAGGATGGCCCAGTGGGGAGTCGGCGGCTCCCGCACGCACTACCCCCCGCCCACGATTGACACGGCTACCCGTATCCCCTCATGTGGAGCGGGTTCTAGTCGTGTTGGCCGGGGCACACGGCTACGCCCACCACTGCGCAACCGTCGCCCTCCGCGAGCGGTGCTACCGGTCGCGCAAGCGCAGCGCGTCTGCAAGGTCCGCGAGCGCTCTCGCCCGGTCGTCGTCGCGGTTGACGTAGGTCCGCGCGGTAAACGCCGGGTCCGCGTGGCCGAGCCGGGCGGCAAGGGTCACGGCGTCTACATAAAGACCCGGCCCCTGCCACACACGGCGCACTCTCTTCGCCCGAGCGCATAACCCGGCGCGTCTTCCGACGCTCTCTCCCCAGGCAGCGGCCGCCCCCGATCCCCCCAAAGTCTGTCCATCTGCCTTAAAGTGGTCTATATGCAGGGTAAACAGTGGCAGGATGCCCAATCTGCATTTGTCTCACTCTGTCCCGTCTGGCCCACTGGGTTAGGCCACGGCAAATTCGCTGACCGATCCCCCTTACGCCGTAAGCCCCAGTAGTGCACTATCCACGCCGTAGGTCATACGTCACTGCGTGGGGGGACAAGCATCATGGGACTCTTCATCATTCCGCTTACCGCGATCATCGCCCTGGGAATCGGCATCGGCCTTCCCGTCCTCGGCGCCCAGCGCGAAGCCGCTGCGAAAAATGATGGGTCGTAGGCCGATGGACAGCACGGGCGCTTACCCGCGAGTTCAGCGTGCAGCCAATGCCGTCGTCTTGCTGGCAGCGGGACTGCCGTGGCGCGGGCTACCCGTACCGATCCTCGTGCCACCCCGGCCGACGAAGCCGCGCTAGATGGGTCTGGCGTGTGATGTTTCTGGATAGCAAAGGGACGTACCGGCGCGTTCTGCGGTGGGCCAACCTGATCATCTTGCTTGCAGCGGGAGCCCTTGCGTTGACGATAGGCCCCTTCCGCTGACGATCCGGGCGAGTTCTTCACCCGCACCGGCGTGCGCAACTCGAGGGCAGTGACGCTCTCCAGCGTGATGGCCACTCTCGAGACATCGGTAGGCTTCGCAGCGGGGTAGCGGCTCGGAACCACCGGCGGAGTCGGGTTCGGGCGTCGGCTGGCTCCTGAGGGGCGTGGGTACCCTCCCCGCATGATCTCCCGCCTTCTTGCCTTAAAGGTCACGAATGCCTGAGAACGTCCTCATCACCGGAGCAGGCCGAGGCCTCGGCCTGGAGCTCGCGAGGCTGTGCTCCGGGCGCGGGGACCACGTGGTGGCCACGGTGCGCGACACGGCGTCGGTCGCCGAACTGGCGGCGCTACCCGGGGTCACCCTGGCGACGCTGGACCTGTCGAAGTCCGACTCGGTGAGCGGCGCCATCGCGGAACTGGCAGAGCGGGCCGGGGGCATGGATCTTGTCATCAACAATGCAGCCGTGAACTTCCGGGGGGTCGACCACGGCAACGGCACGCTGTCGGTGCAGACGATGTCGGCCGATCCGATGCTCGACCTGTTTCGCGTGAACGTGGTGGGCCCGCTGCTGGTGGTGAGGGGGGCCCTGCCGCACCTCGCAGCATCGGGGCATGGTTGCGTGGTGAACGTGAGCTCCTGGCTGGCCTCCGTGAGCGGCTTCGCGCCCGGTGCGGCCGCCAACTACGGCTACCGCACCACGAAAGCTGCGCTCGTCATGGCCACCCGCGCCCTCGCGGCGGAGGTGGGACCCATGGGAGTGACCGCCATCGCTGTGAACCCTGGATGGATGCGCACCGAAATGGGAGGGGAGCGCGCCGAACTCGACCCGGCCGACTCCGCCGCGGGCATCCTCGACGTCGCCGCGCGCCTCACGCCGACCGATGGCGGCCGCTTCATCGACTGGGACGGCACCGACCACCCCTACTAGCGGACCTGCAGGGCGGGGTTCGGGGGGAGGGGGCGGTCCTCCGGACGTGCAAGCCACGGAATCCCGCCACGTGCCCTCGTCGCCCTTCTCGCGATGCCACCCCCTCTGCCCCTCGAGGCATCAGCGACGCATCACGGCGGTGGCACCGGGTGCGTTCCGCACGCCCCGTGAACACGGCGTATCTATGGCGCAGGAGAGCGGCACGCGTCGCTCCCCCGACATCCCAACTATCCTGACCAATCGTTCCACAAAACCCTGGTAATGGAGATTGTTTTGGCAACTCGTAGTGATAAAGCTCTGTCGTGGCTCGCGTTTGTCGCCGCGCTTATGGCCATCATCGGTGGCCTGAACTTCTTGTGGGGACTTACCGCAGTCTGGAAGCCGATCATCTTCAACGTTGACTCGACGACTGTGTTCGGGTCGTACAACTCCTGGGGATGGGCAACCATGGTGTGGGGCATCGCCCTTATTCTTGTCGCTGGTGGGCTGCTCGCGGGCAACACGTTCGCGCGCTTTCTGTCCATCGCGATGATTGCCGTCTCGATGATCGGTACGGCCGTCATCCTTGTCGCATTCCCCGTCTGGGGCGTCGTGACACTGGCTATCGGCCTTGGTGCTCTCTGGGCGCTGACGCTTGGTTGGCCTGACGAGCTGCTCAGCGACTAGGGCATCGATCAATGCAGGCATAGGCCCCGTGTGGGCAGCAGCCACACCAGCGCCCGCCCGATATAGGCGCGAACCGCCGTGGTTGCGTGGGGGTCGCATGGCAACGGGGGTGGCGCTCGCCTGCGCGCTACCCCCGTTGCCGTACCTCTTCCAATCCGAGTAGGTGCTAATGACCCGAACCTCGTAAGTCGCCGGCCAGGTGGGCGAGTGCCCGCGCTCGCCAGCATTGACCGTGACGCGCCCCTTCAGGGCGGGCACCCTGTCGCGTACGGTGGGGACCATGCGGCCCCGGGGAATCCTCACGATCGTCGTCGCCGGTGTTGCCGCTGCCGTCCTGGTGGTACTGGGCCTCGCCGACGTGGGCTGCACGCAGTTCGCCATGGTGGACACGCCGTCGGGTCCGGCCCAGCAGACCGGCGGGTGCTTCGTGCCCACGGCCATGTACGCGAAGCACTGGCTATATCTGGCCGCCATCGCCGTGGTCGGGCTGGGCACCTGGCTCGCGCTCTCCCCGTGGGGGCGTGACCCCCGACGGTGAGGGCGCACAGCGCGCGACCTACCCGATCGGAGGGTTTCGCCGCGTGCCCATCGGACTCTTACATCTGGCCCCCGCTTTCCTCACACGTGACGCGTTGTGTGGGGAACCGACGTCCACAGGTACACACAAGGGGGATGTGGCCATGCTCGCGGCGATCATCATCATGCTTCTGGTCGGCGGGTTCGCCTGGTGGATGGTGTCCGCGATGTAAGCGCCCCCGAATGCCGACCGGGTGGCAGGACATCATCGGCGTCAGCGAGAGCGCCGGCTGCCCAGCAGCAGGGCAGGCGCGAGCGCGGCGATCACCGCCATGACACCGAAGACCCCTGCAGCAACGCCGCAGCAGTCCGTGCCACCCTTGCGGGGCTGTGACCCGGCGTCTCGTTCATCCGCATCCGCTGCCGCCATCAGGGTCAGCGTGTCAGAGGTCGGCGCGCTCCGCTGGAAACGCCACGGTCAGCACCGCACCGCCGTCCGGGGCGTTGCCCGCTGTGACCGATGCGCCGTGCATCTGGGCCACCTGCTGCACGATGGACAGACCCAGGCCGGAGCCCGGCATACCGCGGGCCTCGGGCGAGCGGTAGAAGCGCTCGAATACGCGGGGCAGGTCGTCCTCGGCGAAGCCGGGTCCGTGGTCGCGCACGGTCAGCACGCCCTCGCGCAGCGTCACCTCGATGGGCTTGTCTGCCGCGTTCCACTTCACGGCGTTGTCCAGCAGGTTCGCCACCAGACGGTTCAGCCGCTCGGGCACGCCGTCCACCACCAGTGGGGACAGGTCCTCAAGGACCAGGACGCCGGGGTGCAGGCGACGCAGGCGCTCAATGGCGGCATCCGTGATCTCGTCAAGCCGCACGTCCTGCGCCTCATCCTCGCGCACGCTGGTCTCCCCGGCCCGCACGATGTCGGTGACGAGTGCCGAGAGTTCGTCGGTCTGCTCCACGACGTCCCGCAGAAGCGCCTCGTGGTCCTCGGGCAGAAGGTCCCCGGGCTGCTGCAGCACCTCGATGTTCGCCCGCAATGAGGCAAGCGGCGTACGGAGCTCATGCGAGGCGTCGGCGACCAGGCGCCGCTGCGCCTCGGCCGACGACTCGAGCTTGTCGAGGGTGCCGTTGAACACCCGGGCGAGGCGGGCGATCTCGTCGTCGCCCACCACGGGAAGCCGCCGTGAGAGGTCGCCAGCGTCGGCCAGTTCCTCGGTGCGCGCCGTGAACGCGGTGACGGGCCGGAGCGCACGCCCCGACACCACCCAGCCCAGGCCCGCCCCGGCGGCCACTCCCGCGCCGGTGACGATGAGCAGGATGATCCCGAGGCCCTTGAGCGCCGACTGCACCTCGTCAACCGGTCGGGCGAGCTCGATGGCCACGCCGGTCGCGACTGGGGCGGTGATGCCGCGCAGGCTCACGCCCTGGATGTCGGCGTCCCAGAAGTAGGCGCGTGCCGACCCCGCGGCCACCTCGCGGTCGCGCTCGGTCACGGGCAGGCGCACATCATCGGCGCGTGCGCGGGCGCTGCGGCCTCGGCGCTCTCCCGAGCCCTCGGAGAGATCCGACGATGGGGTGACGATCTGCGAGTAGACCAGCGGGCCCCCGAAGCGCTCGCCGCGCCGGAACTCACCGCGTGGGGGGAGTGCCCGGGCGTTCAGGCCCCGTTCCACCAGAGTGCGCAGCGAGGAATCCACAGTCGCTAGCAGCCGTGCACGGACGGCTACGTAGCTGGCCAGTGATGCGACCGCCACGGCCACCGCCACGGCCACGGCGGCGGCGATCGCCACGCGGCGGCGGATGCTCACTGCTCGCGCAGCACGTAGCCAACTCCGCGCATGGTGTGGATGAGTCGCGGCTCGCCGCCCTCCTCGAGCTTGCGCCGCAGGTACCCCACGTACACGCCCAGCGAGTTGGACGCCGGGCCGAAGTCGTATCCCCACACCCGTTCGTGGATGACCGTCCGCGTCAGCACCACCCGGGGGTTGCGCATGAACAGCTCGAGTAACTGGAACTCGGTGCGGGTGAGTTCAATCGCGCGCCCCCCGCGATCCGCGGAATGCCCGGCGAGATCGAGGGTGAGGTCGTCGAACCGCAGCACGCTGGCCTCGTCGCCGGTCTGCGACGCGGAGCGCCGCAGCAGGGCCCGCAGGCGCGCGAGCAGCTCCTGCAGGGCGAAGGGCTTCACCATGTAGTCGTCGGCGCCCGCGTCCAGGCCGGCGACGCGGTCGCCCACGGCATCGCGCGCGGTGAGTATGAGGACGGGCGTGGCATCGCCGACCGCGCGCAGGCGGCGGCACACCTCGATGCCGTTCACCCCGGGCATCATCACGTCGAGCAGCACGGCGTCGGGCGCGCGCTCGGCCAGCATGGCCAGCGCCTCGTCGCCATCCGATGCGAGCTCCACCTCGTAGCCCGCGAGGGTCAGGGCACGCCGCACGGCGGTGCGGACGGCCTCCTCATCGTCGGCGACCAGGATCCTCACGTCATGAGTGTGCCGAACGGGCGAGGCGTGCGTCGGGTGCCGCGCCCGTTCGGCGCCTGGTCGGCGGCCAATGCGACGGGGGTTATCGTCACGGACCCTGCGGCGGCATGTGACCGCGGCGGCCGTGGCCACCCGGGCCGTTGCCGTTCACGATGTCAGCCGCCATCTGCTTCAGCTCGGCATCGGTCTTCTGCGCGCCGCCGTGCGGAGCACCCAGCTGCTTCAGGGCCGTGGTCACCGCGGTCACCACCGCAGCGGTATCCACGCCCTTCTCCTTGGCCACGTCGGCCGGCGACTTGCCCGCCTCGCGCGCGGTGTGCAGGGCATCCTCCGAGACGCCCAGCGCCTTCACCAGGGCGTCCTTCATGGCGCCGCCGCCCGGGCCGCGACCGTGGCCGCCGCGCGGGCCACCCTTGCCGTCCACCACGTCGGTGGCCCTCTGGGTCGCCTGCGCATCGGTGAGGTTGGCGCCCCTGTCGGAGGCCTTCATCGCCTTCGCGACCGTCGCGACCAGGTCCGCCTTCGCAACGCCCTTGGACTCGGCCAGCTGCGCGAGCGTGGTGCCCTTCTCGCGGGCGTCGTGCATCTGCTCCCCGGTCACTCCGAGCAGCTTCTGCACGGCCTGGCCCACCTCATGCATCCCGCCCCCGTGGTGGCCGCCGGGGCCCCCGTGGCGGCCCACGCCCGGAAGGGGCGCGCTCGCCGCGCGCTTCAGCATCTCGTCGGCCTGCTCCTGCGTGATGCGCCCGGATGCCACGTCCTCCTTCAGGCGCTGCTCGAGGACGTCGGTGAATGCCCCCCTGACGTCGGCGGCGCTCACCTGGTCACCGGTGCGGTTCGAGAGCGCGCTCGCCAGGTCGCCGGCCGGGTCGTCCTGGCCGCCGGTCGCGGCGAAGGCCCCTGCGAGTCCGCCGCCCACGAGCATGCCGACGGCGGCGAGCCCCGCGATGCGCTTGTTCCTGGTCTTCACGTCCGTCCTCCTGCGTTGGTGGTGCCTGACGAGGACGATCCTCGGGCACGCGCCTGAGCAGTGGACAAGATGAACCTAAGACCGGGGTAAGAATGCGGGTCGCGCCGGAACGCGCGGGTCTCAGGCGGGGCCCGCTTCCAGCACTGCGCGCAGGCCCTCGAGGGCCTCGCGCTGGCGGTCGGCAAGGCGGGCCTCCATGTCGATGGAGGGGTCCTCGTGCACGGCGTGCGTGCGCCAGATCACGCGGCAGCCGTCGTCGTTGGGCTCCACCGTGAAGGATGCCGTGTGCTCCGCAAGGGGCAGCCCGGCGGTGACGGCGTACGAGTACGTCATCGCGTCGTCGTTGCGCGCGAGCAGGTCCTCTACCACCACCGCGCCGTCGGCCCGCTCGAGGGTGCGGACGCCATCCTCGACCGTGCAGCGCAGGTACAGCGGATACCAGCGCGGCACGCCGCATGGGTCCCCCACCAGTTCCCATGCCGCCGCGGCGGGTACCGCGATGTGGATCTCCGTCCCGAAGTCAGCACCCATACGGGGATGATGGCCCATCAGGCGTCCGGTGGCCCGCGCGCGCCCAGGGGTTCGCGGGGCAGACCGCCGGTCAGGAGCAATCCGAGCACGCCCACCACGAACACGATGAGCAGCGCCCCGCGCAGTGACTGCAACTTCGCGGCCTCGTACGACTGCACCACCGCGTCCACCTGTGCCGGGGGCAGCCCTGCCGCGGTCGCTGCGCCGTCCACCTGGTCCGCGGACACCACCTGGACCCCCGACGCCGTGGCCTCCGCAGCGGCGGCCTGAACGCCTGCGTCGGCTGCGGGCTGCGACGACAGGTTCGTGGTGAACGTGGCCGCGAGGCCGATGAACAGAACGGTTCCGGCCAGCGCCACGCCCAGGGACGACCCAAGATTCTGGGTGGTTCCCTGAAGTCCACCGATCTCACTGCTGCGCGACTCATCTGCGGCGGAGAGGTTCACATTCCCGATCTGCGACACCGCGAGGCCGAGGCCGATGCCGATCACCGCCATGGCCAGGGCGAACAACGCACCGCGTGCATCGGGGGTGATCGATCCGATCAGCAGCACCACTCCCGCTGATGCCAGGCCGATGCCCGCCTGGATGATCGTGCGCGGGGATATCCGCTCCGCAAGGCGCGAGCCGGCCAGTGCCATCACCAGGATCGCGACGGACATCGGCAGCATGCGCAGGCCGGATTCGAAGGCGTCCAGCCCCAGCACCGTCTGCAGGTACAGCGGCAGCACGAAGAACGTGCCCGCGATGATGAAGTAGAGGATCATCTGGGCGCTGAGTCCGGCGCGGAGCGTGCGGATGCCCAGCAGGTCCACGCCCACCAGCGGTGCCCCGCCGCGATCGGCCAGCCGGTTCTCCCATGCCAGGAAGATGCGGCCCACCACGAGCCCGGCCAGCACGATGGGGATGACGGGCGAGAAGCCGAAGAACTCCACGGGTGGGTTGATGGG
>CALIKX010000044.1 GCA_938017905.1 uncultured Thermoleophilia bacterium | reverse complement strand
GGCGCGCTGCTCAGCACCGTGCTGGCGGGCGTGGCGGTGTCGCGTGAGTTCTCGCCGGTCATCTCCGTGGTCACGGTCATCGCCGCCGGTGCGGCGGCGGTCATCGCCTACTGGGGCGTGCACCGCCTCACGCGCGATCGCGGCGTGCCATGGATGGCGGCGACGGCCGGGGTGATCGCCGTGGCTTCGCTGCTCATCCCGCTGCTCACCCGGTGAGCGCCCGTCTGGACTGCCCGCTGTGCAGCGCGGTGGTGGCCGACGGCGTTCCCGACATCACCCCGGGCACGTGCCCGGGGTGCGGGGCGCGGTACGAGGGCGGCGAGGGGGCGGCAGGGGATGCCGTGCAGGCCGCGCTCACGGCCCTGGGTGCGGGCGATCTGGATCCGGCGCAGGTGACCGACGCGGTCTTCCGTCTGTCGCCGGAGGAGTCCGCCGAGCGGGGCGTTGCCATCACCTCCGATGCCCGCGATGGCTTCTACCTGTGGTGGCTGTTCGTGCGGCAGCCTGATGGCGGCGACCCTGCAGGTGCGGTGCGTGTGCTCATCGGCCCCGCGGCGGGATAGCCTGCAGGCCATGCCACTCAGCCACATCACCGCAGCAATCGACGGGACGCGCGCCGGGTTTGAGGCCGCGCGGCAGGCCGGGCGCCTGGTGGCGCCGGGGGGCACCGTGCGGCTTGTCGCCGTGGCCGACCCGTACTTCTCCGCCATGAACACCTGGGCCGGTGAGCGCCTGGTGTCGGCCGAGGAGGTGGTGACCAGTGGCGGCGAGCACCTGGCCAAGGAGCGCCTGCTGGTGCGGGCCCGCCAGGCCCTCACCGATGCCCGCATGCACTTGCCCGAGGGCATCAGGGTGGAGGCCGACATGATCGAGGGCCCCACGCATGATGTGCTGATCGACGCCGCACGCTCCACGCGGGTGCTGGCGCTGGGCAGCCATGGCGGTGGGCGCATGACCGGCCTGGTGCTTGCCAGCACCGCCACCGACATGCTGCGCCACGCCGCGTGCTCGGTCCTGGTGGCACGCCCGCCGTTCGACGAGGACGAGTTCCCCCGCGCCATCGCGGTGGCGGTGGATGGCTCGGAGCCGTCGCTGCAGGCGCTGGAGGTAGCGCGGCAGATCGAGGTGCAGTGCGGCGGGCGCCCCCGGTTGCGCGTGGTGACGGCAGGCCGCGCGCCCCGCGACGCCGTGGCGCCCGGCCCCCTGGGCGATGTGCCCGTGGAGGCCCTGCGTGGTCGCGCGGCCGACGCCATCGCCCGGGCGGGGGAGGGCGTGGACCTGATCGTGATGGGCGCCCGGGGCCTGAAGGGCACCAAGGCGCTCGGCAGCGTCTCGGAGCGCGTGGCCCACAAGGCCGCGTCGTCGGTGCTGGTCGTCCGCCCGCACGCGTGATCCTGCACAACGAGCAGGGCCTCGCCATCGGCGGCGTGGTGTGGATGCACCTCACCGATATCCCCGGTGACATCCACCCGTGCGGCGAGGCGGCGTTCCCGCTGGACGGCGACCCCTACGCCCTCATCGACGAGATCCACGCGAACGGCACCCAGGCCCTGCCGAGCCGCGATCCGGAGCCCGAGCGCACGTTCCTCACCATCACCCCGGATGAGCCGTCGCTGCCCACCCTGGCCGTGAGCGCCACCGGCGTGGCCGCGGTGCTGCCGCGCCTCCAGGGCGCCGCCCTACCCGACGTGGATGCCGGCACGGCGATCGGCCACCACGCCGATGCCGAGGCCATCGCCCGGGCGTGGGGCCGGTGGCTGTGCCCGCGCGACGCGTGGCGGCGGGCGTTCCGGCAGGCGAAGGCCGATCCCGGCACCACGTGCTGGGAGGTCGTCGCCCCCGGATGCGCGATTGCCGTGGTGCACGCGCCCCCGGGGGGCGCGGCGCAGCCCGACCTGGACCGCGGCCCGCTGGATGCGTCGGGCGCGGTGCGTGTGCACCCGTCCCGCGGGGGCTGGTGGCGCGAGTGGGACTACGCGGGAGATGTGATCGACCGCGTCATCGCGCTGATCGCCGTGGCACCCGGGTTCTGGGAGCAGATCACCGAGGCCGCGGTGCCCGACGAGGTGCCCACCCTGGCGTGGGACCCCGGGCGCGAGGCCATCGCGGGCATAGTGGGGGGGCTGCCGATCACCATCACCGGCGATTCCATCCTGGCGTTCGCGGCCGGTGAGGGCATCACTCCCACCGAGGCCGCCACGCTGATCGTGGCGGCCGAACTGCAGCGGTTCGTGGTGGGCTGAGGCCGCCCGCGTGCCGGGTCCGGTAGGACTGCCGGCATGCGTACACGAAACCTCACCCTCCTCGCGGCCGGCCTCGCCATCTCGGCCGCCGCTCCCACCACCGTGCTGGCCTCCGCCTTCTCGGGCGCCGATGGCCGCATCGCGTTCTCGTCGAACCGCACGGGCAACTACGAGATCTACTCGATGAACCCCGACGGTTCCGACGTGCGGCAGCTCACCAACTCACCGCGCGACGACGCCCAGGCGGCCTGGTCGCCCGATGGCACGAAGATCGCCTTCGCCTCGAACCGCACGGGCAATGACGAGGTGTACGTGATGAACGCTGACGGCTCCGGGGTGGTGAACATCACGCAGAACTCCGGCAACTGCCCGCCCGGTGCAGAGGTGCCCTCGGCGTGCGCCGCCGATGCCCAGCCGTCCTGGTCGCCGGATGGATCGCAGATCGTGTTCACGTCGTTCCGCGGGGGCGGTCTGGCGCTCTGGATCATGAACGCCGACGGCTCCAGTCCGCGCATGCTCTCGAAGTCGGGCGTCAACCCGTCGTGGTCGCCCGACGGCACGCGCATCGCCTTCACCGATGGGGTCTCGGGCGGATCGCTGCTCGACACCGACGTGTTCGTCATCCGCCCCGACGGCCAGGGGCGCGCCAACCTCACCAACGACCCCAAGGGCAAGGAGCAGTACCCCACGTGGTCGCCGGACGGCAGCCGCATTGCCTATTCGACCGACGTGACGGGTCGTGACCAGATCCGCATCATGAACGCCGACGGCTCGGGGCAGTCGGTGGTGACCGCGCTCGCCGGCCAGAACGTGGAGCCGGCCTTCTCGCCCGACGGCACGCGCATCGCCTTCCGCAGCACCTCGGGCGGGCGCACCGACATCTGGCTCGTCTACCCCAATGGCACCGGCGCCGCCAACGTCACGGCCGGCCAGCCCGCCGGGCGTTCGGTGCTGCCCAACTGGCAGCCGCTGCCCGCGTTCTCGTCGTCGGTGTCCATGCCGGCGTCGTCCGGGTCGCAGGGCGTGGCCGTGCCCTCGGTGCTCGGCAACGTCACCAGCGGTGGATCCATCACCGCGGGTGAGGACGGGATGATCACCGGGGTCACCACCACGCGTGGCGGGCTCAACGTGTTCCGCACAGATGACACCGGCATGCCCGACACCACCTTCGGATCGTCCGGCCGCACGCGCCTCGCCCTCCGGGGGTCGGCCACGCCGTCCGGCGTGGCCCTCGACGGGCAGGGCCGCACGCTCGTGTCCGGCTTCACCGGGCACGACTCGTCCGCGTTCGTGGCGCGGTTCTCCACCGCAGGCGTGCTGGACCGTTCGTTCGGTACGCGCGGCATCGCCCGCGTGCGCCCGGACGGGGCCGCCGTCGGCGCCGGTGCCGGAATCGCGGTGGATCCGCAGGGGCGCATCGTCCTGGCCGGGTACACCACGCGCGGTGATGTGTTCG
>CALIKX010000043.1 GCA_938017905.1 uncultured Thermoleophilia bacterium | reverse complement strand
CCCTGCACTCGCCCGCCGGCACGGTGCTGCACACCGGCGACTTCAAGTTCGACCACCTGCCCATCGGTGGCCCTGCCGCGCGCAGTGATGTCCCCGGCTTGGCCCGGCTGGGCGATCGCGGCGTGCTGGTAATGCTGGGCGACTCGACGAACGCCGATGTGCCCGTCTCGGGCAAGCGGGCGGAGGAGGCCGTGGGCCCGGCGCTCGCGAGCCTGTTCGCGACGTCCCCGGGCCGGGTGATCGTGACCACCTTCTCGTCGCAGGTCGACCGCATGCAGCAGGTGGTCGACGCCGCCTACCGCGATGGCCGCGTTGTTGCCGTGATCGGCCGCTCGATGGTGCGCAACGTGAACGTCGCGCGCAACCTGGGCTACCTGAAGGCCCCGGACGGCGTGATCATCTCCGACAAGGAGATCGACCGGGTCCCCGACGACGAGCTGGTGATCCTCACCACGGGCAGCCAGGGCGAGCCGATGTCGGCGCTGCGGCGCATGGCGAACCACGCCCACCCCCGGGTGACGATCCGCCCCGGCGACACGGTGGTCTACAGCTCGCGGCGCATCCCCGGGAACGAGCTCGCCATCGATGAGACCATCAACCGGCTGGTGGCCGCCGGTGCGCGCGTGGTGACGCCGGATGACCGCTCGGACGTCCACGCATCGGGCCACGCCGTCCGCGATGAGCTCGCATGGATGCTGCAGCTGGTGCGCCCGCGCTTCTTCGCGCCGATCCACGGCGAGGCACGCCACCAGGTGGCGCATGCCGACCTCGCCACGAAGCTCGGCATCCCCGAGCGCACCCTCATCCTCGAGAACGGTGACGTGATGGAGGTGTCCGACGAGGGGGCGCTCATCAGCGGGCGCGTGCCGTCGGGCATCACGTACGTCGATTCCTACGGCGTGGCCGATGTGGGGGAGGGGGTCCTGCGCGACCGCCGGCACATGTCCGAGGACGGCCTGGTCCTCATCGTGGTGCAGGTGGATGCGCACGACGGCACCATCGAGGGCACGCCCGAGATCGTCACGCGCGGCTTCGGCGGGGCGGAGGATGACGCCATGATCGATGCCATCCGCGATCGGGTGGCAGAGAGCATCGCCGAGTCGTCCGAGGAGCGGGTGCACGAGATCGACGTCCTCCAGAAGCAGCTGCACGACGCCGTCGCCTCGCTCATCAACCGGAAGTCGCGCCAGCGCCCGGTGATCCTGCCGGTGGTGGTCGAGGTCTAGGCAGGAACGCGGGTTCGCGGGGCCAACTAGGTCACGTATGCCCGCGACTGCCTCGAAGGCCCGCACGCGTTCCGGGTCCCGCAAGGGATCGTCGTCGCGCCGTGCGTCGCCCCCGTCCCGGCGCCCGGGTGGCGGGTACCGGGAGATCGGCGGCCTCGCGCTCATCGCGCTCGGGGCCTTCCTCGGCGCGGTCGTGTTCGTCGGGGTGAGCGGCGGGATGTTCGGACAGTACCTTGAGGAGTCCATCCGGGTGTTCGTGGGTCGCGGCGTGGGCCTTGCGCCCCTCGTGATGGTCGCGATCGGCATCCACCTCATCGTCCGCATCCCGGTCTTCGACTCCACCCCGTTCCGGATCGGCGCGCTCCTGGCCGGCCTGGCGATCGTCCTGGGCCTGGCATCCGGGCTGTTCGGCGAGGGCATGGCCACCGCCACGGGCACGTTCGACATGGACGAGATGCAGGCCACCGGCGGGCTGATCGGCGCGGGCCTGTGGTGGGCGGCCGACAGCACCATCGGCGCGGCGGGTGCGAACATCCTGATCGTGCTGGGCATCGCGGCCGGCATGGTGCTGATGAGCGGTGCATCGCTGGGCGAGGCGCTGCGCGGGTCCGGCCGGGGGGTGCAGGCGGCCGGGGTGGCGGTAGGGCGCGGTGTGGCGACCGCGACGGGTACCGCCGTGCGCGGCAGCCGGCGCGCGGGGGAGGAGGCCCGTGCAATCGCGCGGACCGTCGCCGCACCCAGCACGCGGCGCGACCCGGGTGTCGAGCCCGTTGACGGGGCGGACAGCTTCCCGGATATCTTCGACGAGGAGGGCCACCTGCCGCCCAGCCCGGCCCTCGCGGGTGGTCCCGGCCCGGGCGCCGACGACGACGTTGATGGCGCCGGGGGGGCGGTCGACCTGTTCCCCGACGCGGACGCGCACGACGTGCTGGATGACCCGCTGGATGAGGCCGGAGCCGAGCCTGAAGGGGACCCGTTCATGCCGGTCGAGGTCCCGGTCGCCGCGGCGACCGGTGATGGGGCGTCCGACGATCCGGCCCCGGACGAGGACGTGCATGGCGGTGCGGGCGGGGCACCGCGCGGTGGTTGGCGTACCCCGCCGCGGAAGTCCCTGCGCACGTCGGGCCGCGTGTCACGGATGCCGGTCGCGCAGGTGCGTGACACCTCCCGCCGCCTCGTGGAGGCGCTGGCCGAGTTCGGCGTGGAGGCCGAGATGGTGGACGCCGTGTCGGGACCCCGGGTGACGCGGTACGAACTGCGGCTTGCACCGGGCACCAAGGTGTCCAAGGTGTCGAACCTGCGCGATGACCTGGCGTACGCGCTCGCCGCCACCGACGAGCTGAGGATCTTGGCCCCGATTCCCGGCAAGCAGGCCGTGGGCGTGGAGGTCCCCAACCCCGACGCCAGCATGGTGACCCTGGGTGACGTGTGGCGGGACTTCCCGGAGGGCACCGGCCCGCTGGCCGCGTGGCTCGGGCTGGACATCGGCGGCAAGGCGGTCTACCTGGACATCGCCCGGATGCCGCACCTGCTCATCGCGGGCTCGACGGGCACCGGGAAGAGCGTGTGCCTGAACGGGCTCCTGGCCTCGATCCTGCTGCGCGCCACGCCGGATCAGCTGCGCCTGGTCATGATCGACCCGAAGAAGGTGGAGCTCAACCACTACGAGGGGATCCCCCACCTCCTCACGCCGGTCGTGACGAACATGAAGAACGCCACGGCGGTGCTGGCGAACATCGTGCGGGAGATGGAGTCCCGCTACGAGATCATGGGCGCGGCACGGGCGCGCAACCTCACCGACTGGAATGCCATCCGTCGTGACCAGGGGCTGTCGGAGATCCCGCACATCCTGGTCGTGATCGACGAGCTGGCCGACCTCATGATGGTTGCCCCGGGGGAGGTGGAGGACGCCATCATCCGCATCGCGCAGAAGGCGCGGGCCGTCGGCATCCACCTGGTGCTGGCCACGCAGAGGCCGTCGGTCGACGTGATCACCGGGATGATCAAGGCCAATGTGCCGTCGCGCATCGCGTTCGCGGTGTCGTCGCAGGTGGACTCGCGGGTGGTGCTGGACTCCGGGGGCGCGGAGAGCCTTCTGGGGAACGGCGACATGCTGTTCCGCCCGGTCGGCACCTCCCGCCTGCAGCGCCTGCAGGGGGCGTATGTGGGCGAGGATGAGATCTTGGCCATCACCGACCACTGGCGGCGCCAGGGCGCGCCGGAAATGCGCGAGGATCTGCTGGAGCGCGCCGAGCCGGCCGAGCCGGAGGTGGATGCGGGCGGCGACGAGATGCTGCGCACGGCGGTGGAGACCGTCGTGCAGCAGGGGACCGCCTCGGTGTCGCTGCTGCAGCGTCGCCTGGGCGTGGGGTACGCGCGGGCCGGACGCCTGGTGGATTCACTCGAGCGGCTCGGGGTGATCTCGGGACACGAGGGATCGAAGCCCCGCACCGTGCTGATCGGCGAGGGGGATATCCCCCGGGTGCTGGGCATCGCCGCGGTCGACACGGAGGATGACCCGGACGCCTAGCCCCGTGGCGCGCCCGCCGGTGGTAGCGTCGGGGCACGTTTGAGATCGGCAACAGCCTTCGCGAGGCCCGCGTACGGCAGGGCATCGACTACCCCACGGCGGAGGCCGGGACGCGCATCCGTTCCCGGTACCTGCGTGCCATGGAGGAGGAGCAGTTCGACCTGCTGCCGGACCCCTCGTACGTGCGCGGGTTCCTGCGTGCCTACGCGAACTACCTGGGCCTCGATGCGGAACTTGTGCTGGACGAGTACGACTCCCGCTTCGGGCAGTTCTCCGGGGACGCCGACACCTCCCGCCGGATTCGACGGCAGGGCGCGGCGGGCCCGCGCCGCCGTGAGGCGCAGTTGCTGTGGCTCGCGATCGGCGGTGTGACGGGCGTGGCCCTCCTTGCATGGCTCGGCGTGGGCGGCGGGGAATCCCCCGCAGGCACGCCGACCAGCAGCACGCCGACCACCCAGTCCACGCCCACGACCGCCACTGCCCCGCAACCGCCGGTGGAGGTGGGCTTCCGCGGTGAGGGATCGCGGGGCAGCTACCTCGAGGTGCGGCGGGGCTCGGAGGACGGTCCCACCCTGTACAGCGGTGTGCTCGTGCCCGGCGCCTCCCGCACGTTCCCGGTAGCCGAGTCCGCATGGGTGCGGATCGGTGCGCCGAAGGCGATCGGCGTCACCATCGACGGCGAGGACGTGCAGATCACGGGTGGCACGGGGACGTTCCTCATCACGCGTACTGGCGTCGAGCGACTGCCCGCGGGCTGATCCGTGCGCGCGGCCGTGGTGGTGACCGGCACGGAGGTGCTGGAGGGCCGGGTACGCGACGAGAACGGCGCGATGATCGGGGCCGACCTGGCGGCAGCCGGGGTGTCCCTCACCCGCACCATCGTGGTGGGTGATGCCCTCGACGACATCCGGGATGCCGTCGGTCTCGCGTTGTCGGGCGGCGTGGACCTGGTGGTGGTGACGGGTGGGTTGGGCCCCACGCATGACGACCGCACCATGGAGGCCGTGGCGCACGCGTCGGGCAGCCGCCTGGTGGAGGACCCCGCGGCGCTCGCGCTCGTCCGGGCTGCACTTGAGCAGGTGCCTGTGCGCGGGCCCCACGCGGCCCGGGAGCGCGGGGCCCGGAAGCAGGCCCAGGTGCCCGAGGGGGCAGTGGTGCTGCCCCCGGCGGGCACGGCCCCCGGGGCAGTGGTGGACGCCGGGGGCCCCATCGTTGCGGTGCTGCCCGGTCCGCCATGGGAGTGCCGCGCGGCATGGGAGGAGGCGCGTCGGGTGCCCGCAGTGTTCCGGGTGCTCGACGCTGCCGGCGGTGGCGCGCCGCGTGAGCTGCGCATGGCGGGGGTAGTGGAGTCGGAATTCATGCAGGTGGTGGACGAGTCCGATCCGGAGGGCCGTGGCCTGGTGGTGGGCGTATGCGCGCGCCCGGGTGAGCTCGAGGTGACGCTCCGGCCGCCCGGCCCCGAGGCCGACGCCTTCACCGCCCTGCTGGAGGCGCGCTTCCCCGGTGCGATCTTCTCCCGCGATGGCGCCGGCGTGGAGGAGGTGGTCGGCCGGCTCCTCGCGGAGCGCGGACAGGCCCTGGCGACCGCCGAGTCGTGCACGGGCGGGATGATCGGGGCGCGGCTGACGGCCGTGGCCGGGGCCAGCGCGTGGTACCGGGGCGGCGTGGTCTCGTACTCGGACGACGCCAAGCACGCGGTGCTGGATGTCCCCCGGTCGATGCTGGAGGAGCACGGGGCGGTATCCAGTCCCGTGGCCCGGCAGATGGCCCGTGGAGCGTGCGCGGCGCTGGGCGCGGAGTGGGCCGTCGCCGTCACTGGCATCGCGGGGCCGGGCGGTGCGACGGCACAGAAGCCGGTGGGCCTTGTGTACGTGTGCGTGACGGGCCCCGGGCACGACGAGGTGAGGGAACTGCGGCTGCACGGGGACCGCGAGCGCATCCGCATGAGGTCGGCCACCATCGCCCTGCACCTCGTTCGCCAGGCGCTGGCCGCGTGACACCCCTCCGTGCGCCAACGCGCACCGGTGCGCATGGCTGGCGCGGGGACGGCTCCTACTGTCCGCGCCCGGGGAAGGAGCGTCCGGGCCGGATGCGAACATGTGTTCCATACGACCGGGCGGCGACCTAGACTCCACCCGGGTACCGAGATGACGCAAGGGGCGCCGGCAGGCGCGCGACAGGGGGGCACCGTGGAGAAGTCCGAGGCACTGGGATCGGCGGTCGCGCAGATCGAGAAGCAGTTCGGCAAGGGCGCGATCATGCGGATGGGCGACATGCCGCAGACCGACATCGACTACGTGCCCACGGGCGCGCTTCCGCTGGACATCGCACTGGGCATCGGAGGACTTCCGCGCGGCCGCATCGTCGAGATCTTCGGCCCGGAGGCGTCGGGCAAGACCACCCTGCTCTACCACGTGATGGCGCAGGCCCAGCGGCGCGGCGGGCTTGCCGCCTTCATCGATGCCGAGCACTCGTTGGACCCGGCCTATGCCCGGCGCATCGGCGTGAACACGGATGAGCTGCTGGTCTCCCAGCCCGACCATGGCGAGCAGGCGCTGGAGATCGCCGACCTTCTGGTGCGCTCCGGCTCGCTGGACGTGGTAGCGATCGACTCGGTGGCCGCCCTGGTGCCCAAGGCCGAGATCGAGGGCGAGATGGGCGACACCCATGTGGGCCTCCAGGCGCGACTGATGAGCCAGGCGCTCCGCAAGCTGGCGGGCACGCTGAACCGCGCCGGCACCATC
>CALIKX010000042.1 GCA_938017905.1 uncultured Thermoleophilia bacterium | reverse complement strand
CCAGGGGGAACGCGTGGAGAAGGACGTCCGCAAGCTGGCCGGCGAGCTCGCCAACGGGCCCGTGCCGGTGCTGCCGCTGGACGTCACCGATGCCGCGCAGTTGGACGCGGCCGTGGAGGGTGCCGCCGAGGCCCTGGGCGGAATCGACATCCTCGTCCATGCCGTGGCCTTCGGGAAGGTCGAGGACCTGGGCGGTCGCTTCATGGACGTCTCGGACGACGGGTTCCAGCTGTCCCTGGATATCTCGTCGTGGTCGCTCAAGCGCCTTGCCCAGCGTGTGGAGCCCCACATGCGGGATGCCGGCGGCGGGGCGATCGTCACCCTCAGCTACGTGGCCGCCGAGCGCGCGGTTCCCGGGTACAACGTGATGGGGGTCGCGAAGTCGGCGCTCGAGTCGATCGTGCGCTACCTGGCGTGGGACATGGGCCCTGACAACGTGCGCGTGAACGCCCTGTCGGCGGGGCCGGTGCGCACCCTGGCCGCCCGGGGCATTCCCGGGTTCGGCGACATGGTGGACAACGCCATCGAGCGCTCGCCGCTGCGGCGCGCCATCGACGCCGGCGAGGTGGCCGATGCCGCGGTGTTCCTGTGCTCCGACATGGCCCGCGCGGTGACCGGCGAGACCCTGCACGTGGACGCCGGGTACCACGCCATGGCGATCTGAGCGGCCCCGTCCGCATCGGGGTGGTGGCCGACACGCATGTCGGTGAAACCCTGCCCGATCTCCCCGCTTCCGTTCCGGCGGCGCTGGAGGGGTGCGACCTGATCCTGCATGCGGGGGACATCACCTGCATGTCCGTGCTGGACAGGTTGGGGCAGATCGCCCCGGTGGTGGCCGTGCAGGGCGACCACGACCGCCTCGCGGGCATCGACCTCCCCCGTGAGCGCGTGGTGGTGGTGCGCGGGCGGCGCATCGGACTGGTGCATGGCCGGCGGTCGCGCGCCATCGAGACGCCCGCGGCGGCGCTCAGCCTGGCCCGGCGCCGCGCCGTGCTGCTGGGCCTGCACCGCGATATGCGCCGCCGCCTCGGCCCGGTGGACATGATCGTGCACGGCCACCTGCACATACCGGTGGACACCGCGGTGCGCGGAACCCGCGTGTTCTCGCCGGGCGCGGTGTACATCCCGGAGGAGCGCAACGTGAGCGAGCGCACCGGGCTGAAGGGGCGTGCATACCTGCGCTTCCGAAGGGGACTGACACCGGATGACAGGGCATCGGCGGTGGGTCTGATCGAGGTGGGCCCCGAGGGCATGCACGCACGGCGCGTGCTGCTGCGTGATGTCCGGCCGGGTCACTATGGTTCCCCCACAGACGACCCCGACGCGGGAGGACTGCCGAGATGACCGCTGACGTCGCCTATCAGTTCCGGAACGCCCATGAGGAACTGGAGCGCGCGAAGGCCGACTACCTGGCCATATCGCGTGGATCGCACCTCTACGCCGATGCGGAGTCGCACGCGGCTGCCGAGGAGAAGGCCTGGGAGCGCATGATGGTGCTGCGCGACCGCGCCGACGCGACCACCCCCGTCTAGGCCGGGTCCATCACGGGTCGCCGTCTCGGGACGGCGCACGGCAGGCACCCGGGTTACATCCCATCCGGGTAGCTGGCATCTCGGTCTTCAGGCCGCGGTCGCGCCCTGCCGGGTCAGCCCCCGTTGTCACGGTCGCGGGCCGATCGCTCGGCGGCGCGCTGCTCCTCGGCCTCCACCATCTGGGCGAAGCGTTCGATGATGTCGTCGGGCACGGGGCCGTCGGGCGGGTCCTCGATTTCCAGGGATGGCCGTGGCGCGGCCGGTGGCCCGTCGCCGTCGCCACTGTCATCTTCGCCCGGGGCATCGTCCGCGGGGGCGATGACCGGGACCTCGCCGGTGGCGGCCACGTCATCGGCTGCCACCTCAACCGCCATGCCCTTGTGCTCGCCGGTTGCGGCGAGATCGTCGCGCTCGTCCTCCACCACCGCGATCTCGCCGGTGGCCTGGATCTCCTCCGGCGGGGATGCGGGCCCGGCAGCAGCAGCGTCCGCGTCGGCGGCATCCGGGGTGGCCGCCACCGCGGGCTCATCCACCGCCTCCGCGACCACGGGTTCATCGGCAGCATCCTGGTCGGCCGTGGCATCCGCTTCATCGGTGGCATCCGCCGCGCCGGCGGCATCGGGATCGATCGGCTCGCCGAGCGCCCCGACGCTCGCGCCAAGCGGCGTGACCGTCTCATCGAGGATGCCCGGGGCGGCATCTGCCGGCAGTTCGGGCATAGGGACGTCGGCCACCTCCACGCCGTCGTCCTCCACCACGATCCGGTACCGCTCCACGTGCGGGGCGTGCACGAACAGGATGCGCTTCCACTCGTCGCGCCCGGCCTCCTCGGCCGCGCCGAGGTTGCGGAAGCGCCCCACCTCGCTGCGCTGTGCCTCGGCCGGACTGCCGGGCACGCCCACCACTGCGACGAGGAAGCGCTTTCTCAGACCCATCTCCGTGAATGCTACCCGGTGCCCCGGCCCACCCGGGGCCATGCCCGGCCCGTCCGGTTACCCTGACGCCGTGAGTTCCGGCCCCTTCATGCATGTAGTCGCCTGCGTCGACGACTCCCCGGCCACCGAGGCCGTGGTGCGTCTGGCCGAGTCGGTGCGCGCGGACGGCGGACGCATCTCCGTGGTGCACGTGCTGGGCGGGCCGCCATTCAGCGAGTCGTTCCTGGCCGCCATCGGCACCGCCTTCGGCGGTTCGCCCCTCGGCGACAACTCGGGGGCGCACCGCGAGATCGCCCAGGCGCTGCTGGAGACCGTATGTGACGGGGTGCCCGGTGCTGCGCCGGTAATCCTCGACCCGCACGACGCCGACTCGCCGCCCGATGCCGTGGTGCGCTGGGCCGAGGACAACGACGTCGATGCCATCGTGGCCGCCTCCCATGGCGACCCGGTCGCGCGCGCCGTGAAGCTGGTGGGCAGCTTCAGTGCCCACCTGGCACGGCATGCGCCCTGCCCGGTGATCCTGCTGCCGCCGGGCACCGTCACCACCGACTGATCGCTACGGGCGCGGGGGGCGCGGCAGGAAGCCGCTGGTGCGCCGCACGTACTCGGCGTAGCCGGGGCGCCGCTGCCCGATGTCCTTCTCCAGGAGCCCCGCCCCCGACACCTTGACCAGCAGGATGGTCATGAGCACCGGGCCGACGAATCCCCATGCGCCCGCGCCGCTCTCGGCGGCGATCAGGTAGATGCCCCACCACACCATGAAGTCGCCGAAGTAGTTCGGATGGCGCGTGTAGCGCCATAGGCCCGTGTCGAGCACCTTCCCGCGGTTTCCGGGGTCGGCCCGGAAGCGCGCCAGCTGCCAGTCGCCCACCGACTCGAACACCATGCCGATGCCCCACGCCACTGCGCCCGCCAGCGCCAGCAGGCCCAGGCCGCGGTCGGGTACGGCGGCCAGTTGCACCGGCAGCGACACGATCCACATGAGCACGCCCTGAAGCAGGAACACCGTGACGAGGCTGATGATCCAGAAGTTCCGGCCGCGCCGCCTGCGCATGGCCGCGTAGCGGAAGTCCTCGCCTTTGCCGGCGTTGCGCCACAGCAGGTATCCCGACAGGCGCATGCCCCAGATGGCCACCAGCACCAGGATCAGCAGCCGGCGGCCCTCATCGCCGGAGCCGGCGACGAATGCCGTGATGGCGACGGCCACGAAGCCCAACGGCCACACGGGGTCGATCACGCTGGCGTCGCGCAGCACGAGGCTGACGAGCCACGTGATGACGACGACCGCCACGATGACGATCGCCGAGGTGAGCATGATGGCGCCGTATCCGATGGGGGCAGAATCGCACGCCGCGGCCGGATACGCTCGGAGTGTGGAGCCTTGGTACATCCGCGCGGTCGAGGACCACGACGTGCCGCGCCCGTTGCTGCTGGCCGCCATCCGCGCGCGGGTGGCCACCCGCCTGCGCCGCGAGCGCCGCGGCGGCGCCGAAGCGATGAGCGAGCGTGCGCGGCAGTTACGGATGCGGCTGGCCGAGGCGCCGGTGGCGGTGCGCGCCGACGCCGCGAATGCCCAGCACTACGAGGTGCCCGCGGAGTTCTTCGAACTGTGCCTCGGCCCCCGGCTCAAGTACTCATCCTGCCTCTATCCGCCCGGCGTGGACGACCTGGCGCTGGCCGAGGACGCCATGCTGGGCCTCACCTGCCGGCGTGCGCGCCTGGAGGATGGCCAGGACGTCCTGGAGCTCGGCTGCGGGTGGGGATCGCTCACCCTGTGGATGGCCGAGCGCTATCCGGCCAGCCGCATCACCGCCGTGAGCAACTCCGCGGGCCAGCGTGCGCACATCGAGGCGCGCGCCCGTGAGCGCGGATTGGCCAACGTCACGGTGATCACCGCCGACGTCACGGGGCTCGACCTCGACTCCGCCGCGTACGACCGCGTGGTGAGCGTGGAGATGCTGGAGCACGTGAAGAACCACCCCGCGCTGTTCGCCCGCATCCGCCGGTGGCTGCGACCGGACGGGCTGTTCTTCGTGCATGTGTTCTCGCACCGCGACGTGGCGTTCGAATTCAGCGAGGACGACCGCGGCGACTGGATCGGCCGGCACTTCTTCACGGGCGGCACCATGCCGTCGGACGACCTGCTCATCCATGCGGCGGCGGGTACGTTCGCCGTGGTGGACCACTGGCGGGTCTCCGGCCGCCACTACGCCCGCACGGCCCTGCACTGGGACGACAACCTGGTGGCGCACCGCGACGAGGTCGTGCGGATCATGGAGCGCGATCACCCCGGCGAGGGCGAGCGCTGGTTCCGGCGCTGGCGGCTGTTCTTCCTGGCCTGCGCAGGCCTGTGGGGATATCGGGGGGGCGACGAGTTCATGGTGTCGCACTACCTGTTCGCCCCGCTGCCCTCCTAGGCCGGGGGCTGCGGGGCCTGCGACCCGCCCGCGGCCGGCGCGGGCGCCGGTGCCTGCGGAGCGGAGGCGCCCGGCGGCTGTGGCACGGGCGTCACGGGCTCGGCGGCCACGGGAGTGGTGGGTGCCGGTGCACCGCTCTCCGGGGCGTCGGGGACGGTGGGCACGCCATCCCCCACCAGGAAGGTGCGCGCGTTCATCAGCCCCTTGGGCCAGTACGTGGGCAGCCAGCTGATGCTCACCCCGCCACGCCCTCCGGAGGAGTGGATGATCCACTTGTTTCCCAGGCTGATCGACATGTGTGACGCCTGCGCCAGCGGGGTCTTCCGCCCGCGGTCGCCGAAGAAGACCAGGTCGCCCGCCTGGGCACGCTGCCATGCGATGCGTCGGCCTCGATTGCCGACGTTCATGGTGTAGGTGGTGCGGCCGCTGGGGGTGTTGATGGATGTCTCGACGGCGCGGTCGCCCGTGTGCCACACGAACCACACGAGGCCCGAGCAGTCGAACCCGCCGGCCGCCTGGGGGTCGAGCGGCGAGTTGGTGTCGGTCCACTCCCCGCCCCATACGTAGGGGTTGCCCACCTGCGACAGCGCACGCTGGATGGTGGGCACGAACTGCGGATCGACTGCCGGGATGCGGAACCGCTGCAGGGCGCGCACCGACGACGGCACCCCGGCGCGGCGGATGCCGCGTGCCCGGTGGGCCATCAGCACAAGGTCGGCCAGCCGAAGCGGCTGGGAGTCGTGCCGCTCCAGCACGTCGTCGGAGGAGGGATAGTTGCGCCGCAGGCCCGCCTCGCGCGCGACGATGGACGT
>CALIKX010000041.1 GCA_938017905.1 uncultured Thermoleophilia bacterium | reverse complement strand
GCAGGCGCGCCGGCTGGTGCTGACCGGAGGCATCGTGGACCTCATCATCAACGGCGGACTGGGCCTCGGCCTGGGGTTCCTGCTGCTCGGCCCGGGGCCCGAGGCGGTCCTGATGGCGGGGCTCATCTACATCTCCAGCAGCGGCGTGATCACGCGGGCGCTGTTCGACTTCCGCCGCCTGGCGGATGACGAGACCGACCTGGTGCTGGGCACGCTGGTATTCGAGGACATCGCCATCGCGCTGTTCCTGGGCGTGGCGTCGGGCCTCGCGGTGGGCACGGCCGTCAGCGGCACGGCGGTCACCTGGCGGGTGCTGGTGGTGGTCGTGTTCGTGGGTGCCTTCCTCTACGCCAGCCACAAGCTGCCGAAGGTGATCGATCGCATCGCCACCAAGATCGAGCGCGAGCGGCTGGTGCTGGCGGCGCTGGCGCTGGTGATCGGCTCGGCGGCCCTCGCCGAGGAGGCCGGGCTCTCCGCGCCGGTTGGTGCCCTGCTTGCCGGCATCCTGCTGTCGGAGACCGAGGTGCGCGACCGCATCGAGCGCCACCTGTTCGGCCTGCGCGATTTCACCGCGGCCATCTTCTTCTTCACGTTCGGCCTGCAGATCAACCTGGGCTCGCTGGGCGACGTGTGGGACTGGCTGCTGCTGGGGGTGGTGGTCGCCGTCACCGGCAAGCTGGCCGCGGGCTGGATCGCCGGCCGGATGACCGGATTCAGCAAGCGGCAGTCGTTCACCGTGGGCACCAGCCTTGTGGCACGCGGCGAGTTCACGCTCATCCTGGCGCAGCTGGCGGCGCTCGGAACCGCACTGTCGCCGGAGTTCCGCGAGCGCATCCTGTCGTTCGCCGGCCTGCTCGTATTGGTAACCGCAGCGGTCGGAGTGATACTTATGAGGGAGTCCAGGACCGTGGGGCGTGCGCTCTTCGGCTCTTCCCGACGCACGCCGGCATCCCCCGGTAATTCCTAGGAGGCTTTGGTCGTGATCGAGGTCCGCGAGACGCGTCTTCCCGGCGTGGGCAAGAAGTTCACCATGCGCACCCACCTGGGCGAGGACGTCTGCGCCGTGGTGCACATCGATGGCCGTCGCGAGCTGTACTACCGGCCCGACCCGGATGAGGACGCCGAAGCCGTCATCGTGCTGTCGGATGACGAGGCGCATGAGCTCGGATCGATTCTGGGCGGCGTGGTGTACCGGCCGGAGCTCCTGGACAAGCTGGAGGTCGCGCTGAAGGACCTGGCGATCGACTGGATCGACATCCCGCCCGACAGCCCGCTGGTGGGGCTGACCGTGGCCACCTGCCGCATCCGCACCACCACCGGCGGCACCATCGTGGCCATCATCCGCAAGGAGAACTCGGTGGCCATGCCGCACCCGGACGAGGTCATCCAGGCCAACGACACCCTTGTGGTCATCACCACCCCCGAGACCTTCGAGGCGCTGCAGCGCCTGGTGGCCGAGGGGCCGTCGCCGGACGTATCCTGAGCCCCGCGGGGCTCCCCGGGGAATGAGGGATCCCGACCGCCGCAGCCTGGGGCAGGTGCTTCGTGGCAAGGGCACGCCCTCGCTGCGCGGGCTGCTGACGCGCGCGGTGGTGGGCGTGGGCCTGGTGCTGGGCGTGCTCACCGCCGTGGCCATCTTCGCGGTGTTCTGGTCCACCACCTCGTACCGCGACGACCAGCAGGTGGCGGTGGACCGCGCCCGGGCCTCGGAGGTCATCCTGGCCGACCTGCTGAACGCCGAGACTGGCGTGAGCGGGTACACGCTCACCGGCGGCAGCAGCTACCTGGTGCCGTACGTGCGCGCCGAGGGCACCTATCCGCGCAGCATCGGTCGCCTGCGCGACCTGGTGGAGGGCAATGAGGACCTGGAGGCCGCCGTGGGCTCCATCGACCGCGCGGCCCGCGAGTGGTTCCGCGAGGCGCGGACGCTGGTGAACCTGCGGCGCGACGGGCGGGTATCCGAGGCGGTCGCGCGGATCGGCGAGGGCATCGACAAGGCGCGGCTGGATGCCCTGCGCGCGGAGCATGCCGACCTGCGCGAACTGGTGGAGGCCGAGCGCCAGCTGGCGCTCGAGCGCGCCGATCAGGGGCGGTGGCTGGCCGTGCTTGCCGTGGTGGGCGGCGCGCTGTTGGCGGTGCTCACCGTGGCGGCCGCCACACGCGCGCTGTGGCGCCGTGTGGGCGCCCCGCTCGGCGCGCTGTCGCAGGGCGTGCGGCGCGTGGGGGCAGGCGACCTGGAGCAATCGGTGCCCCGGCCCGAGCACGGCGCGCGTGAGGTGGTGCAACTGGTGGATGCCTTCAACGTGATGCAGGGGCGCGTGGTGGACCAGCGCACGGAGGCCGAGGCCAGCGCCCGCAGGTCGGAGGCCGCGCGCGCCGAGCGCCGCCTGTGGCAGACGGTGGAGCAGGGCCTGCTGCCGGAGTCGCTGCCGGCGGTGCCGGGCCTGCGCCTGGCCGCCCGCTATCAGCCGTCCAGCCCCGGGCTGGCGGTGGGCGGCGACTTCTACGACGCCCGCGTGCTGCCCGATGGCCGCCTTGCGGTGATGGTGGGGGATGTGGCGGGCCACGGCGCGGAATCCGCGGCGCGGGCGGCGCGCATGCGCTTCGGCTGGGGCGCTCTGGTGGAGGTGGACCCCGACCCGCAGCGGGTGCTCGAGATCATGAACACCCACATCGCCGAGCCGCACGAGCGTGATCAGGGCGTGTACGCCACTATGTGCCACTGCATCATCGCGCCCGATGGATCGGCCGAGTTCGCCCTGGCCGGGCACCCCCGGCCGCTGCTGGTGACCGGCACGGATGCCGGCCTGGTGGAGGTGGACGCCCGCGGGCCCATCCTGGGGCTGCTGGACGAAGTCGAGTGGCCCGTCACGCGGGTGCAGGTGCCCCCGGAGGCTGCCTTCGTCATCTACACCGATGGCCTGGTGGAGGCGCGCCGGGGCGATGAGATCTTCGGCTGGCGCCGGGCCGCGCAGGTGCTGGCCGCAAGCCGCGGCACCAGCCTGGAGCAACGCATCGCCAACCTCACCGACGCCGCCCAGCGGTATGACGAGGCCGACCTGCGCGACGACGTCGCGGTGCTCGCCGTGCAGCCCGTGGGGCCGCCCGGCGCGTAGCGCCTAGCCGACGCGGCCGGTGATGTACGCCTCGGTGCGGGGGTCCTTCGGGGCCGAGAAGATCTGCCGCGCGGTGCCCACCTCGGCCAGCACGCCGGTGCGGTCGCCCTCGGCGGTGCCCTCCACGGTCATGAAGGCCACCTGGTCGGAGATGCGCGCCGCCTGCTGCATGTTGTGGGTGACCACCACCAGGGTGTAGCGCTCGGCCAGATTCTTCATGAGGTCCTCGATCGCCAGGGTGGCGATGGGGTCCAGCGCCGAGCAGGGCTCGTCCATCAGGATGACCTCGGGCTCCACGGCGATCGCGCGGGCGATGCACAGGCGCTGCTGCTGACCGCCCGACAGCGAGAATGCCTCGGCCTTCAGGCGGTCCTTCACCTCATCCCACAGGGCGGCATCCACCAGCGCCTGCTCCACGCGCTCGGCGGTGGGCTTGATGCCATTCACCTTCATGCCGAATTCGAGGTTGTCCTTGATGGACTTGGGGAAGGGGTTGGGCTTCTGGAACACCATGCCGATGCGTCCCCGCAGGTCCACGGGGTCCACGTCGCTCGATAGCAGGTCCTCATCGCCGAACAGCACGCGGCCCTCCACCCGGGCACCGGGGATCAGGTCGTTCATGCGGTTGAGGCACCGGAGGGCGGTGGACTTGCCGCAGCCGGACGGGCCGATGAGCGCCGTGATGGCATTCCTGGGCACGTCCATTGTCACGCCCCTCACGGCGTGGTGCTTGCCGTACCACACGCCCATGTCCTGCAGGCGGAAGATGGGCGGCCCGAGCGAGGGCTCCGAGGAGGTCGCGCCGGGCTGGGCCCCGGATGCCTGCTGTGACGCCCCCCTGTCCGCTGCGCCCGCGGCGAGGTGGATCTCGATCGGTGAATCCTTGGCGGTCTTCTCGGGGTCCACGTTGGTGGTCATCTCTCCTACCAGCGCTTGCTGTATCGGTTGCGAAGAATAATGGCGACGAGGTTCATCACGAGCAGCGTGGCCAGCAGCACGATGATCCCCGCGGCCGCGATGGCCTGGAACGATGCCTGCGGCTGGTCGGTCCAGAAGTAGATCTGCAGCGGCATGGCCAGCAGGGCTTCGTTGCCGGCCTCCAGAGGGTTCAGGCTCGGCACCGCAGTGCTGTAGACGACGCCACCCACCACGATCAGCGGCGCGGTCTCGCCGATGGCGCGCGACATGGCAAGGATCGTCCCGGTGAGGATGCCGGGCAGGGCGGCGGGGAACACCTGGCTGCGCACGGCCTGCCAGCGCGTGGCGCCGAGTGCCATGGCGCCCTGCTCGATGGACATGGGCACCGCCCGGAGGGCCTCGCGCGCCGCGATGATGATGATGGGCAGGATCAGCACCGCCAGGGTGAGCCCACCGGCCAGCAGCGACTTCGAGATGCCCATCACGCCCACGAATATCGCGAGGCCCAGCAGCCCGTAGATGATCGAGGGCACCGCGGCCAGGTTCGAGATGTTCACGTCGACCAGGTGCACCACGCGCGGGCGGATTCGCAGCCACCACAGGCGTATGCGTGTCCATGCCGCGCCAGGGCCCGTGACGCGACCGGTCGCCAGCCGCTCGCGCAGGCGCCGCTCCGTGAGGGTGGCGGACTGGGCCGCGAACTTCTCCAGGTACAGCGCCGCCGCCACGCCGATGGGCCAGGCGAAGAAGATGGTGACCATCATCAGCACGATCGAACCGCGCAGCGCCGAGTTGAAGCCGGCCTTCGCGGGGTTGGACGATGGCTTGTCGGTGAGGAACGCCCAACTGACCGACCCGGCGCCGCGGATGAGCACCGACGTCAGCAACCAGATGAGCATGGCCATGGTGATCGCTGTGAGGCCCACCACCAGCCACTTGAACAGCTGCTCCGACGGCCGGGCACGCTTCTTCGCCAGCGGGCGCACCGTGCTGGCTACCGGCGGCTGCGGCGGGGGTGCCGGGGTCTCGAGGGTGCTCACTGGTAGACCGTCCGGTACTTGCGCACGATGCGCACCGCGATGATGTTGATGACCAGGGTCACCACGAACAGCAGCAGGCCCACCGCGAAGATGCTGTCGTACTGCAGGCTGCCGCGAGTGGCCTCGCCCTTGGACACCTGCACGATGTAGGCCGTGATGGTCTGCATGCCCTCGAGCGGGTTCCAGCTGAGGTTGGGGATGGTGCCCGCGGCCAGCGTGACGGCCATGGTCTCACCGATGGCGCGCGAGATGGCCAGCACGATGGAGGCGACGATGCCCGAGAGCGCGGCGGGAACCACCACGCGCAGCGAGACCACGCGCCGCGTGGCTCCCAGCCCGAACGCGCCCTCGCGCATCGAGTTGGGCACCGCGCGCATGGCGTCCTCCGACAGGGAACTGATGAGCGGGGTGATCAGCAGGCCCACCACGATGCCGGCGGCCAGGGCGTTGTACAGGCCGAGCCCGGGGAAGACCATCTGAAGGGCGGGGGTGACCGCGTCGAGCGCGAAGAAGCCGAGCACGATGGTGGGCATGCCAGCGAGGATCTCCAGGACCGGCTTCACCACCCGGCGTAGGCGCTCGGGCGCGTACTCGCTGAGGTAGATGGCCGATCCCAGCCCCAGGGGAACGGCCACGACGGCCGCGATCAGGGCGATGACGATCGATGCGTTGAGGAGGGGGAGCACCCCGAACTTGCCCTCCAGCGGGAACCACTGCGTCCCGGTGAAGAACTCCGTGATCGGCACATCGGTGAAGAAGAGCGCGCCCTCCTCCACCAGCACCACCACGATCCCCACGGTGACGAGCACCGAGATGGTCGCGGCGGCGGCGAGGGCCAGGAGCACGGCCTTCTCGCCGAACCGCCCGCGGGCGCTGCGGCGCGCCCGCGGGCGGTCGGGAGGTGTCACCTGAGTGCTCAGGAGGCGGCCGCCTCGATCTTCTGGGCCGACTCATCCAGCGCCGACTGCGGCGCGGGCACGTAGGCGTTGGCCTCGGCGAGCGCCGTGGCGTTCGCGACGTAGTCCTTCACGAAGGCCTGCACCTCAGGACGCGCGAGCGACTTCTTCGACACGTAGATGAAGAGCGGTCGCGACAACTTGTACTCACCGGAGGTGATGCTCTCGGTGGTGGGCTCTACGCAGCCCTCGCCGCCGTCCAGGGCGAACGACTGCAACGTATCGGTGTTCTCCTCGAAGTAGGTGAACCCGAAGTAGCCCAGGCCGGCCTCGGCGTCCCGCACCGAGCGCACGAGCACGTTGTCGTCGGCCGACGCGGTGTAGTCCTGGCGCGGCTGGATGACGTCGCCCTTCGCGTCCTCGCCCAGGACCTCCTCGTTGAAGAAGTCGTAGGTGCCCGACTGCGAGTCAGGGCCCGACAGGGCGAGCGGCAGGTCCTTGAAGCCGCTGCCCACCTGGCTCCAGTTGTTCACCTTTGATCCCGGCGACCAGATCTTCTTGAGCTCGGGGAAGGTGAGGCAGGCCTTGCCGACGTCCACGCCGGCCTTGGTGATCAGGGTGATGCCGTCGGAGGCCACGCGGATTTCCTCGTACTCCACGCCGGCCGTCGTGCAGGCCTCCGCCTCGTCGTCCTTGATGCCGCGCGAGGCGTTGCTGATGTCGGTTTCGCCCTTGCAGAAGACCTCGAATCCGCCACCCGTGCCGGACGTGCCAACGGTGATGTTCACGTCGGGGTTGTTCTCGTTGAACTGCTCGGCGGCGGCGGTGCTGAGCGGGGCGACGGTCGACGAGCCATCGATGGCGATTGTCCCGGCCAGGTTCGACGCGCCGGAGCCGCCGGTGGTGTCGGCCGTGTCGCTGCTGCCGCATGCGGCCAGGGTGAGCGAACCGCCCGCGACCGCGAGGGCGGCGAGCGACGCGTACATGCTTCGTGACGTCATTGTCGTCTCCTTGGGATTCATCCGAATGGCCCCGAAGGGCATGGGGTCAACCTAGGTTTCCCGGTGTGAAGCAGGTGTGAACGACGCGGCGCCGGGATGCATATGGGGTGGTGCGTGACCTCCCGTCGTGGCGCGATCCGAGCCTACGTGGGGGCATGTGAACGACCTGTGAAAACCGCTCCGCAAGGGAGGTCACCGACGCCGGCTCGGCAGGGGGAAGGCCTTCGGCACGGCCTCCAGGCGGTACCCGCGCCTGTGCTCGGTCTGGATGTACGTGTACTGGCCCCCGGCCTCGTCCACCTTGCGCCGCAGGCGGCGTACCAGGACGTCCACCGACCGGTCGCCGGATTCGCGCTGCCCGCCCCACACGCGATCGAAGATCTCGTCACGGCTGAGGGTGCGGCCCTTCTCCTCCAGCAGGATCCACAGCAACTTGGCCTCGAGGGGCGTGAGCTGTGCCGTGACGCCCGCCACCCGTACCTCCAGCCGGCCCTGGTCCACCTCAAGGTCGCCCATCGAGACCTCACCCACCACCTGCGCGTCGTGGGGTCCCACCTCGGCGCGCCGAAAGATGGCCTCGAGGCGCGCCACCAGTTCGCGGGCGGAGAACGGCTTGCGCAGCAGGTCATCGGCACCGCGCCGCAGCGCCTCCAACCGGTCGCGCTCCTCCTGGCGCGCCGTCATCACGACGATCGGCAGGTCCGGGGCCCACCGGCGCACGTCCTCGATGATGCTGAGGCCATCCACGTGGGGCAGCATCAGGTCGAGTACCAGCGCATCGGGCCTCCAGGCCTTGAGCGCGGTGATGGCGGCAAGGCCGTCCCTGCTGATGCTGGTCGCATAGCCCGCCCTGGCCAGGTGGTAGGCGGTGGCGCGCGCCGTGCTGTCGTCGTCCTCCACGATGAGCACCGTGGGTCGGGCGTCGGCGCGGCTGCTGGCGGGGTGCGCGCGTGGCTCCATCGGCCCGGACGGTAGGCCCGGGCGCCCATCGAATCGTGGCGATCCTGTGAACCGCCTGTGAACGCGTGGGGCCGGGCCCCTAGGCCTCGAGGGCCTCTTCCTCCTGCTCGGCCTCACGCCGCAGCTGCTTGAAGCTGACGCCCTCGAAGAGCAGGAAGATGAAGCCCACCACCACGCCCACGGCCATCTCGGTGGCCTGCAGCACGATGGAGAACGCGAGGGCATCAGCGGCGCTCACGCCGTAGGAGGCCGTGAGCGGCACCACCGCCGCGGCCTGGAACACCACGAGGTTCCCCGGGAGGATGGGGAACGACTGCGCGAGGGTGATGGTGACAAGCAGCAGGCCTGCGCCGCCCCAGCCCACGTACCCCAGGCCGAAGGCGCCGAGCGTGGCGTAGATGCCCGCCCACTGGGCGATCCAGGTGCCCAGGCTGGGAATGGCCACGCGGCTCACCTGGCGCGGGTCGCGCAGGCTCGCGTGGCTCTCGTGCACCGCGCCCCACAGGCGCTGGAATGCGCGGGTCACCCGCCGCCAGATGGACCCGGTCGAGAGCCACGGGGGCACCTGGCGGTTGGGGCTCTGCAGCAGTGCCACTGCCACCACCACCAGGCAGATCACGCCCAGCACGGCGGTGATGATCCACGCGTAGGACGGCAGGGGCAGGAACAGCCCGATGATGATGACCAGGGCCACCCAGGCGATCGTGGTGACGATGTTCTCCACCACTACCGTGCCCAGCAGCACCGTGGTGGAGAGGTCCTCGCCACGGCGGGCCAGGCGGCGCTTCGCCAGGAGGACCTTGGCGATCTCGCCCACCCGCGCAGCCAGGATGGTGTTGAACAGGAAGCCCACCATGAGGGGGCTCAGCAGGTCCATGTAGCGCGTGCGGTGCTTCAGGCCGGGGAGGCCGTCCACCACGGCCTTCCAGGCGGCGCCCTTCAGAAGCACCGAGAGGAAGTTGGCCAGCACCGCCACCAGCAGCAGCCACAGGTTGTCCACGCGGAAGGCGGCGATCACGGCGCCCCAGTCCACGCGCCACACCACCAGCGCCACTACCACGGCCACCAGCACCAGCCGCAGCACATTCCACGCCCATCGGGCGACGACGCGGCGCTTTCCCGCCGCGTCGTCGCTCATGCGACCAGCTGGTCCAACGTGACCAGTTCGAGGCCTTTTTCCTGCGCTGCCGTGCAGATATCGGGGATTGCCGCGGCGGTGTGCGCGCGCAGGCGGTCGGGGTCCCAGCCGTCGGCGTCGTGCAGCAGCAGGATGCAGCCGGGGGCCAGCGCCCGGGCGGACCGCTCGGCCACCACATCGGGGCCCGGGTCGGCGGAGTCGAACACGCCCCGGGTCCAGCCCGCCATGCGGTAGCCGGATGCCCGCACGGCCGGCCATGTGCCCGGTCCGCGGAAGCCGTGCGGCGCACGGAACACCCGGGTGAGCACTCCGGGCCCCGCGGCGTCGCGAACGGCCTCTTCGGTGCGCACCAGCTGGTCCCGCACGTGGGCGGGGCCGCGCAGCACCAGGATGCCGTGGTCGTAGCCGTGGCTCGCCACCTGATGGCCCTCCTCGTGCATGCGTCGCACCAGGTCGGGGTGCCGGCGCGCCTGGCGGCCCAGCACGAAGAAGGTGGCGCGCACGCCGGCGTCGGCCAGCGCATCGAGGATCGCCGGCGTGGACGGGCCGGGTCCGTCGTCGAAGGTGAGGGCCGCGCGCGGGCGGTCGCGCGGCCCGTGCCGCAGTACCGGCCCAAGCACCGGTGATCCCGGGCGGAACGCCGCCCATGCGCCCAGGGCGCTTGCCGCCACCATGCCCGCTGCGAGCACCGGGTACCTGCGCCGGGCTGCGAGGGCCCCTGCAAGTACGGCCGATTCCGCGGCGACCACGCGGCGGATGGTGGTGCTCTTGGTCATCGGCTGGGTCATCGCGTTCGGTCGCCGAGGCTATCAGGGGGGGGTGCGCCCGGGGCGTGGCACCCCACCGGTGGGAGTGCCAGCGCGGCGACGACGGGTCTATACTCGGCGTGTTTCCCGTCCCAGGAGTGCATGTGCCGGTCTACGACTACCGCTGTGAGAAGGGCCACCGTTTCGAGGCCATCCAGAGCATGTCCGACACGGCGCTCACCGCGTGCGAGGAGTGCGGGGCCCCGGCCCAGCGCGTGCTTCACGCCCCGGCCATCCACTTCAAGGGCAGCGGGTTCCACAACACCGACTACGGCACCAAGACGCGGCCGAAGGAGCAGCCGGCCCCGGCATCCAGCGGTGCATCGGGCGGGGGCTCCGCGGGCTCCGGGAACTCATCCGGTGGGTCCGATAGCGGTGGCGGCGGGAAGTCCGTGGGGCTCGACAAGGTCTGATCAGCGACGCACGAACTCGGCGAGTTGCTGCTCGTCGAGGTCGGGCTCGCCCACCACGTAGGAGACCCCGCCCACCGTGCGGGGCATGCCCGCGAGCACGATCCGGTCGTCGGATGACGACTGCAGGCGCCACTGCAGCCAGCCCAGCTTCACCAGGTCGGAAACCCCCATGTCGGTGCCGATCGCGCGGATGGCCGCCGCGCCGTTCCACGGCGAGAACGGGACGCCCGTCACCGACGCCATCTTCGCCTTCAGGCCGGTCACGAAGGCCTGCTGGCGCGCCGCGCGGTGGAAATCGTCGTCGCACTTGCGCACGCGGACGAACTGCAGGGCCCGCTCGCCGTCCAGTTGCACCTGCCCCTGCGGGAACGAGACCGTGGTGCCGCCCGAGTACGGGCAGTTCTTCAGCGCCGTCGGGTTGTTCACGGTGATGCCGCCCAGGTCGTCCACCATGCGCTTCACGCCGTTGAAGCGCACCACGATGACGTGATGAATGGGCAGGCCGGTCAGGTCGCGCACCGCGTTGATGGTGCCCTTCTGCCCGGCGAACCAGTACGCGGAGTTGATCTTCTCGGTGCCCACGCCGGGCAGGTCCACGCGGAAGTCGCGGGGGATCGACAGCCACTTCACCTTGCCGGCGCCGGGGTCGGTGCGCATCACCATGATGGAGTCCGCGCGCGAGCGCGTCTCGCCGGGGCGGGCGTCGATGCCGATCACCAGCGTGTTCTGGGGTGCCGACAGCAGGGGGCCAGCAGGCGACAGCGCGGCCTTGGCCGCGGGCGTAACGCGCGCGTTGGCCTCGGACACGGCGCCGCGCACGCTGAGGAACCCGAACACGCCCCAGGCCACCAGGCCGAGGACCAGCACCGATGCCACGCGCCACGTCCACGCCCAAGCGCCAATGCCGCGCAGTGACCACCACCGGCGCTCGGGCGGCGGCGCCCACGGGTCGGGATCGGGGGCAGGGGACGCGCGTTCGGCCCGGCCCACTCCCTCGGTGAGTTGGCGCAGGCCGTCGATCCCCTCGGCGGACTTCCCGGACCCGCGGGCCTTGAAGCGCCGATATGGCTTGGCGGAGGGCGGCATCGGCGGCCGATGGTACCGTCGCCAACGGGTGTTCCGGTCCACGGGGGGTACATGAGCGTCATCGGCGTCGACGTGGGCGGGACCAAGATCGCGGCCGCCCGCCTGGGGCCCGGCGACGGCATCGAGGAGTCGCTGGTCATCCCCACGCCCGAGGGGGGCGAGGCCGTGGTGCGCGCGATCGCCGACGCGACGGCCCGTCTGGTCGCGGGCGCCACCGACGACGTGGCCGCAGTGGGGGTGGGCGTGCCCGCCACCATCGACCCGGCCACCGGGATCGTGGGGGCGTCCAACCACACCGGCCTCGATGGCCTGCATGCGCGCGACCTGCTACAGCAGCACATCGGCCTTCCCGTGCACGTGGACAACGACGGCAACCTGGCCGCTCTCGCCGAGCACCGGCTGGGCGCGGCCCGCGGGCACGACGACGTGGTGCTGATGACGGTGGGCACGGGCATCGGCGGCGGGCTCATCATCGGCGGCCGGGTGTTCCGGGGCGGTGGCGGCCAGGGGGCCGAATTGGGGCACGTGGTGGTGGAGGGCGACGGACCGCCATGCCAGGGCAATTGCCCCAATCACGGGTGCATCGAGACCATGTGCAGCGGCACGTCGCTGGGGCGCGACCTGCGTGCCGCGGCGGCGGCCGACCCCGGCGGTGCGCTCGGGGTGCTGCTCGCGGAGGGACGCCTGGACAGTCGGACGGGCCTCGACCTGGCGCGCGCCGGCGATGCGGACGCGCTCGAGGTCTTCACCACGGCTGGTCGCTGGCTGGGGGTGGCCGTGGCATCGCTCACCAACATCTTCGACCCGGGCATCGTGGTGATCGGCGGCGGCCTGTCCGCGGCGGAGGAGATCCTGCTCGCGCCCGCGCGCGAGGAGTACCAGCGCCGCGCTCTTCCGCCCACGCGCCGCGCCCCGCTGGTGGTCGCCCGGTTCCGGAACGACGCCGGGATGGTGGGGGCGGGCATCCTGGCCGCCGAGGAGGGCGCGGCCTGAGCGGGCGCCTCGTGGTGGTCGCCACGCCCATCGGGACGCTGGACGACCTGTCCCCGCGTGCGGCGCAGGCGCTGCGCGACGCCGACGTGGTGGCGTGCGAGGACACCCGGCGCACGGCGGTGCTGCTGCGCCATGCGGGATCTGACGCCCCTATGGTTCCCGCGCACCGCCACAATGAGGCCCGGCGAGCGGCCGACCTGGTGCGGCGCATGCAGGACGGTGCCACGGTGGCGCTGGTGAGCGATGCGGGCATGCCCGGCGTGAGCGATCCGGGCTCGCGGGTGGTGGCTGCGGCCCGGGATGCCGGCCTGCCCGCCACGGTCATCCCCGGCCCCGGCGCGGT
>CALIKX010000040.1 GCA_938017905.1 uncultured Thermoleophilia bacterium | reverse complement strand
GCCGTCGGCCGGGCGTGCGCCCGCGGGCACCAGCACCGCCACGGCGCGCGCTCCGTCCACCGGCTGCGGTGCCCCGCCCCCGGCGGGCATCAGCACCACGCGGCCGTCCGCGATGCCCCCGGGCAGGGCCCGCGCACCCGGATCGCCGTTGAGGGATCGCCACGCGGCATCGCGCCGCGATAGGTCGGCATCCGACCCCACCCGCACCCGGAAGGCCCGGTCGCCCCCGGCCACGCGCGCACCAGCGGCCTGCAATGCACCGCCCAGCGGCGCATCCGCCGCCACCACGGGCGACGCACCGCCAGCCCCATGCACGAACGGCTCGGGCCATGACCCCACCACGGCCCGCACGCTCTGCATGCCCTGCCATGCGCGGTGGTCCCACCACGCCACATCGCCGTTGGCCAGCGTCGCCGATGCCGCCCCCACCGGCGACTCGAGGCCGTTCACGAAGAAGAACCAGTCGCGGGGCGGGTCGGTGGACGAGCCACGCCCGAACATGGCGCGCACGAACCCTCCCCCGTATGCGGTCTCCACCGGGGTGAGGCCGCGCAGGGCGTCGAGCACGCTCTGCCCCGGCGTGACGCGGTCATCGCCGAGCACCTCGGCACCGTGGTCGGCCGTCACCACCACCTGCGCCGCAGGTGCCCCGACCTCCGGGGCGGCCGCGTCGGAGCGCCGCTCGCATCCGGCCATGACTACCGCGCCCAGCACCACGGCGCACGCCGCGAGGCCGGCCGCGAGGCGCCTACTCATAGTGCAGCGCGTCGAGGGGGTCGAGCCGGGCCGCGCGCCGGGCAGGCAGCACCGCGGCAAGCACGCCGGCCACGACGGCGACCACGAGGAAGACCACCAGCTGCGTCCACGGGATCCGGAACACGATGCCCTCATCGCGCAATCCGAGCGAGAACACCCATGCCAGCACCACGCCCAGGATGATGCCGATCACCCCACCGATGCCGGAGGTGATCACGCTCTCGTACCGCACCATCCTCCGCAGCTGCGAGCGCGTGAGGCCGATGGCACGGAGCATGCCGATCTCGCGCGTGCGCTCGGTGATCGACAGCACCAGCGTGTTGACGATGCCGAACAGCGAGATGACAACGCTCATCGCCAGCAGCACGTACAGCAGGTAGAGGATGGAGTCCACGCGGCTGCTGATCTCGTCGCGGTACTCGGCGTTGGTGCGCACCTCGGCCGCGGGGAACGGCGCGAGGGACTTCGCCACCGCGTCCTTCACCGCCACCGGGTCGGCACCGGGGTCCACCGTGGCCAGCACGAAGATCGGGTCGCGCGCCGTGAACAGGCGGCCGAAGCCCGTCCGCGAGGCGATCACCCCGCCCTCGAACAGGATGCGGTCACGGAACACCCCGGCCACGCGGTAGGTGTCCCTCGCGCCCGATGACGCCCGCAGCGTTACCGGGTCGCCCACGCCCACACCGGCGGAATCGGCGAAGTCCTGCTCCACCACGACCTGGCCCGGGCCGAGCCCGCGCAGGTCGGCCTCCGAGCCATCCACCCACTCGAACGACAACCCGCGCGCCGCGGCTCCGGGATCCACACCGAACACGGTCGTGCGGCCGGCGCCAGCCGACCGCGCCTCGTCCGTGAGCACGGCCACCACGTCCGCCACGCCCGGCGTGGCGCGCACCGCGGCGGCGCTGGCCGCGGGGATGGGCTGGAAGCTCTTGCCCGAGATGATCAGGTCGCCGCGCAGGGTGTCGTCGATCGCCCCGGTCACGGACGCCTTGAGGCCCTGGGCGAACACCGCGACGAACGACACCAGGCCGATGCCGATCATCAGCGCCGCCGCTGTTGCCGCCGTGCGTGACGGGTTGCGCGTGGCGTTCTGGCGGGCGAGTGAGCCCGATGCACCGGGCGTGCGCTCCAGGGGCCAGCCGATGAGGCGCGAGAGGCCCGGCACCAGGTACCGCAGCAGTCCGCCGATGGCCAGGAAGACCAGCAGCGCACCGAGCGCCATCACCAGAAGGCGCCGCGTCGCACCGCCCTCGCTCTGCAGGCCCACCACGATCAGCACGATGCCGCCCACGGCGAGGAGCCCGGCGAGCAGCGGCGTGAACCGCGAGAGGCGCCCACGCGGGATCTCCGCGCCCTCGCGCAGCGCCGCCACGGGTGGCACCCGGCTCGCGCGCACGGCCGGGATGAGGGCTGCCACCACGCTCACCAGCACGCCCACCAGAAGGGCCGTCAGCACGATGCCGAGCGAGATCTGCGCGCCGGCCACCGGGATACCGCCGGGCAGCAGGGTGTCGAACACCCACACCAGCAGGGCCGCGAACCCGTACCCGGCGACGAGGCCCACCACGCCGGCCACCAGGCCGATCACGAGGGCCTCACCCACCACGGACGCCATCACCTGGCGCCGGCTGGCACCGATGGTGCGCAGCAGGCCCAGTTCACGCAGCCGCTGCGCCACGGTGATCGAGAAGGTGTTGAAGATGATGAACGCGCCCACGAACAGCGCGATCACCCCGAATGCCAGGAGCGCCGGGCGTAGGAACGTGTTGATGGCCTCGGTGGTCTGCTGAGCCTGGTCAGCGGCGTCCTGCTGGCCGGTGCGCACCTCAACGGTGGCTGGCAGGTTGGCGGCGATCCGCCGGGCCAGCGCCTGCGGCGTCACCCCCGGCTGAGCGGCGACGGCAATGGAGTTGACCCGCCCCTCCAGGTCAAACCAGCGCTGGACGTCATCCTTCGTGGCGATGACGATGGTCGTGCCGCCGATGGACGACACGTTGGCGAAGGTGACGGTCCCCGTGAGGGTCACCTGCTTCACGCCGTCGCGCGTGGCGATGCCCAGGCGGTCGCCCAGGTCGAGCCCCTCGTTCGCCGCGAGGGCCTCGTTCACGGCCACCTCACCGTTCCGGGCCGGGTACGCACCGCTCGCGAGCTCGGTGGAGCGGAATGGGTCGGGCGTGAGGGAGAACACGAACGACGGCGCGCCGGTGGACTGCACGTACTCGCCGTTCACCACCGGGGATCCCAAGGCGGCGAGCTCAGGGGCCGCGGCGCGTACGCCCTCCACCCCGCGCACCTGCGCCACCATCGACTCCGGCAGGGTGGGCACATTCGACAGGCCGCCCTCGAAGTCCGTGCGGGGCGACACGCGCACGTCCACGCCGGAGTTGGCAGCCTGGAAGATCTCGTCGAACGCGCGGGTGATCTGGCTGGTCAGCACCAGGGTGCCGGTCACCATGGCCACGCCGAGCAGGATGGCGATGGCCGTGAGCGCGGCGCGCAGTTTGCGCTGGCGCAGCCCGGCGAGGACGAGGCGGATCACGCGGGGTCGAGCGTGCGCACGGCGTCGTAGATCTCATCCGCGTCCATGCCCGAGCGATCGAGCACCACGCGGCCGTCCGACAACAGCACCACGCGATCGGCGATCGTGGCGGCCCGCGGGTCGTGGGTGACCATCACCACGGTGCGGCCCCGCTCATCCACGGCCCGCCGCAGGAGATCCAGGATCTCCTGGCCGCTGGCCGAGTCCAGGTTGCCCGTGGGCTCATCCGCGAAGATAACCGTGGGCTCGGTCACCAGCGCGCGGGCGATGGCCACGCGCTGCTGCTGCCCGCCCGAGAGCTCCGACGGCCGGTGCCCTGCGCGGTCGGCCAGGCCCACCTCGCCCAGCATGGCCTCCACCCGCGCGTCGGAGTCGCGCGTGCCCGCAATGCGCAGGGGCAACGCCACGTTCTCGCGCGCGGTCAGCATGGGCAGGAGGTTGAAGGACTGGAACACGAAGCCGATCGCGGAGCGGCGCAGCACCGTGAGGTCGCGATCCGACAGGCCGGCGAGGGGTGTGCCATCGATCACCACCGCGCCCGCGGTGGGCCGGTCGAGCCCGGCGAGGCAGTGGAGCAGCGTGGACTTTCCGGAGCCCGACGGGCCCATGACGGCCGCGAACTGCCCGCGGGGAAACGCGATGGAAACATCCGCCAGGGCGTCGATCGCGGCCTCGCCGTCGCCGTAACGCCGCCCGAGCCCTTCCGCCAGCACTGCCGCGTCCCGTGAATCCGATTGCATGCGCACCCCCGTGTCGTGCGGGCACGCTAGCGCGTGATCGGGCGTTGATTTGGGCGATGGTCATTGCCGATACAGCCCCTGTGGCGCTACCGTAAGTTGTCGCGATGGAGAACCGCCCTCCCCACATTGAGATGTGCCCGGCCGTGCCGGGCCGCAGCGACCCCCGCGGGTCGGCGCTGAGCACCCGCGGTATCGAGCGCGTGCTGGGCGGGAACCCCGTGCTACGGGGCATCGACCTGGACGTGCCGGCCGGCACGGTGCTGGCACTGCTGGGCCCATCCGGGTGCGGGAAGACCACGCTCCTGCGCTGCATCGCCGGGCTGGATCGCCCCGATGCCGGGATGATCGCCGTGGACGACTTCACCGTGTCCGGGCCGGATTGCTTCGTGCCGGCGGAGAAGCGCCGCATCGGCATGGTGTTCCAGGAGCCGGCCTTGTTCCCCAACCGCACGGTGGGCGGAAACGTGGGCTACGGGCTCCCCCGCGCCGAACGCGGAGGTCCCAAGGTGGAGCGGGCACTTGCGCTGGTCGGCCTGAGCGGCTCCGCGGACCGCATGCCCGCAACGCTGTCCGGAGGGCAGCAGCAGCGCGTGTCGCTGGCGCGCGCACTGGCGGCCGAGCCCTCCCTGATCCTGCTCGACGAGCCCTTCTCGGCCCTCGACGCACCGCTGCGCGCCGAGTTGCGCAGCGAGGTGCGACGCCTGCTGGCGGCGGCCGGGGCCACTGCGGTGTTCGTGACGCACGACCAGGAGGAGGCATTCCTCATCGGCGACCAGGTGGCGCTCATGCTGGAGGGCCGCATCGCCCAGCTGGGCACACCGGCGGACCTCTACGAGCGACCCGCCAGCCGCGCAGTGGCCACGTTCGTGGGCGACGCCAACCTGCTGCCGGCCCAGGCCGTGGGTGATGTGGCGCACACCCCCGTGGGTGACGTTCCGCTTGCCCGCCCCGCCCACGGTGCGGTGGAGGTGGTGATCCGCCCCGAATGCATCGCCGCGTGCCGCGGGCAGGACGCAGTGGTGGAGCGCATCGAGTACTACGGGCACGATGCGGTCATCGTCACGAGCAGCAGCGGCTGCCCGGTGCGATGTCGCGTGATGGGTCGTCCGCCCTACGACACGGGCGACCGCATCGGCCTGGAGTACGTGGGCGAGCCCAGCGTGGCGTTCTCGGCCTAGGGGTTTTATCTAATCTTCATGACTTATAGAGTCCCGCGGCCTCCACCCGCGACTCCATGAGGAGAACCTTCGTGACCAGCCGTCCCCGCGCCATCATCGGCGCATCCATCGCCACGATCGCCTCGGTACTCGTGCTGTCCGCCTGCGGGAGTTCATCCGACACGGCGGCCTCATCCGCTGTCACGGGCGATGGCGGCGCGCTCACCGTGTACTCCGGCCGCGAGGAGGAATATATGGAGCCGGTGTTCGACGCGTACGAGAAGCAGTCGGGCACCACCCTGGACGTGCGCTATGGCGACTCCGCCGACCTGGCGCTGCTCGTGGCCGAGGAGGGCGACAAGGGCCGCGCCGATGTGTTCATCGCGCAGAGCCCCATCTCGCAGTCCTACCTGGACCAGAAGGACCTGCTCTCCCCGCTGCCGCAGGCGGTGCTCGACCGCGTGCCGGCCAGGCTGCGGGCCGCCGACGGGGACTGGGTGGGGATCGCCGGGCGACAGCGCGTGCTCATCTACAACACCGACCTGGTGAAGGAGTCCGACCTGCCGGACTCGGTGATGGACCTCACGGGCGAGGCCTACCGCGACACGGTGGCAGTGGCCCCATCGAACGCCTCGTTCCAGGACTTCGTAGCCGCCCTCAACCAGATCGAGGGCAAGGCGGAGGCCGACGCCTGGCTGAAGGGCCTCGCGGCGAACGGCGCCAAGGCCTACGCCAAGAACAGCGCGATCGCCGAGGCGGTCACCCGCGGGGAGATCCCCATGGGCCTCGTGAACCACTACTACGTGCTGGAGATCCTCGAGGATGACCCGGACGCCCCGATCGCGGCCTACCGGTTCCCCGGCACCGATGCCGGCAGCCTGTTCCTGGTGGCCACCGCCTCGGTGCCGAAGGCCAGCGCCGATACGGCGCAGGCGGATGACCTGGTGAAGTTCCTGGTGTCGGACACAGGCCAGGAACTGATCATCGCGGGCGAGGGCGAGTACCCCACCGCCATCGGCGTGTCGGCACCGGGGCGGGCGCCAGCGCTCACCGAGGGCGACTACCCCGCGTATGACCTGACCGGCCAGACCGACCTGCGCGCCGTGGCCGAGCAGATCCGGGAGAGCGGCCTCGCGAACTGATCGGGTGACGGGGCGCGGATGGGGGGCCACCGCCCTGGCGGTGGCCCTCGCCGTGCCCTTCGCCCTGCCGTTCGCGTACCTGCTCGTACGCAATGCGCAGGACCTGGGCGGGTTGTGGGATGCGGTATCCGACGACCGCCTGGTGGGGCCCCTGCTCCGCAGCCTCGGCCTGGGGATCTCGGTGTCGGCGGCCGCGGCGGCGCTGGGCACCGGGGCCGCATGGCTGGTGGCCCGAACCGAGGTGCGCGGGCGCCGCATATGGGCGCTGCTGCTGTGCCTGCCGCTGGTCATCCCGTCGTTCGTGGGAGCGGTGGCCCTGATCGCCGCCTTCGCACCGGGTGGTCTGGTGGAGGATTCCCTGGGCATCACCTGGCTCCCCGAGCTCAACGGCTTCCGCGGCGCGTTCATCGTGCTGACGCTGCTCACCTACCCCTATGTGTTCCTGCCGGTCATGGCCCGGCTGCGCACGCTGTCACCGGCGCTCGAGGAATCGGCCCGGCTTCTGGGGCGACGCCCGGCATCGGTGTTCATGACCGTGGTGGTGCCGCAGGCCCGGGCGGCGATCGCCGCGGGCGCGCTGCTGGTGTTCCTCTACGTCATCAGCGACTTCGGGGCAGTGCAGCTGCTGCGCTACGACACCCTGACGCGCGCCATCTACGCCGACCGGCTGCTCGACCCCATCACCTCGATGGCCCTCAGCCTGGTGCTGGGCCTGCTGGCCGTGACCATCGTGGCGCTCGAGCGGCGGTCATCACGGGTCGGCCTGCGCGATCAGGCACGGGTGGGTTCGCCCCTGATGCTGCCCCTGGGGCGGGCGGCCATCGCCGCATACGCATTTCTCGCACTGGTGATCGGCTTCGCGCTGGTCGCGCCCATCGCCGTGCTGGGCTACTGGGCCATCCGCGGGTTCGTGCGGGGGTCCGCCGACAGCGCGTCGGTCATCTCCGACCCGGGCCTCATCACGGGGCCGCTGCTCAGCACGGTGGGCGTGAGCGTGGTGGCGGCTCTGGTGACGATCGCCATCGTCGTGCCGATCGCCTTCCGCAGCGTGCGGCGCCCGGGACGGCTGGGCGAGGTGCTGGCGGGCACCGTGGTGGGCGGATTCGCGCTGCCCGGCCTGGTGACGGCGCTGGCCTTCGTGTTCTTCACGCTGTCCACGCCCGGCCCCCTGGGCGCGCTCTACCAGACGCTCCCGCTCCTGGTCCTGGCGTACGTGGTGCACCACGGGGCGCTCGCGCTGGGCGCGGCGCAGTCCGCGGTGGCCGGCGTGCCGCAGCGGCTCGACGACGCCGCGCGCATCATGGGCAGGAGCCGCCTGCGCCGGTTCGCCGGCGTCGAGATGCCGCTGATGCTGCCCGGGCTCGCCGCCGGCGCCGGGCTGGTGCTGCTGTCCACCGCCAAGGAACTGCCCGCCACACTGCTGCTCGCGCCGCCCGGCTTCTCCACGCTGGCCACCAAGGTGTGGCAGGCGGCGGAACTCGCGGCCTTCGAGGAGGCCGCAGTGTTCGCGCTGGTCCTCGTTGCCATCTCGGGCGTGCTCACGTGGTTCCTGGTGGTGCGCCCCGCGCTGCGATCGTGGTCGGACCGCCCCCACCCCGGCGCCGCACCCGCGCAGGGTGAGTCACCCACCAGAAGCCGCAGCCCGGAACCCACCACGCCGTAGCGGGGCAGGGCGGGATCAGTCGAAGTAGGTGTCCTCCGCCGTCCACGGCGGGGCGCAGGTGACGATCATGCGCATGTCATCCGCGCCGGTGTTGGTGATCTGGTGCCACGCGCCGACCGGGATGAGGATGGCGTCGCCCGCGCGCACGGCCCGCTCCTCCCCGTCGATCTCCATGAGCGCCTGCCCCTCCACGAGGTAGTACATCTCCTCCGACACCTTGTGGTGATGGCGGTCGGTGCGGCCGCCCGGGGGCAGCGTGGCCTCGGCCAGGCTGTGATTCGCCACCGGCGCCACCGACAGGTCGAGCAGCGAGCGGATGGTGCTGCCGTCGGTGGTGGTGAACGGCGCGGCATCGTCGTATGCGCGGACCTCCATCAGTGAAACGCCCGCGACAGCTTCTTGCGGTACTCCGGCACCACCGGATGGCTGTCGCCGAGTTCGCGGAACTGGCCGATGAGCATCTTCCGCAGGTCGTCCTTCAGCACCGAGTCGGCCGTGGTGGCTGCCGCATCCACGAGGCTCGCGAATGCCTGCTGCCAGTCCTGGCGCTCCAGCGCGGCCAGGCCCGCCTGCACGTCGGGCACGTCACTGCCCATCAGCCGCACGCGCGCCAGCAGGCCGGCGGCGATGGGGTCGTGCTCGGCGGGCTTCAGCACCTCGCGTGCCTCCTCCAGGTCGCCGCGGTCGATCAGCATGTGACCCAGGGCGATCCGGGCATCCGTGCGTCCAGCGTCACGCGTGATGGCCTCGCGCAGGCTGTCCTCGTCGCCCTCGGCAACCAGCAGGTCGACCTTGCTCGGCACCAGGCGATCGAGGAACGACTCCATCTGGTCCGGGCCCACGAGGCCCACGAACTCCTCCACCACCTGCCCGTTCCGGAATGCCTTGACCGCGGGGATGCTCATCACCTGGAACTGCTGGGCCAGGCCCGGGTTGGCGTCGATGTCCACCTTCGCCAGCGCCACGTCCGGCTCGCGGCGCCCCACCGCATCCTCGATCAGCGGTCCCAACTGGCGACACGGACCGCACCACTCCGCCCAGAAGTCCACGACCACCGGCACCTGGTGCGAGCGTTCGATCACGTCGGCCTGGAAGGAATTCTCCGTCACGTCCATGCCCCACAGCCTAGAGGCGCGGCGCACGTAACGGCGGGTGGGCGCGTCGCGAAACGGTATGGCCATTTGCGGGGGCCGCAAATGGCGATCCCCGGCTCCGGTTGCCCTCCCACCGTTACTCGCGCCGCGCCTCTAGGATCACGCACATGGCCGAGAATGAATTTGTCTACCAGATGCACAAGGTCCGGATGTCGTACCCGCCGGACAAGGTGGTGCTCGACGACATCACCCTCGCCTTCCTGCCCGGCGCCAAGATCGGCGTGCTGGGCCTGAACGGCGCGGGCAAGAGCACGCTGCTGAAGATCATGGCCGGGGAGGTCACCCCCAGCAACGGCGACGCCATGCCCGGCAAGGGCGTGAAGGTGGGCTACCTGCCGCAGGAGCCGCAACTGGATGAGTCCAAAGACGTCCGCGCCAACGTGGAGGAGGGCGTGGCCGACCGGCGCGACCTGCTCAACCGGTTCAACGAGATGAGCGGGAAGCTCGGCGAGCCGATGGAGCCGGATGAGATGGAGGCCCTGCTCGAGGAGTACCAGCGCGTGCAGGACGCCATCGAGCGCACGAACTCCTGGGACCTCGACCGGCAGGTGGAGGTGGCCATGGACGCCCTGCGCCTGCCGCCGGGCGATACGGAGGTCACCAACCTATCCGGTGGCGAGAAGCGCCGCGTGGCGCTGTGCCGCCTGCTGCTGTCGGCCCCCGACATGCTGCTGCTGGACGAGCCCACCAACCACCTCGACGCCGAGTCCGTGGCGTGGCTGGAGCGGTTCCTGGACGAGTACCCGGGCACCGTGGTGGCCGTCACCCACGACCGGTACTTCCTCGACAACGTGGCCGGGTGGATCCTGGAGCTCGACAACGGGCGGGGAATCCCCTGGCAGGGCAACTACTCCTCGTGGCTCGACCAGAAGGAGAAGCGGCTGGCGCAGGAGGAGAAGCAGGCGAGCAAGCGCCAGAAGGCCATCGCCCGCGAACTGGAGTGGGTGCGCACCAACCCCAAGGGACGCCAGGCGAAGAGCAAGGCCCGCATCACCAACTACGAGACGCTGGTTGCCGAGGAGGCCGACGCGCAGAAGCGCGGCGGGGCCGCCGATATCCGCATCCCCCTCGCCCCCAGGCTGGGCGACAAGGTGGTGGAGGCGACGGGGCTCACCAAGGCCTTCGGCGACAAGCTGCTGTTCGAGGGGCTGGACTTCTCGTTGCCGCCGGGCGGCATCGTGGGCATCATCGGTCCGAACGGCGCCGGCAAGACCACCCTGTTCCGCATGATCACCGGCCAGGAGCAGCCCGACGACGGCACCCTGGACATCGGGGAGACCGTGCGCATGGCCTACGTGGACCAGAGCCGCGATGAGCTCGACCCGAAGAAGACCGTCTACGACGAGATCAGCAACGGCCGGGACGTGATCGACCTGGGCGGGGGCAACGAGGTGCAGGCGCGCGCGTACACGGCGGCCTTCAACTTCCGCGGCTCCGACCAGCAGAAGCCCGTGGGCCAGCTCTCCGGCGGCGAGCGCAATCGCGTGCACATGGCCAAGATGCTTTCGGGTGGCGGCAACCTGCTGCTGCTGGACGAGCCGACCAATGACCTCGACGTGGACACCCTTCGTGCGCTCGAGACGGCACTCGAGACCTTCTCGGGGTGCGCGGTCATCATCACCCACGATCGCTGGTTCCTGGACCGCGAGGCCACGCACATCCTGGCCTTCGAGGGCGACAGCAACGTGGTGTGGTTCGAGGGCTCGTACTCCGACTACGAGGAGAACCGGCGCAAGCGCATGGGTGAGGACGCCGACACGCCCCACCGCATCAAGTACCGCCGACTCACGGCGCCGGCCTGATCCCGACCGGGCGGGACGGGCGCCGACCCGTCCCGCCCGGTCCCGGGATCAGTTGGCGCAGGTGCCGACCGCAGTCCACGTGCCACCGCTGTCGAACGTTCCGGTGGCGCGAAACTGGCCGTTCACCGAGATGGTGATGTTCTTCACGGTGCCGTCCAGCACCACGTCGGCGCTGTCGATGGCCAGCGTGCCGCCCGGGCCGCCCGGGCTGTCGAGCCCCACCTCGTAGCCACCCACGGCGGACCCGGTGGCCTGGATGCCGCGCCCCATCACCGTGCACGACGACAGGTCGAACGTTCGGGTGAACTTCGGACTGCCGATGGTGAGGGTGTCGCCGGTGGGCTTTCCGCCCCCGCTCGGGTTGGTGCCCGAGCACGACGACGGGCGACCCGGCCATGCCTTGGCCAGGGCCACGGCCGTCTTGGGTCCGTAGCGCCCGTCGGCGCTCAGGCCCTCCGCCTTCTGGAAGGCGATGAGCGCCGCCTCGGTGCCCGACCCGAAGATCCCATCGACGTTCCCGCCGTAGTAGCAGAGCCCCTTCAGGGTGGTCTGCAGCAGGTCCACCGCATCGGTGCTGTCATTGCCCAGCGCGAGGTTGATGGCACCCATCGTCTGGGGACCGGCGATGCCGTCCACCGGCAGGCCCGCACGCGCCTGGAAGCGCTTGACCGCCGCGGTGGTGCGCGGGCCGTACACCCCATTGACCGGGCCGTCGTAAAAGCCCAGGTCGGCGAGATCCTCCTGGACCTCCTTATTGGCCTTCACCACCGGGCTCTCCGCGGGCTTCGCGGTGGTGGTCGCGGCCGTCGTAGTGGTGGTCGCCGTGGTTGCCGTCGTGGTCGTCGGCGTCGTCTCGGTGGTCGGCGTGGTGGGGGCCGTCACGGTCACGGTCTCGGTGCCGCCGAAGCTGCAGCCCGCGGCCAGCAGGGTCACCGTCACCAGGCCCGCACCCGCCGCGACGATTCGGGAGGTCTTCATCCGGGGTTCACCTCATGGAAGGGAGATTCATCCCGGATGGGATTCCATGTGGCCAACCGGTGCCATTCCCGGTGTACCCTCCCCGGTCGCCCGGCGGACGCGCCGGAGCCAGAGACGAGATCCCGAATCAGGAGCCCCTGTGAGCGCATCACCGGACCCGTTCAACGCACGCGCGACCCTCTCGGCCGGAGGGAAGGACTACGCGATCTGGCGCCTGGACGCGCTCGGGCAGGACCTCTCGCGCATGCCCTTCGTGGTGAAGATCCTCACCGAGAACGTGCTGCGGAACGCCGGCGGCGAGTTCGTGAGCGAGGACGACGTGCGGGCACTGGCCGCGTGGTCGCCCAATTCGGGCCTGGCCCGCGAGGTTCCGCTGCTGCCGGCGCGCGTGGTGATGCAGGACTTCACCGGCGTGCCGTGCGTGGTGGACCTGGCCGCCATGCGCGACGCCATGCGCGACCTGGGCGCCGACCCCTCGCGCATCAACCCACTGGTGCCCGCCGACCTGGTGATCGACCACTCGGTTCAGGTGGACTTCTTCGGCACCGACCACGCGTTCGAGGACAACGTCGCCAGGGAGTACGAGCGCAACGCCGAGCGCTACGCGCTGCTGCGCTGGGCACAGCAGGCGTTCCAGGACTTCCGGGCCGTGCCGCCCGGCACCGGCATCGTGCACCAGGTGAACCTGGAGTACCTGGCCAGCGTCGTGGCCACCCGCGAGGTGGACGGCGAGGTCCGCGCCTACCCCGACTCGCTGGTGGGTACCGACTCCCACACCACGATGATCAGCGGAATCGGCATCCTGGGCTTCGGCGTGGGCGGCATCGAGGCCGAGGCCAACCTGCTGGGCCAGCCCATCAACCTGCCGTGGCCGGTCGTCGTGGGCGTGAAGCTCACCGGGCAGCTGCAGCCCGGCGCCACCGCCACCGACCTGGTGCTCACCCTCACCGAGATGCTGCGCGCGCACGGCGTGGTGGGCAAGTTCGTGGAGTACTACGGCGACGGCCTCAGCAACATCACCCTGGCCGACCGCGCGACCATTGCCAACATGGGCCCCGAGTACGGCGCCACCACGGGCATCTTCCCGGTGGACGCCGAGGCCCTGCGGTACCTGGAGACCACCGGGCGTGGCGACCTCGTGCCGCTGGTGGAGAGCTACTACCGCGAGCAGGGGATGTTCCGCGAGGACGGCGACCCCGACCCGCAGTACGACGAGCACCTCTCGCTGGACCTGGGCGACGTGGTGCCGTCGCTGTCCGGCCCGCGGCGCCCGCAGGACCGCGTGGTGCTGCCGCAGGTGGGCAACCGCTTCATGGAGGAGTACCCCGAGGGGATGCACCAGAACGGCGGGGGCCGGCACTACGACACCGTCGAACTCGACATCGACGGCCAGACGGCCGAGTTCGGCCCCGCGTCGGTGGCCATCGCCGCCATCACCTCCTGCACCAACACGTCCAACCCGTACGTGATGGTGGGCGCCGGACTGGTGGCCAAGCGGGCCGTGGAGAAGGGCCTCACCGTCAACCCGTCGGTCAAGACCTCGTTCGCCCCAGGATCCCAGGTGGTCACCGGATACATGGAGAAGTCGGGCCTCATGCCCTACCTCGACCAGATCCGCTTCAACCTGGTGGGCTACGGCTGCACCACATGCATCGGCAACTCCGGGCCGCTGGATGAGCCGGTGACCAAGGCCATCGAGGACAACGGGATGGTCGTGGCCGCGGTGCTGTCGGGCAACCGCAACTTCGAGGGCCGCGTGAGCCCGCACGTGAAGGCGGCCTTCCTGGCCTCGCCGCCGCTGGTGGTGGCCTTCGCCCTGGCCGGCCGCGTGGACATCGACCTCACCACCGAGCCGATCGGCACGGGGTCGGATGGCCAGCCGGTCATGCTGTCGGACATCTGGCCGTCGGCCGATGAGGTGCGCGAGGTGGTCGAGACCACCATCGACGCCGAGCTGTTCAGGGAGTACTACGCGTCGGTGTTCGACGGCGATGAGCGCTGGCGCGCCATCCCGGTCCCCGCCGGTGACACCTACGCCTGGGACTCCGACAGCACCTATGTGCAGCTGCCGCCGTTCTTCGACGGTCTCACGCCCGAGGCCCCCGGCGTCACCGACATCGACCACGCCCGCGCCCTGGCGGTGCTGGGCGATTCGGTCACCACCGACCACATCTCGCCCGCCGGCGTGATCCCAGCGGGCTCGCCCGCTGGCGAGTACCTCATCTCGAAGGGCGTGGAGCCGCGCGACTTCAACTCGTTCGGGTCGCGACGCGGCAACCACGAGGTGATGATGCGCGGCACCTTCGGCAACATCCGCCTGCGCAACGCGCTGGCGGGTGGCAAGGAGGGCAACTGGACCGAGCACGTCACCACCGGCGACATCATCCCGATCTATGACGCCTCCATGCGGTACCAAGCCGACGGCGTGCCGCTCGTGGTGCTGGCCGGCAAGGAGTACGGCTCCGGCTCCAGCCGTGACTGGGCCGCGAAGGGCACGGCGCTGCTCGGCGTGCGCGCCGTCATCGCGGAGTCGTTCGAGCGCATCCACCGCGGCAACCTCGTCGGCATGGGCGTGCTGCCCCTGCAGTTCCTCGAGGGGCAGAGCGTGGAGAGCCTGGGCCTGTCCGGGCACGAGACGTTCTCCATCCGCGGGCTGGACACCATGGAGCCGCGTGCCGTGCTCACGGTGGAGCTGGGCGATGGCCGGCAGTTCCAGGTGCAGTCGCGCATCGACGGCCCGAACGAGATGAACTACCTGCGGAACGGCGGCATCCTGCCGACGGTTCTCCGGCGCCTCTACCGCGAGAGCGCCGCCTCGGCAGGAGCGTGACCCGGCGGCCACCCCGGTGCCGGACACCGGGGTGGCCGCGGCGGGGCGGGTGGCTACTCGATGCCGTGTGCGGCGGCGTCCACTGCTGTGCGCAGCGGGTCGGCCAGCCCCGGTCGCGCCGCAAGGGTTCCCGGTGCGCCCTCGGGGCCCACGGGGAGGTCCTGCACCGTTCCGCCGGCGGCGGTGACGATCACCGCGCCCGCGGCGACATCCCACGCGTTCACGCCGAACTCGTAGTAGGCGTCAAGGCGCCCGCAGGCCACCCATGCCATGTCAAGCGCCGCCGATCCCCCGCGGCGCACATCGCGCACATGCGGGACCACGCCCATCAGGCGTGCCGCCTGCCGGCGCCGCCTCACGGCGTCGTAGCCGAAGCCGGTCCCGAGGAGGGCCTGGCCGAGATCATCGGACCCCGCGAGCACCAGATCACGCCCGTCCATCTGCGCGGGGCCACCGCGCACGGCACTGAAGGTCTCGCCGCGGAGCGGGTCATGCACCACACCCATCAGGCCACCCTGGTCATCCTGGCAGGCAATGCTGACCGCCCACTGCGGGTATCCCCACAGGTAGTTGGTGGTGCCGTCCAGCGGGTCCACCAGCCACCGGATGCCGGTGCTGCCGGCCACGGCCTCACCCGACTCCTCCGACAGGATGGCGTCGTCGGGCCGCTCCGCGCGGATCATCCCGAGGATCGTCTGGTCGGCCTCGTGGTCGGCGTCGCTCACCAGGTCGGTCGACGTGCTCTTGGCCACCACGCCCTCGGCCGGCCCGCCGAACCGCGCCATCAACTGCCGGCCGGCGATGTGCGCCGCGCGCAGCGCCAGGTCGAGGGCGTGCGCAGCGTCTGCGGTATCGGGACTCACGCGGAGCATCCTACGTGCCGCATTGCGGCGCGCCGCGCTACCCTGCCGCCCGTGACCGAATCCGTGAGCCTCATCTCCCCGCGCGGCTACTGCGCTGGCGTGGACCGCGCCATCGAGACCGTGGAGCGCCTGCTGCGCGAGCGGGGGGCGCCCGTGTACGTGCGTGGCGAGATCGTGCACAACCAGTACGTGGTGAAGACCCTGGCCGGCAAGGGCGCAGTGTTCGTGGAGACCCCCGAGGAGGCACCGGAGGGCAGCGTGATCGTGCTGTCCGCGCACGGCAGCGCCCCGGACATCTACGAGCGCTGCGCTGCGCGGGACCTGGAGGTCATCGACGCCACGTGCCCACTGGTCAGCAAGGTGCACGCCGAGGTGCGGCGCTACGCCGGCAAGGGGGCCACCGTGCTGCTGGTGGGCCATGCCGAGCACGACGAGGTCATCGGCACCCGGGGCGAGGCCCCTGAGCGCGTGATCGTGGTGGAGGATGTTGCCCAGGCGGAGGCCGTGCAGGTACCCGACCCGGACAACGTGGCGCTCACCACCCAGACCACGCTGTCGCTCGACGACACGGCCGAGATCATCGCCGTCCTCAAGCGCCGGTTCCCGGCACTCCAGTCACCCGCCTCCAGCGACATCTGCTACGCAACGCAGAACCGGCAGGATGCCGTAAAGGCCGCCGTGGAGGCCACCGCCGCCGAGCTCGTGCTGGTGGTGGGATCGCAGAACTCCTCCAACTCGCAGCGCCTGGTGGAGGTCGCGCGGGCCGGTGGCGCGGAGAGCCATCTCATCGACGGCGTCGGCGATCTCGACCCCTCGTGGCTCGACCACCACCCCCGTGTCGCGCTCACCGCGGGCGCCTCCGCTCCCGAGGTGCTGGTGCGCGAAGTACTGGATTACCTGGAAACGCGTGGATACTCCCGCACGGGCAACGAGGTCCCAACGGACGAGGGCGTGGTGTTCGCGCTCCCGCCGCAAGTACGCTAGGCACATGCGCCATTCCCCATACCTCGCCGCCCTCGCCCTGGGGGCGGGCGCCTCGCTCGCCTTCGCCGGCACCACGGGTGGCACCTGCGCATCCGGATCCTGCGCCGTCACCCCCGAGGCCGCGGCCTGGGCGCAGGTGGCCACTGGGGTGAAGGGCGACACGATCGCCTACCCGAGGTCCACGCGCGGCGCCGTGCTGCAGCGGATCCGGCTCAGCACCCAGCAGCCCGAGGATGGCGGCGACGCCACGGTGTGCGACGGCCGGCAGGAGGCCACTGCCCGCTACCGGTGGCGCGGGAAGTCGGTGACGTTCCGCAACGTCACCATCGCCGGGGAGGACTGCACCAGCGGCGATCCCCTGCGCTTCCGCTGCACCACCCGCACGATCAGCGGCCTTGGCCGCACGCGCGACTGCACCAGCGCCAAATGGCGCATCATCACGTGGGGCCGCTACGTGCCCCGCGTCGGCGGCCAGTACGAGCTGAGCGGCCCCAGGGCGTTCCCGCTCATCGCGGTCGCGCGCTCGGTCCGCTAGTCGCGGAGCAGCAGGGGGCCGTCCACCGCCAGGTCGGCCGGCACCCGCCCCACCAGGTCATGCGCGTCCTGCGCGAAGCGCGGATCGATCTCGATCGCGTGGACGCTCACGCCCGCGGCGTCCCTCGGCACGGAGACCCCCGCGGCCTCCAGCCACCGTGCCGCCCGGTCCACCATCGCGGCACGGCACGTGGCCGGTGAGTCGGGGGCCTCGGCGTTCTTGACCGGGGCGAACCGCTCGGCACGCGCAACCTCGAGGGTTGCGATGCGGGAGGCAAGCGGCAGCGCATCGAACATGAAGGCCTCGAACTTGACCGCGTTCGGCGCATCCGGGTGGGGATCGTCCACCGTGGACACCTGCTTGTCGGCCCGGTGGAATGGCAGGGGCGCCTCGCCCGTCGCCAGTCGCGTGGCGAATGCGCGGTCGAGGCAGTGCACGCCGGTGTTGCCGGCCCAGTACATCAGCCGGCCGAGGTCGTCGCGCGCGGCCCCGAGATCCGCCGGCAGGTCGCTGTACTCCACGAGGCCGGCGCGCCCATCCACGGTGGCCATCACACCCATGCGCTCATCCGGGGACTCCTTGGCCACCACCATCGTGGACATCTCCGCCCGGGCCAGCAGGTGCGCGCCGATCATCTCCGGATCGGCGGGCCGCATCAGCGGGTTGTCCACCTGGAAGGTCATGAGCACGTCGATGCCGCGTTCCTCCAGGTCGCCCAGGATGGCGGCGTGGCCCATCGCGCGGAAGAGCCCGCCGTGGCCGTCCGGCGAGAGCGCCAGGCGATCCGGCGCGGCGCGCAGGATGTCCCCGCTCACCGGGTCCACGGCCGGCAGCATGCCCTGCACGAACGTGGTGACCGTGTCCGGGGGCAGGCCGAACATCAGGTGCTCGTCCAGGAAGGCCCGTGTCGCGGCGTCGTTGACGTCGGACGTCATGAGGTACCACGGCAGGTCGCACCCGTAGCGTCGTCGGGTGGCCGCCACGCCCGCGGCGTGGATGGCGAACAGCGACGCGTTGCTCACCGGGCCGATCGACAACATCCCCTTCGGGTGGTCGAACCCGAGGCGGGTGCCCTGGCCGCCCGCCAGCAGCACCACGGCCACCCGACCGTCACGAAGCGCCTGCTCTCCCGCCTCGACGGCCATGCGGCGCCGCGCATGCGACGCGTCGTCACCGGGCAGCCGATCCACGTCGGCGGGGCCGAGGTGGGGTGCGTGCGCGCCGCCCGGGCCGCGCACCAGTTCCCCCACGAGGCGCTGCACCAGCGCCAGGTCGAGTGACGCAACCTGCAGCGACAGGGCGTCGCGGTCCGCCTGCGGCAGGGCGCGCATGGAGGCCGCCAGGCGCTCCTGCCCGACGGCCTCCAGCTCGGCGATGACCTGCTCGCTCACGCCGGCGTGAGGCAGACCTTGATCACGCCTGTCTCGCGTGACTGCATCTTGCGGTATCCGTCCGGTGCCTCCTCCAGCGACAACTCGGTGGTGAGCACCGGGGAGGGGTCGAGTCGGCCGGCCCTCACGGCGTCGAGCAGCTCCGGGAAGTACGCCGGGCCCGGCACCAGGCCCCCCGTCACCGTGATGTTGCGCAGGAACTGGTCGAACCAGTTGATCTCGGGAACGTTCTGCATGAAGTGGTCCATCCCGAGGCATGCGATCGCGCCCCCCGCGCGCACGGTGGCGTGCGCCGCCGCCATCGACGACTTGCCGCTGATGCTGTCCACCACCACGTGCGCGCCCTCGCCGCCGGTCATCTCCAGCACCTGCTCGCGGATCTCGTCGGTGTCACGCGAGGTCACCACGCCGGTGGCGCCCAACTGCCGCGCCACGTCGAGGCGGTCCTCGTGGTGGCCCAGGCAGATCACGTGCGATGCGTCGAGGGCCCTGGCCCCGTGCACCGCACACAGCCCCACTGCTCCGTCTCCGATCACCACCACGTTGTAGCCGGGCTTCATGCCGGCCGACCTGAGCCCGTGCCAGCCGGTGGACATCACGTCCACCAGCGGCAGCATGGTCTTCTGGCGGTCCATCCCCGCGAGTTCCTCGGGCATGGGGATGAGGGTCGTCGCGGCGAGAGGCACGCGCACGTACTCGGACTGCCCGCCCTGCACGAGTCCGTCGTGCTGCCAGGTTCGGGGCGCCCACCCGAACAGCGACCATGAATTGCACGACGAGTGCAGGTGCTCATGGCACATCGGGCATGTGCCGTCCAGCACGCTGCACGAGGCCAGCACGCGATCGCCGGGTCGCAGGTTGGTCACCTCGGCGCCGACCTCCTCGACGGTGCCGATGAACTCGTGACCCAGGCGTGACCCCGGCTCGAACCCGAAGGCCGTGCCGGCGTTGAGGATGTGCAGGTCGGACCCGCAGATCCCGGCCATCGTCACCTTCACGATCGCATCGGTGGGCTTCTCGATGGCCGCGTCGGGCACGTCGTCCACCCGGACGTCCTGGTCGCCGTGGAATGTGAGGCCGCGCATGGGTGTTCTCCCCGGGTCGGGATGGGATCTGCGCCTAGTATCGCCCACGATGCCGGAAACCACACGCGTCTGCTTCGTCTGCCTCGGCAACATCTGCCGCAGCCCCACCGCTGAGGCCATCATGGCCCACCGCCTGGGCTTCGAGGACCTCGGCGTCCACGTGGAGGTGGAGAGTGCCGGCACGGGTGACTGGCACGTGGGCCACCCGCCCGACGAGCGCGCACGCGATGAGGCCGCCCGTCGCGGGGTGCCGATGGCGGGAACGGCGCGCCAGTTCACCGCCGATGACTTCGCGCGGTTCGACATCGTGCTGGCGATGGACACCGCGAACAGGGAGGCACTGCGGGCGATCGCCCCGGACCCTGCCGCAGCGGACAAGGTGCACCTGCTCCGGGAATTCGACCCGGCGGCCAACGACGAGCTGGACGTCCCCGATCCGTACTTCGGCGGCAGCCAGGGCTTCACGGACGTCTTCGACCTGGTCGACCGCTCCATCACCGGCCTCATCGCGCATATCGGGAGCACCCGGGCCGGGGAATGACCCCGCCGGACCCCCACCAGATCGCCCAGGTCGCGGGGTCGTCGGTCATCACCACCCGCCCGGTGCCGGGCGGCGACGTCTGCCAGGCGCTCCGCATCGACCTGCTCGACACCCGATCGCTGTTCGTGAAGCACCGATCCGGAGCACCCCCGGGAATGTTCCGCTCCGAGGCCGCCGGCCTGTGCTGGCTGGGATCGGCCGGGGCACTGCGGGTCCCGGATGTGGTGGCCGTGGATGACGACTGGCTCGCCCTCGAGTGGATCGACCGGGGGGTGGCCGGAACCGCAACGGACGAGGCGCTTGGCCGCGGCCTCGCGCGGCTGCACCGCGCAGGGGCCCCCGGCTTCGGCGCCGATCATCCGGGGTTCATCGGCCCCCTTGCCGTGCCCAACGCCCCGCGCGATACCTGGCCCGAGTTCCTGGCCGAATGCCGGCTGGTCCCCCTCGCGTACGCCGCGGGCCTCGACTCCGGCTCACGCCGGATGCTCGACCGTGTGCTCGCGCGGCTGCCCGACCTGGTGGGCCCCGTCGAACCGCCCGCCCGGCTTCATGGGGACCTGTGGGCGGGCAACCGCATGACTGACCAGGGCGGCGCCCCGGTGCTGGTGGACCCCGCGGCGGTGGGTGGCCACCGCGAGGTGGACCTCGCGATGATGCTGCTCTTCGGCGGATTCCCGGAGCGTGTGTTCGCGGCGTACCACGAGGAGTACCCGCTGCAGCCGGGATGGCGCGAGCGTGTGGGCCTGAACCAGCTGATCCCCCTGCTCGTGCACGCCGCCCTGTTCGGGGGCGCGTACCACGGATCCGTCCGGCGGCTGCTGGACGACCTCGCGTGACGGGCTAGAGCAGGCCGCTCCGCTCCAGGGCGTCGGCCGGGTCCATCACGATCCCCACGAAGAACGGCCCGAACTCGCCGAAGCGCGCCGACACCTCGTCGAAGCGCATCTCGTAGACGATCTCCTTGAGGGCGGCGAGGTCATCGCTGAACAGCGTGACCCCCCACTCCCAGTCGTCCAACCCCGTGGAACCGGTGATGAGCTGGGTGACGCGCCCCGCGTACTTCCGGCCCAGGGTGCCGTGGCCCATCATCAGCGCCTTGCGATCCCCGAACGACAGCGCGTACCAGTTGTCGTCGCCCGCCCGACGCTTGCTCATGGGGTAGAAGCACAGCAGCCGCCGCACGGGCAGGTCTGGGTGCACCCGCATCTCCCGGTAGTGCGCGATGCGCTCGCGCCACTCGGCCACCTTGGCCTCGATGTCGTCCTCGCCGAGCGCGGCCAGCCGTGCCCGCTCGTCATCCTCGGTGGCGCGGTACTCGCTCTCCTCGGTGATGGAGAGGTACGAGTACACCACCTCCACCGGACCCGCCGTCACGCCCTTCACCGCGACGTCCAGGTGGTTCAGGTCTGGTGCCACCAGCATCACGCCGAGGTCGGCACGGCCATTCAGCACCGAGAAGGCGCGCACCTGATTGCGCGGATCGGCCTCGGTGAACGCGCGGAGGGCGGCCTGGAATCCCGCCCCCGATCCCTCGTCGGGCCGGGCGCGAAGGATGAGATGGGCGACTCCCCATCCGCTGCTCGGGGTGATGGGCTCACTCGCGATGCTCACGGCGCGTCACCGTAGCGGAGCGCGGCCGGGTAGCGTGCACCCATGGGCGATCCGGACTCCTTCGACCCGGGCGGCGCGTTCCGCGCCGAGGTGCGGGACTCGCAGTTGCTCGACCCCATGCCCGGCCTGTCGGCACTGGCGAAATCGCTCGGCGTGCCGGTGGAGCAGGTCGTGCACCATGCCCTGGTGCGCTGGTCGGCAGCGGGGTCGGATGCCCTGCTGGCATCACCACCTGATCTGCTGGTGGCACTGCGCGACGCCGCGGATGCCGGCGACGCAGCCCGCGTGCGCGGCATCGTCGACGCCCTGCTCGCGGGCTGGGATTCCCCAGGGGGCGGACGTCCCTAGCGCGTGATGCGCCGGATGGTCGACCCGGCGACCACGTACACGTTGCCCGCGCGGTCCTCCCCGAATGACGTCACGCCCTTCACGGCGCCCAGGTCACGCGTGATCTCGGTGGGCGCACCCGGCGCCGCGGCGTCGATGGTCCACGATCGGCCCGTGCACCAGTCGGCGTAGATGTAGCGGCCGGCGAGCGCCGGGATGGCGCGCCCGCGGTACACGTAGCCCCCCGTAATCGAGCAGCCCTCGTCGTGCGTGTACTCGGCCACGGGCGCGGTCTCGCGCGCGGTGCGCGCGCCGCCCTCGAAGTCGGCCGTGCCCTCGCGACGGTTCCACCCGAAGTCCAGCCCCGACTGCCCGGCGCGGGCCACGTCCACCTCCTCGCGCGCGTTCTGGCCCACGTCACCGATCCACAGGTCCCCGGTGGACCGGTCGAACGACATGCGCCAGGGGTTGCGCAGCCCCAGCAGCCAGATCTCCGGCCGTGCCCCGGACTGGCCTGCGAAGGGATTGCCCGGGGGAATGGCGTAGCCGCGGCCCCCGGAGCGCCGGGATGGATTGATGCGGAGCACCTTGCCGAGCAGGCTCCGGGTGCTGGCCGCATACCCGCGCGGATCACCTGCGCTGCCTCCATCGCCAAGCGCCACGTACAGCATGCGGTCCGGCCCGAACGCCAGCGCACCGCCGTTGTGGTTCGCGAACGGCTGCCGCTGCGACAGCACCGTGCGCGCGGTGCGCGTAGACACCCGGCGCGCCCCGCGCCGGGTGCGGAACTCGACCACACGCGTGGTGCCAGCGCGATCGGTGTAGTTCACGTAGAAGCGCCCGGAGCGCGCGAAGTCGGGCCGGAAGGCGATGCCCAGCAGGCCCTGCTCCAGGCCCCGAGTGCCCACGCGCCCGCGGATGTCGAGCCAAGGCGCGCCCGGGCGCCCGCGCACGATGGGCCGCACCACCCCGCGTCGCTCCACCACCAGCAGCCGGGACTCACCGGGAGCCTGCACCACCCCAACCGGCGAGTCGAATCCGCGGCCGACGGTGCGCTGGCCCAGCGCCGATGCCGTCGCCGTTGCCCCGAGCGCGCACGACGCAGCGATGGCGATGGCGGCGGACAGTCTCATGCTGTCACCGTATCGCGCTGCGTGTGCACCGCCGGGGATCCGGGGTCCTAGTTGACCTCGGCGGGCTCGATGACCGGCTGCACCACGCGGCTGACGGTCACCGGCAGCAGCCGGACGAATGCGTTGAGCTCGGGTACCGACGCGCCGCCCTTGATGCCCCCGACCAGGCGGAGGAGCACAGCGACCTCGCGTGGACCGAGATCGGGAAGCACCGGTTCGAGCGCTTCGACGAGCTTGCCGCGCATGGCGGGATCGATCTCGGCGAGGGCAGATTCCAAATCGGGCGGGAGCGCGTCTGGCATGCCGCGCATTCTAGCCCACCCAGAGCCCGTCACCGGGGGCCGGGTGCGCCCGCGACTCCCCGCGGATCAGCGCCGGATGATCACCGGGGTGCCGCTGCGCACGAGGCGGTTCAGGCGCCGGATGTCGGCGTTCCGCATGCGGATGCATCCATGGCTCACGCGCTGCCCGATCAGCTGGGGCTGGCTGGTGCCGTGGATCGCCACGCGACCGTTGCCGCCGGCGTACTCGTTAAGCGTCTCGGAGAAGCCCGTTATGGGCATCACGATGGGGCCGAGGAAGGCCTTCGGGTCGCCCGTGGGGATGACCTCGGCGATGGCGAACCGGCCGGTGGGCGTGGGGTTCTCGGGCGTGCCCACGGCAACGCGGAACGTCCGGATGCGCTTCCCCTTGCGGAACAACTTGAGCGTGCGATCCGACAGGTCCACGTCGATGCGCTGGTCGATCGGCCGGAACACCATGTCGGAAGCACGGATCCAGCCGGTCCTGCCATTGGGCCGCACCGGCAGGAGCACCTTCACCCAGCGCACCCCCGCGACCACCTTCACGCCGCGCACCTGCAGCCACACGGGCCCCGCCCCGAGGGGCGCGATGGGCTGGACGAGGCGAAGCGGCTTGCCGCCCGGCGTGGGGTTCATGCGCGCCGTGGCCACCACCAGCAGGCGGCCGGCCCAGGACCGTCGCGGATTGGGCGGGGCGATCGGCGACTTCGGGGCCACGGGCG
>CALIKX010000039.1 GCA_938017905.1 uncultured Thermoleophilia bacterium | reverse complement strand
GCGGGCACGGCGACGGCCACGGTGTCGCTTGCCAGCACGGGGCTGAGCGGGCCCGCGACCAGGGCGGTATCGAGGACTGCCTCCACCCCCGTTCCCGCGCTCCCCTTCTACTCAGGCAACGTGCCCATCTGCCATAGCGGGAATGGCAAGAACTACGTGTCGAACAGGCCGAGTTACCGGAGCATCGTGGGCGGCACGGGTCACGGAGGTCACGCGAACGACATCATCCCCGCCTTCAACTACCCCGGCGGCACCTACCTGGGGAAGAACTGGCCGCCCAGCGGCCATGCCGCGAGCTCATCATGCGTACGGGCCCTCATCGCCGGGTCGACCCGGCCCGCGAGCACCCAGTTGCGCCCGCCGAACCCCCCGGTACAGCGGACGGTGACCCTGTGCCACGCGACGGGACCGGGCACGTGGACGAAGACCAGCGTGCCCGCGGATCAGGCCTACGCCGTCCACGGGCGCCACCGCCAGGACATCATCCCGCCCTTCACGCTGCGCACCGCCAGCGGCAACGTGGCGTTCCCCGGGCAGAACTGGGACCGCGACGGGCAGCTGATCTGGCAGAACGGCTGCCGCACCCCCGCGATGGTGTCCGCGCTCACCCCGACCGATTCGGTGACGATCTGCTCGGTGCCCACCGACGGCCAGTACGCGCGCCTCACGCTGTCGATCCCGAACGCTCTGGCCTACGCCCGCACGTACCCGACGGCGATCATCCCGCCGTTCTCCTACCGGGATGGATCGTCCACCCGCCGCTTCCAGGGCCTCAACTGGTCGTCGCGCGGGAAGGCCACCTTCAACAACGGCTGCGTCGATCCCGATCCACCGGTGCAGCGCATCACGCCGTCGGTGCAGTGCGTGCAGGTGGCCACCGACGGCACCCTCACCGCGTACTTCGACGTCTCGAACCCCAACGGCTCCACCATCGCGGTGGCGCCCGGGGCCGGCAACCAGGTGACCGGGTCCGGGTTCACCGCACCCACGCCCCCCGGGGCGTTCGCCCCCGGCACCGGCCCGCGCGTGCTGGCGGTAACCAGCATCCCGCGGTCGGGATCCGCGACCTGGTCCATCACGGCCGGGGGGGTCACCTCCACCGCCGTGGCGTCGGGCCTGTCGCCGGCCTGCGCGGTGCCGCCCGAGCCGCCCAAGCAGATCGGCGTGTTCGTGTCGTGCATCCGCTCGGAGGGCAGCACCTACGGCGTGGTGTTCGGGTATGAGAACGGCGGCACGACGCCGGTGATGATCCCGGCGGGCACGGACAACGGCGTGGTGCTCTCGTCGGAGTCCACTACCGATGCACCCAACCGCGGCCAGGTGACCACCTTCGCCCCGGGCCGCAACCCATCGGCCTTCGAGGTAAAGGGCGTGCCACGTGGCACCAGCATCTCGTGGATCGTGGCAGTCGCACCCATCGCGCCCGGCACGGACCTTGCTCAGGCCACGCGCGTGGCCGGCGCCACCGTGCCCGATGGCGCCCCGGCCTGCGCCACGACGCCGCCAACCTCCACCACCGTGCCGCCCACGACCGGGCCGCAGCCGCCCGACCTGACCTCGCTGGTGCCCATCGGCGTGCAGGTGACCTGCGTGCGGAAGAATGGAAACGGCAGCTTCGACGCCATCTTCGGATACTCAAACGCGAATCCCGTTGCCATCACGGCACCGATCGGCCCCCTGAATCAGGTAACGCCATCGCTCGGCGGCACCGGGGACGACCAGGGGCAGGTGCAGGAGTTCCTGCCGGGGTCCCTGGACAACGCATGGGTGGCGCGCGGCGTGCCGGTGACGGGCACCGTCACGTGGAGGGTCGGTGGGGGTGGCGGGGCCGTGGCCACAGCCGGCATCGGATCGCCGGCATGCCCCGGCTCCACAACGGTCACACCCGGCAAGCCACCCACCAACCCGCTGGTCCCCACGCAGACCCCCACCTCCAAGGACGCGCTGCAGATCGGCGTGTTCGTACAGTGCGTTCGCAGGACGGGCCGCACCTACACGGCCTCGTTCGGCTATGAGATGACGGGGCCCGCCCCCGCCGGCATTTCCCGCGGGAAGGACAACCGCATCGGCCCCTCGGCCTTCGACGGTCCGCAGCCGGTCATGTTCACGCCGGGGCGCCATGACGCCGTGTTCACGGTGGAGAAGATCCCCCTGAAGCGCGCGGTGACGTGGATCGTCCGGAACCCCGACGGCACGACTGCGACGGCCCGCTCGAGTGCCTCGGGCCCCAACTGCATGGTGTCGCGCCAGCCGGCCATCCCCGCAGTGGACGTGACCGTGACGCCCACGACGGGCCCCACCATCACGGGACGGCCGCAACCGCAGCCGATCGTGGTGAAGAACACCGGAACGGCAACCGCCACCGACGTGGTGGCCGTGGTGCCGCCCGCCCCCGGTCAGGTGATCCGCACGACCTCGGCGACCGGCACCGGCGATGCCCGGTGCTCGCGCACCACGGGTAAGGGCGTGATCCGCGTGGCCAACCTGCTGCCCGGACAGGCCGCCCGGTGCGTGCTGACCGTGACGGCCACGCGGTGCGACCCCCTCGCCACCACGGTGCGCGCGTCGGCGTCATCGCTGCGCCTGACGGGCGCCATCCAGTCGCGCAGCGGCGGAGTGGGTGGGCGAACGTCCTGCCGCGCGGCGGGCAGCGGTGTGACGGGCTAGGACCAAACACCGGCGGCCAACCATCCGCTGAGGCACGAGGGGCCCGCGGACAACCTTCCACGTCTCCGCGGATACTGAGCCCCGAGGCCAGGCGCTCCGCGCCACGTCATCGTTGGCCGACCGCGGCGCTAGCGTCGGCTCCATGCCGCGGGTGGTCGCCCACATGGACCTCGATGCCTTCTTCGCCGCGGTGGAGGTGCGGGACGACCCGGCGTTGGCGGGACGCCCCCTGGTGATTGGTGGCGACCCGGCCGGCCGGGGGGTGGTATCGACCGCCTCGTACGAGGCCCGGCGGTTCGGGATCCGATCGGCCATGCCGGCCGCGGAGGCGCGCCGGTGCTGCCCCGAGGCGATCTTCCTGCGGCCCGACATGCCGCGTTACCGCGAGCGCTCACGCGAGGTGTGGAGCCTGGTGCGCGCCGAGGTGCCGGTGCTCGAGCAGGTGGGGATTGACGAGGGATACATCGACCTCTATCGGGCGGTGTGGACCTCGGGTGGCGCACGGCGATTTCTCACGCGACTGCAGCAGACGGTGCGGCAGAAGACCGGACTGGATGCATCGTTCGGCTGCGGCACGTGCAAGACCGTGGCGAAGATCGCCTCGGATGCGGATAAGCCCCGGGGTGTGGTGGTGGTGCCGGCCGGCACGGAGGCCGCGTTCCTCGCTCCCCGCCCGCTGCGGGCCCTGCCGGGCATCGGCCCGGTCACGGGCGAGCGCCTGGCGCGTGCGGGGCTCGCGACTATCGGCGACCTGGCGTGCCTGGGGGACGACGATCTGGCCGCCCTGCTGCCC
>CALIKX010000038.1 GCA_938017905.1 uncultured Thermoleophilia bacterium | reverse complement strand
GCCATCGTGATCGACCCGGGCATTGGCTTCGGGAAGTCGCTCGATCACAACCTCGCGCTGCTTCGGGGGCTCCGGGTGATCACCTCGCTGGGGCGCCCCGTCCTCGTCGGTGCATCGCGCAAGGGGATGATCGGCGCGTTGACAGGGCGTGAGGTGGGGGACCGCCTCGCCGGGTCGCTCGGCGCGGCGCTGGCCGCCGTTGCCGCGGGTGCTGCCGTGGTGAGGGTGCATGATGTAGGCGAGACCGTGGACGCCCTCCGGGTGTTCACCGAGATTCGCGGGGGCGGGACATGAGCGATGTCGTGGTGCGCATACGGGGGCTCGAGGTGGCCGGCCGGCACGGAGTGCACGAGGCCGAGCGGATCCTCGGCCAGCGCTTCGTAGTGGACCTGGACATGGTGCTCGCGAACGATGCCGCCGCGGCGAGCGACGACCTCGCAGACACCGTGGACTACGCGGTGATCGCGGATGACGTTGCCGGCATGATTTCCGGGGAGCCCGTGGCGCTGCTCGAGCGCCTGTGCCGCCTGATCGCCGACCGCGCGCTGCGCGAGCCGGTGGTACGCGCCGTGACGGTGACCGTTGCGAAGCCGCAGGTGGCGATTCCCCACGTGCTCGACGACGTCTCGGTGACGCTGCACGCGGAGCGCGATCCGGCGTGAGCACCATGTGGCTCGGCCTGGGCTCGAACCTGGGCGACCGGGCCGATGCCCTGCGCTGGGCCCTTGGCCGACTCGCCGAGGAGGGCATGGAGGTGGAGGCGGTGAGTGGCGTGTACGCCACTGCGCCGCAGGGCGTGGAGGACCAGCCCGAGTTCCTGAACGCTGCGTGCCGCGTGCACGGCGCGCTCGACCCCCCGGGCGTGCTCGCCCTGGCGAAGTCCCTCGAGGCCGAGGCCGGCCGCGTCGACGGACCCCGCTGGGGCCCGCGCCCGCTCGACATCGACATCCTCGCCTGGGACGGCGGCGCGTGGAGCGCTCCCGACCTGGTCATCCCGCATGAGCGCCTCCACGAGCGCCGGTTCGCCCTGGATCCCCTCGTCGAGATCGCTCCCGACCTCGTGCTGCCGGACGGCGAGCGCATCGCCGACCTCCTCGCGGCGCCCGCCGTGCAGGCGCAGCATGCGACCCGCCTTGGTCCCCTGGCCTGACGCAGGTCCGCCCGGGGGGAGGGTGTTGCCCCGGCGAAAAAGCGCGAGAGGCGGATGGCGCCGGGGGTAGCGCCCGGCCCCCGTGCGGCCATCAGGGCATTGGCGCGGGGCGGGTCTATGCTTTCCGGCCCATGTCGCACACCGACGAACTGGATGAGTACGACGCCGAGCTGGAGCTGCGGCTCAAGCGCGAATACGCGGATGTGTTCCCGCTCTTCCGCTACTGCGTGCTGACGCAGGAGGCCACGTACCTCTGCAACCGGCTCGAGCGCCAGGTGGACCCCCAGGCGGCATACCCGTTCTTCCACGTGGTGATGGAGGACGTGTGGGTGTGGGACAAGAACCGCCCCACGCGGATCATCCCGCGGGTGGAGATCCACACCACGCAGGACATCACGGTCGAGGTGCTGCGCGCCGATGACGAGGAGCCGGTGGCCTGATGCTGCTCGCGGTGGACGTCGGCAACTCCCAGACCGTCGCGGGCCTCTTCTCCGGCGAGGAGCTCCTGCACGATTGGCGGGTGTCGACCATCCGCCGCACCACGGTGGACGAACTCGCGGCCAGCCACGACAACATCCTGCAGCTGCGCGGCGGCAGCCTGACCGAGGTTGACCACGTGGTGGTGGCCTCGGTGGTTCCCGAGCTGACGGTGGCCTACCAGGCCCTGGCCGACCGCTACCTCGACCGGCCCGCCGTGGTCGTGGGGCCGGGGGTGCGCACGGGCATGCCCCTCCTGGTGGACAACCCGCACGAGGTGGGTGCCGACCGCATCGCCAATGCCGTGGCGGCCCACGCGCTGCATGGCGGGCCCTGCGTGGTCGTCGACTTCGGCACTGCCACCACGCTGGACGTGGTGTCCGAGACCGGGGAGTTCCTCGGCGGTGTCATCGCCCCCGGGGTGGACAGCGGGCTCGATGCCCTGTCGCAGCGCGCCGCGCGCCTGATGCGCGTGGAACTGGCCACCCCCCCGGCGGCGATCGGCCGCAACACCGTGGAGAGCATGCAGTCCGGGTTGGTGCTGGGTGCGGCGGCGATGGTGGACGGCATGGTGAGCCGCGTGGCCGTGGAACTGGGCGCCCAGCCGGTGGTGGTGGCCACGGGCGGCCTGGCCGGCCTGGTCATCCCGCACTCGGTGCTGGTGGAGGAGCACGAGCCCATGCTCACCCTCGAGGGCCTCCGCATTGTCCACGAGAGGACCGCCGGCGCGCCGGCGCGGGGGCGTCGGCGGTGAAGAAACGCATGCGCGCCCTCGTGGCGGCGCGCGCGCGGGAGCCGGTCGCGCCGCCACGTACCGACGGGGCCTGGCCGATTGCCGAGCCATTCCGGGTGGGATCCCTGACCATCCCAAACCGGGTGGTGCAGGCACCGCTCGCCGGCATCGGCAACCGCGTGTTCCGCGCCCAGTCGCGCCGGCACGGCGCCGGGCTCGTGGTGTCGGAGATGGTCGCGGCCCACGGGATACGCCATGGCAACCGGCGCACGCGCGACATGCTGCAGCTGGGCACGGCCGAGTCGCCCGTGGCCATCCAGGTGTTCGGGGGTGACCCCGACGTCATGGCCGAGGCCGCCCGCGCGGTGGAGGACGCCGGGGCGGACATGGTGGACATCAACATGGGGTGCCCGGTCCCCAAGATCATGAAGACCGGAGCGGGCGCCGCCCTGCTCGCTGATCCCGCCAAGGGCGAGGCGGTCGTGCGCGCGATGGCCGACGCCGTGCGCATTCCGGTGTCGGTGAAGATGCGCCGTGGCATTCGCCCGGGTGACATGGACCCGGCAGAGGTGGCACGCCGCTTCGAGGGCGCGGGCGCCGCGCTCATCACCATCCACCCGCGTGCTGCGGCCGAGGAGTATGCGGGCACCGCCGACCACTCCATCAGCGCGCGGGTAGTGGAGGCCGTCGATGTGCCGGTGGTGATCAGCGGCGACATCACCGACGCCGCCGACGCGCTCGATGCCCTCGGCGTGACCGGCGCGGCGGCGGTGATGATCGGCCGCGCCGCCCTGGGCAACCCCTGGGCCCTGGGGGCGATCGCCCGTGGCGAGCCGGATCCGCGACCGGCGGCGGGCGAGGTGATCGCGGAACTCGAGCACTTCGCGCGCGACATCGCGGACCTCATGGGCGAGGAGCGCGCGTGCCACTACCTGCGGAAATTCCATTCCTGGTATCTCGCCGGTCGGGGCCTGCCGGAGGACGAGGTGCAGGCGCTCATGGAGGACGCCGCGCTGGACGAGGCACTGGCGCGGCTCCGGGCGATGCGCGGTGCCGCGCCCGCGACGGCGGACGGCGCCGCCGCCTAGCCCGCCGGGCACGGCGTCACCTGCCGCTTGCGCGCGGGCGATCCGCTCGGTTATCGTGCGCGGCCGCCAAACGCGGTCCCAACGCCGAGGGGAGTCGATATGGAGCGCGAGGTCATCCTCACGCAAGAGGGCTACGACAAGCTCCAGGAGGAAATCGAGTACCTCACGACGCACAAGCGCCGCGAGGTCGCGGAACGCATCAAGACCGCGCGTGAATTCGGCGACATCTCGGAGAACTCCGAGTACGACGACGCCAAGAACGAGCAGGCGCATATCGAGTCGCGCATCCTGCAGCTGGAGCATCAGCTGCGCAACGCCCGCATCGTGGACAGCCACGACGTGGACACCGGCGTGGTGTCCATCGGCACCAAGGTGACCGTGCGCACCACCGCCGACAAGAAGAGCCGCGTCTTCGCACTGGTCGGGTCGGCCGAGGCCGACCCCCTGCACGACCGCCTGTCGAACGAGAGCCCGCTGGGCAAGGCGCTGCTGGGGCGCAAGAAGGGCGATAAGGTCACCGTGGCCACGCCGCGCGGCCAGGTGGAGTACCAGGTCGTCAAGATCGAGGCAGGGGACTGAGCACCCCCGACGATGGCGCCCCGGATGCCGGGGCCGATGGCGGCATCGAGCGGCTGATCGCCGACCGCCGCCAGAAGGCGGCGGAGCTCCGCGACGCCGGCGTGGACCCGTACCCCGCCCGCTTCACGGGCCGTATCCCGGTTGCCACGGCCCGGGCTGCAGGGGAGGGGCTGGAGCCGGGCGATGAGGCCGATGGCCAGGTGGCGGTCGCCGGGCGGCTGGTGGCCCGGCGCGGCCAGGGCAAGACGGTGTTCGCCGACATCGAGGACCGCTCGGGCCGCATGCAGGTGTGGGCCACCCTCGACCGCCTGGGCCCGGATGGGCTGGCCCTGATCGCCGAGGCGCACCTGGGGGACATCATCGGCGTGCGCGGCGCGGTCGTGCGCACCCGGCGCGGTGAGGTGTCGGTGGCGGCAGCCTCGGTCGACATGCTGGCCAAGGCGCTGCGCCCGCCCCCCGACCGCCACGCGGGGCTCCGGGATCCCGAGACGCGCTACCGGCAGCGGTACCTCGACCTGATGGCCTCCGAGGAGGTCCGCGAGCAGTTCGTCACCCGCGCGCGGGCAATTGCCGGCGTGCGGCGGTTCCTCGATGACCGCGGCTTCATCGAGGTCGAGACGCCTGCGCTGCAGCCCATCTACGGGGGCGCGGCTGCGCGGCCCTTCGTGACCCACCACAATGAGCTGGGCCGCGACCTGTACCTGCGCATCGCCACAGAGCTCTACCTCAAGCGCTGCCTGGTGGGCGGGCTCGACAAGGTGTACGAGATCGGGAAGGACTTCCGGAACGAGGGCGTGTCGTTCAAGCACAACCCCGAGTTCACGATGCTCGAGACCTACGAGGCCTATGCGGACTACGAGGACGTCGCCCGCATGCTGGAGGAGATGGTGTCGCAGGCGGCGCGCGAGGCCACGGGTGGGTTCGTCGTCCCGTGGAAGGGCGGCGAGATCGACCTCACCCCGCCGTGGCGACGCGTGCGCCTGGTGGACGCCCTGCGCGAGGCCAGCGGCATCGATGTCCTGGAGCACCCCGACGCGGCTGACCTGCGCGCGCGCATGCGCGAGGCCGGGCTCGACGCCCCCGACGACGCCCCATGGCCCAAGCTCGTGGACGGAATCCTGTCGCAGGCCCTCGAGCCCACCCTGGTGCAGCCCACGATCCTCATGGACTACCCGCTTGAGCTCTCGCCGTTCGCCAAGCGGCGCGCAGATGATCGGCGGCTGGTCGAGCGCTTCGAGGCCTTCTGCGGCGGCATGGAGATTGCCAACGCCTTCTCCGAGCTGAACGACCCCGATGACCAGCGCGAGCGCTTCGCCATGCTGCAGGCCGACCGCGCCGCGGGCGACGATGAGGCCCAGCCCGCGGACGAGGACTTCCTGGTGGCGCTGGAGCACGGCATGCCGCCCACGGGCGGCCTGGGGCTGGGTATCGACCGCCTGGTGATGCTGCTGACCGACCGGCACTCGATCCGCGAGGTCATCCTGTTCCCGGCCATGCGCACGTAGGGCCGGGAACCGGCAGGGGTGGAATTGGCGGGCGCCGAGGTGATAGCGTCCCGCGCCGTTTCGTAGAGCAGTCGCAACCTGGAAGGTCACATGGCGAAGCCGCGCGGTCGCGGGCGGGTCAAGAAGAAGAAGGGCGGGGCGCCGGCCCCGCGCAAGCGTCGTCCGCTTCTGGCCCCCGAGGAGCTCGACTGGAAGAACTTCCCGTCGCTCCGGCGCTTCCTGTCCGAGCGCGGCAAGCTGCGCTCGCGTCGCATCACCGGCCTGTCGCGCCGGCAGCAGACGCAGCTGGCGCAGGCCGTGAAGCGCGCCCGCCTCATGGGCTTGCTGCCGTACCCGGACCAGGATCGCTCGGTGAAGGCGCACCGCGCCGCCAACCCGGTGCCGGCCGCCGCCCCCGAGGGCGCGTCCGCCGATGCCAGTGCGGAGGCCCCGGTCACCGATGCCCCCGAGGTCGAGGTGACCGAGGTCGTCGAGGAGCCGGTCGCCGTGGGCGCTGGCGACGCGGAGGAGCAGGCCGAGTAGTACCCCCGGCGGGGCCCATGGCGTGCGCGCCGTCGGGCCCTGCTGGCATCCTCTCCCGATGGAGATGGGTGCATGCCCCGCGTGTGACGCCGCCCTCGCATGGCGGCACAACGGCCTGTGGTGCGATCGCTGCCACCGCAAGGTGGAGACCTGCTGCGAGGGCGCGCCGCAGCCCTGCGGTGATCCGCCCGCCGTGGACGACCGAACAACCCCCGGAGGGGGCTGATCCGGTGCTACGTTCGTCACCTATTTCATCCGCCGCCAACGGTCCCGGCACGGGGCCCCAGGAGGATTGAGGCACGATGTTCGAACGCTTCACCGAGCGCGCCCGCCAGGTGGTCGT
>CALIKX010000037.1 GCA_938017905.1 uncultured Thermoleophilia bacterium | reverse complement strand
CTGCGCGAGGCCGAGCGCGCCGCCGGGGTGGAGCCGTACGAGGACATCTTCGGGGGGCTCTGCCGGTGCGATCCTGCGCACGGTCCGGCAACGACCGAGGCCCCGATGCGACCCGACGGGACACCGCGCCCATCATGCCGGGCGTGCCGCGACGCGGCGGATGCCGGGCACCCGCGGATGCGGCGGATGCTTCCCTCCTCAGGCGGGCCGGTGCCCTACGACGCCCGGACGGAGGACATCACAGCCAGCCCTTCGTGACCAGGCTCTCCGCGATCTGCACGGCGTTGGTGGCCGCGCCCTTGCGCAGGTTGTCCGCGACGATCCACATGGCGAGTCCCGTGGGGTGCGATGCGTCGGCGCGGATGCGTCCGATGAACACCTCATCCCGGCCCTCGGCATCACGGGCGAGCGGGTAGGTGCTGCTGGCCGGCTCATCGCGCACCACGGCGCCCGGGGCCAGCATCAGCAGCTCGCGCGCGGCATCTGCCGTGATGGGATCGGTGGTCTCGATGTGGACCGCCTCGGAGTGCGAGCGCATCACGGGCACGCGCACGCAGGTGGCCGACACCGCAAGGTCCGGCAGGTGCAGAATCTTGCGGGTCTCGTTGGCCACCTTGACCTCCTCGCCCGTGTAGCCGCTGTCCTCGAACACGTCGATGTGCGGCAGCACGTTGAAGGCGATGGGGTGCGGATACACCGCGGGCGCCGGCTCATCACCGGCCAGGTTCCCGGCGGTCTGCGATCGCAGTTCCTCGATGGCCGCCACGCCCGTACCGCTCACCGACTGGTAGGACGACACGATCACCCGCTCCAGCCCCACGGCATCGGCGATGGGCTTCAGCGCCACCACCAGCGGCGCCGCCACGCAGTTGGGGTTCGCGATGATCCCCTGGTGCCCCTCGATGTCCGCCTCATTGACCTCGGGTACCACCAGGGGCACGGCCGGGTCCATCCGGAACGCGGATGAGTTGTCGATGACCACCGCGCCGGCCTCGACGGCGGCAGGGGCGAAGTCGCGCGACCGCGACCCGCCGGCGGAGAACAGGGCGATCTGGATGTTCTCGAAGGAGTCCTCGGTGAGTTCCTGCACCTCGAACGGCTTGCCCAGGTAGTCCACCACGGTGCCGGCACTGCGGGCCGACGCCAGCGGGCGGAGTTCGGTGACCGGGAAGCCGCGCTCCTCGAGCACGCGGATCATGGTGGAGCCGACGGCGCCCGTGGCGCCGACCACGGCCACGTTAAACACCGCGGCGCTCCGCCTCGCTGGCCAGGTCGAAGGCCTCGTGCAGGGCGCGCACCGCGCGCTCCACCTCGTTGCGGGCGATGACCACCGTGATGCGGATGGTCGAGGTGTCGATCATCTGGATGTTGATGCCCTCGGCCGCGAGCACGCGGAACATGGTGGCGGCGATCCCCGGGTTCGACCGCATGCCCTCGCCCACCAGCGACACCTTGCCGATCTGGTCGTCGCTGATGGTCTCGCGGTGGGGCAGCGCGTCGCCCATGCCGTCGATGACGTCCAGCGCCTTGCGCAGGTCGGGAAGCGGCACGGTGAACGACAGGTCGGCACGCCCGTCCACGCCCACGTTCTGGATGATGGTGTCCACGTTGATCAGCGCATCCGCGAGGGCGGTGAACACGGTGGCGGCCACGCCGGGCTGGTCCTCCACGCCGAGTAGCGAGATCTTGGCCTCGTCGCTCTTGTGGGCGATGCCGGACACGAAAGCCCTCTCCATCATCGGGGTCTCCTTGGTGATCCAGGTCCCCTCATCGGGGGCGAATGACGAGCGCACGTGCAGCGGGACATCATGGAGGCGCGCGACCTCCACGGACCGGAGCGCGAGCACCTTCGAGCCGGAGGCGGCCATCTCGAGCATCTCCTCGTGGCTCACGAGGGGCAGCTTGCGCGCGCCCGGCTCGATGCGCGGGTCGGCCGTGAACACGCCGGTCACGTCCGTGTAGATCTCGCACACCCCCGCGCCGAGCGCCGCGGCCAGCGCTACGGCCGTGGTGTCGCTGCCACCGCGCCCCAGCGTGGTGACGTTCCGGTCGGTGGACATCCCCTGGAAGCCGGCCACCAACACGATGTGCCCGGTGGCGAGCTCCGCGTGGAGGCGCTCGGGGTTGATCTCGATGATCTTGGCCTTGGTATGGGCGGTATCGGTGACGATGCCCGCCTGCGATCCCGTGAACGACGCGGCGTCATGCCCCAGGTCGTGCAACGCCATGGCCATCAGCGCGCACGACACCCGCTCGCCCGTGGACAGCAGCATGTCCATCTCGCGCGGGGCCGGTGCCGACGAGATCTCGTCGGCCAGCGACACCAGGCCATCGGTGGTCTTGCCCATCGCGGACAGCACCGCGACGACATCGTCGCCCTCATCGCGTGCCGCGGCGATGCGGCCCGCGACCGCGCGGATCCTCTCGGCGTCGGCGACGGATGAGCCGCCGAACTTCATGACCCTGATGGCGATGCGTACCTCCTCCGGCCGGGCCAGCGCGCGATTCTAGTGGCACGGGCGCGCCGCGGGCACCCGGCAGCCGATTGCCCGCGTACACTGCCGCGCGTGGGCGTGATCCGGCGCATGGGCGAGAAGGGCGGCGACAGCGGTCGCCTTCGGTGGGTGATCTACGGATTCCTGCTCGGCCTCGCGTGGGGAACCCTGATGTGGGCCATCACCGGCGCCACCGGCGGCTGGAAGGTATGGCTCTACATCGCCCTCACCATGGCGATGATCGGCGGCGGCGTGGCCGCCATCTTCGGTGCCCGGAACGCCCGCAGGAAGGGCGAGCGCATCAGCCCGCGCATCATGCCGAAGGACGAGGCCGAGAGGAAGGCGGAGGCCAAGGCCGCCAAGGCCGAGGCCCGTGCGCAGGCGAAGGCCGAGGCCGACGCGCGCAAGCAGTCGCACTGAAGTATCCTCACCCCCGTGACCGTGCTAGGCGGGGAGCTAGCGGTGCCCTGTATCCGCAATCCGCTACAGCGGGGCTGAATCCCCGCCCGAGGGTCCTACTCGGAGGCACGGGCTCGGACGACGAGGCATTGAAGGCGAGGTCCCATTCGGTGGGCGACCGTGAACCAGGTCAGGTCCGGAAGGAAGCAGCCTTAAGCGGACCCGCTCACGCGCAGTGGGGCTCCCTCGCCGGAGTCACGTCCCCGGGCACCACCTCCCGGCAGGTATTCGACGGCGGGTGCACGGTCACACCTCATCCCTCGTGACAGACCCAGGACAGAGCCTCTACAACAGGTACCGGCCCCGCCGATTCGAGGATCTCGTCGGCCAGGAGCACGTGGCGCGCACGCTGGGCAATGCCCTCGAGCGCGGCACCATCGCCCACGGGTTCCTGTTCTCGGGACCGCGTGGCACCGGCAAGACCACCACTGCGCGCATCCTGGCCCGGTGCCTCAACTGCCAGGCATTCCCGGCGCCCACCCCCACGCCCTGCGGCGAGTGCGATTCGTGCCGGCGCATCGGACGCGACGACTGGCTCGACGTGGTGGAGGTGGACGCGGCATCCAGCGCCCGCCGCATTGACGAGATGCGCGAGTGGCTGGAGAGCGTGCGGTACGCACCGGTGGCCTCGCGGTACCGCGTGACCATCATGGACGAGGCGCACCAGATCCAGGAGGGCGCCGCGAGCGCCCTGCTGAAGACTCTGGAGGAACCGCCGCCGCAACTGGTGGTGATCCTGTGCACCACCCACCCCTGGGACCTGCTGCCCACCATCCGGTCGCGCCTGCAGACCTACGCCCTGCGCAAGCCCGGGGTGGCGAACCTGATGACGGTGCTGGAGCGCGTGGCCCGCGCCGAGGACATCGAGGCGAGCCCGCAGGCGCTGGACCTGGTGGCGCGCGCCGCCGACGGCTCGTACCGCGATGCGCTGGGCCTGCTGGACCAGATCGCGACCTTCGGCAACGGCACGGTGGAGATGGCCGACGCGCTTGACCTGCTGGGGGTCGTGAGCCGCGAGACGCTCTTCGACCTGGTGGACCTGATGACCCAGGGCGACGCCGCAGGGGCCTTCGAGATGCTGGAGTCAGCGCTGGATGGCGGCGCCGATCCCGAGCAACTGATGCGCGGGCTCGTCACCCACCTGCGCCACGCCTGCCTGCTGCAGCAGGGCGCGCAGGCCCGCGAGGAGTGGGCACTCGCGCCGGATGAACTGGACCGCCTGCACGAGCAGGCCAACCAACTGAGCCCGGTGCAGGTGGTGCGCGCCATCGACCTGATCGCAGACGCCCAGGTGCGCATCACCCACGGGCAGGCCGACCCGCGCATCCAGTTGGAGCTGGTGGCTGCGAAGCTGTCGCGGCCGTTCCTCGACCCGGGGATCGAGGGCCTGGCCGCACGGCTGGAGAGGCTCGAGCGGGGCACGCCCGGCCAGGCGCCCCCGGCGCCCCCACCCGCGACACCCCCGCGCCCGGCACGGAGCGCGCCCGCAGCCGCGGACACCCCACCCGCTGCGCCTGCTCCCACTCCGCCCGGACCGGACGACGCGCCGGCGGCCCGCGCGGACGCGACGGATCCCGGGGATGCCGCTCACACGCAGACGGCACCGGACACCACCGACGCGGCACCGGACGTCCCCGAGGCCGTTCCCGCTGCTGCTGAGCGGCCCGCGGAGCCGGTGCCCGCCGATGCCGAGCACATCGGCCGGGCGTGGCCGCGCATCCTCGGGATCCTGGAGCAGCGCTCCCCGCACCTGCATGCGTTCCTGCAGGACTCCGAGGTGCGGTCCGTGGAGGACAGCGTCCTCACCATCGCCGTGAAGGGCACCGTCGCCGTGGGCATGCTGTCGCGCCCCGACGAGCGGACGGGGGTGACTGCCGTGGTGCGCGACATCTGCGGGCAGGACATCACCGTGGCGTTCGCCGAGGCCGGGGGGTCAGCCGCGACGACCCCGGACGTGGGCGGCGGGCCCGCGGCCGGCGACGCCGGGCCCGGGGCGCCGGTGGACCACCAGCAGCTGATCGACGAACTCCGCACGGCCTTTGGCGCCGAGCTGATCGACACCGACAACAGGGAGTAGCCGCCATGGCGATGAACCAGCAGAAGCTCATGAAGCAGATGCAGAAGATGCAGGAGGACATGGCGCGCGCACAGGAGCAGCTTGCGCAGGAGACCGTGTCGGCCTCCGCGGGTGGCGGTGCCGTCACCGCCACCGTGACGGGCGCCATGGAGGTGGTGAGCGTGGAGATCAGCCCCGACGCCGTGGATCCCGAGGACGTCGAGATGCTGCAGGACGTCATCGTGGCCGCCGTGAACGAGGCAATGCGCGCCGCGCAGGAGCTGGCCAACCAGCGCATGGGCGCCGTGACCGGTGGCCTGTCGGGGCTCGGCCTGCCGGGCTTCTAGCCCGGGCCGGTACGCCGCATGGCGTCGATCCTCACCCCATCGGTGGATGCGCTGGTGGCCGAGCTGGCGCGGCTGCCGGGCATCGGGCCGCGCAGCGCGCAGCGCCTGGCATTCCACCTGCTGAAGGCGCCGCCCGAGCGCCCCGCGGCGCTGGCGGAGGCCATCACGGCGGTGGTGGAGCGGATCGGTCCGTGCACCGAGTGCTTCTCGTTCGCCGAAGGCGAGCTGTGCCCGGTGTGCGCGGACCCGCGCCGTGATCCCACGCTCATCTGCGTGGTGGAGGAGCCCTCGGCCATCATCTCGATCGAGCGCACGCATGAGTTCCGCGGCCGGTACCACGTGCTGGGCGGGGCGCTGTCGCCCATTGACGGCATCGACCCCGAGGACCTGCGCATCGCCGAACTGGACCAGCGCATCGAACGCGACGGCGTGACCGAGCTGGTGATCGCCACCAACCCCACCATGGCCGGGGAGGCCACGGCGCTGTTCCTTGCCGACCGCGTACGTGGCCGCCTGCGGGTGACCCGCCTGGCGAGCGGCCTGCCCGTGGGCGCCGACCTGGAGCATGCCGACGAGCTGACTCTGGGGCGCGCACTGCTGGGGCGCCGCGAGATCTGAGGTCGGGAGGGTCCGGGGCCGCGGTTAGCCTGCGCCGCGATGGACGACGCACCGCCCGACCCCAAGGCTCCTTCCCGAGCTGCCTATTCCGACCTCGACACGCGGCAGCGGCGCAGGGTGCTGGCCACGGCGGCCCTCCGGGTGCTGGTGTCGCTCGCGGTCATCATCGGCATCTTCGCGGTCATCCCGCCACGCGATGTGGCCGACGGAAACGCGACCACCGGGATCATCGTCGGGCTGCTGCTGCTCATCGGACTCGTGGGCTGGGAGATCTACCGGACCGTGAACGACCCCTACCCGGAGGTGCGCGCGGGCACCGGCATCCTGGTACTGGTCGCCGGCGTGATCGTGGTCTTCTCCCTCTTCTACGCCACCATGTCGGTGTCCGACCCCGCGGCCTTCAACGTGCCGCTCGGGAAGTCCGATGCGGTCTACTTCACCGTCACCACGCTGTCGACCACGGGCTTCGGCGACATCACCGCAGTGTCGGGGAGCGCCCGGTGGGTCGTGACCGTGCAGATGCTGTTCGACTTCGTGCTGCTGGTGAGCCTCGCACGGGTGTTCGTGCTGGCCGCGAAGACGGGGCGCGCCCGCAGGGCCAAGGGCCTCTAGGCGCCCGAGTGGGCAGTACTGGGATTGAACCAGTGACCTCCCGCGTGTGAGGCGGGCGCTCTCCCGCTGAGCTAACTGCCCGGGACGCGAGAGGGTACCACCCCCTCGCGCCCCGTTCAGCGGAGAGGGAGGGATTTGAACCCTCGAGCCGGGGTATACCCGACTACGCGATTTCCAGTCGCGCTCCTTCGGCCGCTCGGACACCTCTCCGGGACGCGGGATCGTACCGGACCCGCGCTGGTACGCTCCCGCGCGGAGAGATGGCAGAGCGGTCGAATGCGGCGGTCTCGAAAACCGTTTCGGGCTTCAGGGTCCGACGGGGGTTCAAATCCCCCTCTCTCCGCTGGTCCGCCGGGCGCGGGGCCGCGCATCGCCGCGGCCCGCGCCCGGTGCGCATGGGCCGCGATATGCCGGTGGCCGGTAGATTCCACGGCGCTCCCCCCGTCCCATGGCACCCCCGCCCGACAACCGCAGGGCGAACGCGGCCGCCGCGCTCGCCGTCGTCGCACTGGCGATCGCCATCGCCGGTGCCGGCTACGCGGCGGTGGCCCTGCCCCGTGACTCGGTGGGCACCGCACAGATCCGCGCGGGCGCGGTGACATCCGCGAAGGTGCGCAACCACTCGCTGCTGGCCGTCGACTTCCGCAAGGGCCAGCTGCCGCGCGGACCGCGGGGGGACGAGGGCCCGGCAGGGCCCGTGGGGGCCACCGGGCCCACGGGTGCGCAGGGGCCGGCCGGCCCCGCCGGTGCGACCGGGCCCGAGGGCCCGGTGGGCGCCACCGGGGCGCGGGGCTCCACGGGTGCGACCGGTGCCACCGGAGCGGTGGGACCGACATGGGGGACGATGTGGGAGGAAAGCGGCGGAGGTGTTGCGAGCTGCACTCCCAGTGACATCCTCACCCGCACGCTATCCATCGAGCAGCCGAGCCGCCTCTACGTCTCCGCCATGGCGCAGATGAGCGCGGCCTCGGCCGCGGACATGCAGTTGAGCGTCGACCTGCTGAGCGGCGGGGGCACGATGGGCGCCATCGACACCGGTGCCGCCATGACCGCCCCCCTGGTGCCCACCCTCATGACCCTCACGGGCATCATCAGCGACATCGGCGGCCCGGTGGAC
>CALIKX010000036.1 GCA_938017905.1 uncultured Thermoleophilia bacterium | reverse complement strand
TGCCGCGGGCGCCGGCGCGGCCAGTGCCGACGGCGTGGGGGTCGACCGCGGCGCGACCGCGGGCTCCTGCACGTAGGCGGGCTCTGCCGGGTCGGCGCGGGCCGCCCACTCGTCGGGGGTAGCGGCTCCGGACGTGTGCCGGGCAAGCGTCCACCCGAGGGCCACGGAGGCCGTGAGGACCCCGACGAGGAGGGCGGCGGTCAGCGCGGGTGATGTGGGGCGGCGGGGCATGCGTCAGGTGCGCCCTGACCCTAGACGCCCCAGCCGGACGCGGCGGCTATGCTGCGCCCCCGTGCCAGCGCCCGCCCCGTCCTTCCAGCAGATCATCCTCGACCTGCACGCGTACTGGGCGTCGCGTGGCTGCTCGCTCATGCATCCGTACCACACCGAGGTGGGGGCGGGCACCTTCAATCCCGCCACGCTGCTGCGCAGCCTCGGGCCCGACCCGTGGCGGGTGGCGTACGTGGAGCCCTCCATCCGTCCCACCGACGGGCGGTACGGCGAGAACCCCTTCCGCCTCCAGCACTACTTCCAGTACCAGGTGATCGTGAAGCCCTCGCCGGAGGACGTGCAGGATCTCTACCTGGGCTCGCTCACCGCGCTCGGGCTGGACCCCGCGGTGCATGACGTGCGCTTCGTGGAGGACGACTGGGAGGGGCCCACCCTCGGCGCATGGGGCCTCGGCTGGGAGGTGTGGCTGGACGGCATGGAGATCACCCAGTTCACGTACTTCCAGCAGGCCGGCGGCATTGACCTGGCGCCCATCCCGGTCGAGTTGACGTACGGGCTCGAGCGGATCGCGATGTACCTGCAGGGGGTCCGCTCCGTCTACGACCTTGAGTGGGCGCCGGGCGTCACGTACGGCGATGTCTATCGCGAGAATGAGCGGCAGTGGAGCGCGTTCAACTTCGAGGTGGCCGATGTGGAGACCCTGTTCCGGCACTTCGATGATCACGAGCGAGAGTGCGTGCGATGCCTGGATGCCGGGCTGGTGCTGCCGGCGTACGACCAGGTGCTCAAGTGCTCGCACGCCTTCAACCTGCTGGATGCGCGAGGGGTGATCAGCGTCACGGAGCGCGGTGCCTACATCTGGCGCGTCCGCGCCCTCGCCGCGCGGTGCGCCGAGGACTGGCTTGCCGCGACGGCGCCGCCGTCCGATGCGGAGGCCGCCGGTGCCTGACCTGCTGATCGAGATCGGCTGCGAGGAGCTTCCGTCGAGCGCCTGCCGGGAGGCCATCGCGCAGGCGCCGGGCCTGCTGGCCGGCGCCCTTGCCGACCTGCACCTGGATGCCTCGGGGGCGCCCTGCGCGTGGGTGGCCCCCCGCCGCATCGCGGTCTCCTGCGAGGGCGTGGCTGCGCGGCAGGGGGGAGAGGCGCGTGCCGTCCGCGGGCCGGCGGTGCAGGCGGCCTTCGGGGACGATGGCGCCCCAACGAAGGCGGCCATGGGATTCGCCCGCGGACAGGGCGTGGAGGTGGCCGACCTGGTGGTGCGCGAGGACCCCTCCAGCGGGCGTGAGTTCGTCTGGGTAGACCTCGCGGCCGATGATGCCCCCCTTGAGGACCTGGTGCCGGACATCGCGCGGCGTGTGCTGGAGGGCCTGCGATTCGGCAAGACCATGCGGTGGGGCGATGGCACGGGGCCGCGATTCTCGCGGCCTGTGCGCTGGATCGCCGCGCTTGCCGGGGACCGCGCGATCACGTTCGAGGTTGCGGGCGCGCCCGCCGGCGCATGGAGCCGGGGCCACAGATTCCTGGGCGGCCCCGTGGAGATCTCCTCCGCCGATGCGTACCGCGCGCAGTTGCGGTCGTCGTACGTGATCGCGGATCACGGCGAGCGGCGCGCGGCGATCATGGAGGGCCTGGACGCCGCCGCGACGGCGGCGGGCGGCACCTGGAGCGACCCTTCCGGGAAGATCGAGGAGGTCGTGCACCTCGTCGAGTGGCCGAGCGTCATCACCGGGCGCATTGCGGAGCAGCACCTTGCGCTGCCCGAGCGGGTGCTCGTCACCGCCATGCAGAGCCACCAGCGGTACATGCCGCTGCACGATGCCGGTGGCGGCCTGATGCCCGCGTTCCTGGCCGTGTCCAACGGGGATCCCGCCGCGGCGGACATCATCGTGCGCGGCAATGAGGACGTGCTGGATGCCCGCCTGCAGGATGCCGCCTTCTCCTACAAGCGCGATGTCGCCGCGGGGCTGGACGAGTTGGACGGCCGCCTGGGCGCGATTGTCTTCCACGCCCGCCTGGGAACCCTGGCGGACAAGCGCGACCGTCTCATCGCCGGGGCCGCGGATATGGGGCAGGCCGTGGGCGCCGGGCCCGCGGATGTCGAGGCCGCGACCGCGGCCGCGGCGCTCGCGAAGGCGGATCAGGGTGCGATCCTCGTGGCGGAGTTCAGCGAACTCCAGGGGTTCGCGGCATCGCACTACGCCGCGCTGGCGGACCATCCCGCTGCGGTGTGCACGGCAATTGCCGAGCAGTACCTGCCCGAGGGCCCCGACTCACCGGTGCCGGCCTCCATGCCCGGCGCGCTGGTCGCATGCGCCGAGAAGGTGGACAACCTCGCCGGGGCCTTCCTCATCGATGAGATCCCGTCGGGCTCACGCGACCCCTATGGACTTCGGCGTGCCGCCGCCGGGCTCGTGCGCGTGGCGCTCCATCGCGGGTGGGACCTGCGGCCCGCGGAGGTCCTCCGTCCTGCGATGGAACGGCTCCGGCGGCAGGGAGCCGACCTCGCGGTGTCCGATGACGATGCGCTGGTTGCCCTCGGGGAGTTCATCGCGGACCGGCTGGTGCATCAACTTGGGCAGGAGGGAGTACCCGCCGATGCGGTGCGCGCCGCACTGGCCGCGGACGTGGGCGGGATCGCGTCCATTGCGGCGTGGGCCCGCGCCCTCGACGCCGCGCGCGAGGATGCCGGGCTGGGCCGGGCCGCCATGGCCGCCAACCGCTGCCGGCGCATCATGAGCGGATCAGAGCACGGGATGTCCGGCTACGCCTCAGCCGGTGACCCGGCGGAGGACCGGCTGGCCGAGGCGCTCACGTCGGGCGAGCAGGCCGTGGAGGCCGCGCGGGCCGCGGGCGATGCCGCGGGCGCCATCACGGCGGCCGCCGAGCTGTCCGGTGCAGTGGACGCGTTCTTCGACGACGTCATGGTCAACGCCGACGATCCGGCAGCGCGTGACCGCCGTCACGCGCTGGTGCGAAGGGCGGGTGAGGCGTACGGTCGGGTCGCGGACTTCGAGGTCCTCGTCCTGAAGGGCGGTGAGTGATGGCGGCGTCGGCCACGTGGGTGTACGCGTTCAGCGAGGGATCACGCGAGATGCGCGACCTGCTGGGCGGCAAGGGCGCGAATGTCGCCGAGATGACCCGCCTGGGGCTGCCGGTGCCTCCCGGGTTCACGATCACCACCGCCGCGTGCATGGCCTACCTGCAGGGCGGCCGTGCATACCCGCCCGGGCTGGAGGATCAGGTGGGCGCCCACCTCGCGCGGCTGGAGGACGACGCCGGCAAGCGGCTGGGGGACCCGGCGGACCCGCTCTTGGTGTCGGTGCGAAGCGGGGCCCGGGAATCGATGCCGGGGATGATGGACACCATCCTCAATCTCGGGCTCAACGACGCCAGCGTGGAGGGTCTCGCCACTGCCACCGGCAACCGGCGCTTCGCGTTCGACTCATACCGCCGGTTCATCCAGATGTACGCCGACGTGGTGCGCGAGGTGCCGCGCGAGCGCTTCGAGGCCGCACTGTCCGCCATGAAGGCTTCCCGGGGGGCGGTGTCCGACGTGGATCTCGTGGCGGACGACCTCGAGGAGCTCGTGGCCTCGTACAAGGCGATATTTCAGGAGCACCTCGGCGAGGAGTTCCCGCAGGAGCCGCAGATGCAACTGGACGGCGCCATCCGTGCGGTGTTCGGCAGCTGGGAGAACCGTCGGGCCAACGACTACCGGCGCCTCCACGGCATCCCGCACGACCTCGGAACCGCGGTGAACGTGCAGCGGATGGTCTTCGGCAATACCGGGGACCAGTCGGCCACCGGAGTGGCCTTCACCCGGGACAACGTCACGGGCGAGGGCGGCCACCCGTTCGGGGACTTCCTCGTCAACGCGCAGGGGGAGGATGTCGTGGCGGGCATCCGCACGCCACGGCCCCTCCACGAACTGGAATCGGTGTTGCCCGGCGCCTTCGCCGAGCTCATGGACACGATGGCGCTGCTGGAGCGCACCTACCGCGACATGCAGGACGTGGAGTTCACGATCGAGGACGGCCGCCTCTACATGCTGCAGACCCGGAACGGGAAGCGCAGCGCCCTCGCGCGCGTGCGCATCGCCGTGGACATGGTGGACGAGGGTCTGGTGTCCGAGGACGAGGCGCTGCGCGACCTGATCGACCCCGGGCAGATCCCGCAACTTCTGCTGCCGCAATTGGACGTCGCCGCCGCGGGGACCCCCATCGCCCACGGGGTGAACGCCTCCCCCGGGGCCGCGGTGGGTGCGGTGGTTCTGTCGGCGGATGAGGCCGAGCGCCGGGCGGCCCGTGGCGAGGACGTCATCCTCGTGCGTGACGAGACCACGCCCGACGACCTTCACGGCATGATCGCGGCGCGGGGAATCCTTACCGCCCGGGGCGGCAAGACCAGCCATGCCGCCATCGTCGCCGTCGGCATGGGCCGACCCGCAGTGTGCGGCGTGCATGCACTGGAGTTCCCCGAGGGCGGCGGGGCGCGTCTCGCGGGGCGGGATCTGGCCGAGGGCGACGTCATCACCATCGACGGCACCTCCGGCGCGGTGTTCGATGGCAGCGCCCCGGTCATCGAGCCCGACCCGGACAACCCGTTCCTGATGCGGGTGCTGGAGTGGGCCGACCGCGTTCGCGACCTGGGCGTACGTACGAACGCCGACACCCCCGACGACGCCCGCCGCGCGCGGGCGCTGGGCGCCGAGGGCATCGGGCTCTGCCGCACCGAGCACATGTTCTTCAGCGAGGAGCGCGTGCCCCTCATGCGGGCGATGATCCTGAGCGACGATCCGGACGCCCGGCGTCGCCTGCTGGCGCTGCTGCGTCCGTTCCAGGTGGACGACTTCACTGGCATCTTCCGCGAGATGCGCGGCCTGCCGGTCACCATCCGCCTGCTCGACCCGCCCCTTCACGAATTCCTGCCGAATCTCACCGACCTCACCGTGCAGGCCGAGCACGCGCGGCGCGAGGGCCACCGAAACCCGGAGCTGGACGCGCAGTTGGCGCGCGTGCAGGCCCTGCACGAGCTGAACCCGATGCTCGGTACCCGCGGGGTGCGCCTCGGCCTCGAGATGCCCGACATCTACCGGATGCAGGCGTCCGCGATCATGTCGGCGGCCATCGCGGTGCGGGATGACCTGGGCGAGCCCCCCATCGTCGAGATCATGATCCCCCTCGTGGCCTTCCGTGAGGAACTCCGGCGCGCGCGCCAGGTGGTGGTGGAGGAGGTCGAGGCCACCCTGCGGCGGGCCGGGGGACCGGCAATCGAGTACCTGGTGGGCACGATGATCGAGTTGCCGCGGGCTGCCCTGACGGCTGATGAGATCGCCGAGGAGGCCGACTTTTTCTCGTTCGGCACGAACGACCTGACCCAGACCACGCTGGGCTTCTCCCGGGATGATGCCGAGGGCCGGTTCCTCACCGAGTACCTGCAGTCAAACCTCCTGGCCAGCAACCCGTTCGAGACCCTCGATGTCGGTGGCGTGGGTCGCCTGATCAGAATCGCCACCCAGGGGGCGCGCCCGGTGCACCCGGGCATCAAGATGGGCATCTGTGGTGAGCACGGGGGCGACCCGGCATCCGTGGGCTTCTGCCACGACGTCGGCCTCGACTACGTGTCGTGCTCGCCGTACCGCGTGCAGGTGGCCCGGGCGGCCGCCGGGCAGGCCGCACTGCGGGGAGGTCACGGCGCCGGCGCGTAGGTCGCCGCGCCACAGGAGCGGGTGTACGATCGGCGCCGTCGAGCGCACGCGCGGAGGAAAGCCCCATCGCCACTGAGGAGCGGTACCGGCCCGGCAGCTTGGGCGACCTGATGGAGATGATCATCGACGGGTGGCAGGTGGACCGCCTGCACTACGCCGAGGATTCCGCCCTGGGCGAGGACGACGCCCACGTGCCGGCGGCGTTCGTTGAGCTCGTGCGGCCGGATCAGGGCCGCTACGGCATCGTCATCCCGGATGACGGACGGGCGCTGTCGCATCGTGCGCTCATCTCCATGTTCCGCGAGTGCCCCCATATCTGGAAGCACCGCGGGGCCGACCGCATTCACCAGATGGCGGCGGATGTGCCGATGGCCACTCCTTTCGCGCAGCCGGGGTGGACCGAGGTTGTGGACCCCTTCCCGGGCGCCCTGGTGTTCAGCCCGGGAACCCTGCGTGGTGTGGATGTCATTGATCAGGTGCAGGCGGCAGGGCAGATGACGCTGGCCATCACGTCCCTCGAGCGCTACCGCGATGGCGCCCGCGCACGGTTCATGGTGCAGGCACCGGAGGCGCGGAAGCGCAAGCAGTTGCAGCTCCTCGACGTGCATGTGCGGGACGACCTCGGCCGCACCTACACCACCGCGGTCATCGACGGGCACCACGACCAGAACCGGGTCGAGGGCGCCCTGGTCATCGGCCCGGGCGTGCCGGCGGATGCCCGTGAGGTGGTCATCACGGTGTCCGCAGTGGGGGATCCGCGCCATCGCGACGAGGCCGCGGCGGGCCCGTGGGAGTTCCCGGTGCAGCTCGGGCACCCGGTGCCCGCGGGCGCGTGAGGGAACCCCCGCTCGACCCGCGGGCGTCACGGGCGGCGGAGGCCACGCGTGACCGCCCGGAGGAACCGTGCCCGCTGCGCACGGCCTTCCAGCGTGACCGCGACCGCATCATCCACACCAAGGCCTTCCGGCGCCTGAAGCACAAGACGCAGGTGTTCATCTCGCCCGGGGGCGACCACTACCGCACACGCCTCACCCACACGCTCGAGGTGTCGGCAATTGGACGCACGGTCGCCCGCGCGATGGGGTTGAACGAGGACCTCGTCGAGGCGATCACCATGGGCCACGACCTGGGTCACGCGCCCTTCGGCCACGCGGGCGAGCACGCCCTCGACGACCTGCTGCGGGCCGAGCATGGCCGCCGGTTCCAGCACAACGAGCAGAGCGTGCGGGTGGTCGAGGTGCTCGAGCGCGACGGGAGGGGGCTCAACCTCACCAGGGAGGTGAGGGATGGGATCCGCCACCACACCGGATCCGGCCGCCCGACGACGCTGGAGGGCCAGGTGGTGCGACTGGTCGACCGCATCGCGTACGTCAACCATGACATCGACGACGCCATCCGCGCGGGGATCATCGCGCCCGGGGATCTTCCTGCAGGGGAGATCGCGGTGCTCGGCGGGACGACGTCCGAGCGCATCACGTGCCTCGTCACCGACATCGTCCGGGCATCGTCCGATGCGGATGAGATCCGCCAGAGCGACGAGGTGGGGGAGGCCTTCCGGTCGCTGCGCGCCTACATGTTCGCGGAGGTGTACCTGGCCTCGCCGGCAGCGGATGAGGCCGATCGCGCGCGGCACGTGGTGCAGGCCCTCGTGCGCGCCTACCTGGATGATCCCGCCCTGATGGCCGACGCCGGCACGGGCGACGTGCTGACCCGCGTCACGGACTTCGTATCGGGCATGACCGACCGCTACGCCCTGCGGGCCCACCGCGACATCTTCATCCCGCACGAGGGGCCGCTCTGATGCCGCGCGTGATGGACGCGAGCATCGATGAGGTCCGCAGCTCCGCCGACCTGCTGGAGCTCGTGCGCGGCCAGGTGCAGCTGACCCGGCGCGGGGGGCGGTGGTGGGGCCGCTGCCCGTTCCATGATGAGCGGACGCCGTCGTTCTGCCTGATCCCACCCGAGAACCGCACGTACTACTGCTACGGCTGCGGCGCGACCGGGGACGCCTTCACGTGGATGCAGGAGCGCGAGGGCGCGGGGTCATTCATGGAGTCCGTGGAGCAGCTGGCCGACCGCTTCGGCGTGGAGTTGCGGTACGAGGCCTCCTCGCCCCAGGAGGACGCCCGCCGCCGCGAGAACGAGCGCATCCGGGAGTTGCTCGAGCGAGCATGCGCGTTCTATGCCGCCATGCTGTGGCGCGCGGACGACGCCGCTCCCGCACGTGAGTACCTGCTGGGGCGCGGGTTCCCGGAGGACCTCCTGCGGACCTTCAGGGTCGGCTGGGCCCCCGCGGGGGGCACTGCGCTCTCGGGGCGGGCAATCCGCGAGGGGTTCTCGCGCCAGCAGCTGGAGCAGGCCGGCCTGGCCCGGGTGCGCGGCGGCGTGGCACAGGACTTCTTCGCCGGCCGGATCACGTTCCCCATCTGCGACGCCCGCGGGCGCGTGCAGGGCTTCGGGGCGCGCACCCTCGATCCCAACGAGCGCGCGAAGTACGTCAATTCGCCGGAGGGCGACCGCTTCCGCAAGCGCGAGCTGCTCTTCGGGCTGGACCTCGCGCGGCAGGCCGCGGCCAAGGCCGGGTTCGCGGTGGTGAGCGAGGGCTACACCGACGTCATGGGCCTGCGCCTGGCCGGTATCGAGGGCGCAGTGGCCTGCATGGGCACGGCGCTCACCACCACGCAGTTGCGGTTGCTCGCCCGGGTGGCGCCCGAGGTGCGCCTGTGCTTCGACGCCGACCAGGCCGGGGAGCAGGCCGCGCGCCGCACCATCGAGGCCGCGCGGGATGTGCCCGTGCGCCTGGCCGTGGTGGGCCTGCCCCCGGGCAGCGACCCGGGCGACCTCGCCGCGACGTCCTCCGGGCGGGAGGTGCTGTCGGCTGCGGTGGCCAGCGCCGATCCACTGCTGCCGTGGCTGGTGGATCGTCGCATCGGGCGCGCGGGCGACTCACCGGCCGAGCAGGATCGCGCCCTCGCGGACCTTGGGAGCCTCCTCGAGGGCTTCCCCGAGTCCGCGGACAAGGACGAGGCCATCCGCCGGGTGACCGCGCTGGGCGTGTCCCCGGTGCTCTTCGACCGCTTCATGCGGCGCGCGCAGGGCACGGCATCGCGTCGCCGCGAGGCCACCTCCGCACCGGAGCCCGCGGAGTCGCCATCGCTTGATGAGGTCCGCGAGCGCCGGCTGCTGGCGCTGGCGCTCGCCATGCCCACCGCCGGACGGCCGATGCTGGAGGGCATGCGCGAGGAGCACCTGGGCTCGCCCGAGCACCGCGCCGCACGGCAGCTGGTGATCAACGGGGTGGAGGGGTGGCCGCCAGACCTTGCGGCCCTCGAGGCCGCCCTGCGCGCGGAGGCCGCGGACGGCGGGACGGAGGAGGAGCTGGGCGATGCCTACCTGCGCGTCGAGAAGCGCGCGCTGGAGCGGGCGATGGGCGCCGCCCGCGCAGCCGGGGATGACGGGGAGTTCCTGCGGCTGCAGGCGATGGTGAAGCGGGTCGAGGCCGCGCTTCGGGGCGGCCCCGGCCGCTAGGCCACCACGGCCACCGCGGCGGCGCGGACGGCCGTTCCATCGGCATCGCGCAGCAGCGCGCGCGCCGCGATGGAATGGCCCGCGGCCTCGCCGGGCCGGCGCGACGGCGGTCCGATCCACTGAACGACGGGTGCCCGGCCCAGCATCTCGGCCCGCGCTGCCCAGGTGAGGATGCGCGCGAGGGCCAATGCCCCGGGGCTTACTGCGCCGGGGCGGCCGCGTGCCGCCACATAGGCGTCGTGCGCGTGGACGCAGGCCGCCAGCGTCACGTCATCGAGGGGGTCGTCCGGCTCGAGCGTGAGCGATTCGAGCGCCAGTGTGGGCTCGCCCCCTGCTGGGGCGGTGGCCCGGAGCGCGGGAGCCAGTTCCCGCAGGCGGATGGCTACCGCCGCCCCGATCCCCCCGGCGGCACGGGCGAGATCGGGGTCGAGGGCAGCGCCGGTGCCCGGGGTGGGCGAGATTCCCACCGGGCCCCGCGGTGGTCCTAGGCGGCGTCGGCGGCGGCGTCGGCGGCGTCGCTCACGGCCTCGTCGATGGCGTCGGCGCCGTCGGCCGTCACCTCGGTGAAGGTGAACTCGTCGGGCTCACCGCCGAGGCGGTCGCGCACGAACCAGTAGACGATGGCCCCGATGCCCACCAGGGCGAGCAGCTTGATGACGGTCTTCATGGGTCTCCCTCGGTAATTGCGGCCCGGGGGAAACGTAACACGACCCGTCGCAGCCCGTGACACGGCTGTCAGGGCACCAGCACCACGCAGCCGACGGCCTCGTCCCCTTCGACGATCCGATGGGCACGCGCCACCTCCGACATCGGCAGCACGCCGTGCACGACCGGCCTCAGCACGCCGGTGTTGAACAGCGGCAGTGCCCAGTCGGCGAACGCGCGCATGATCTCGGCCTTCTCGCCCACCGTGCTTCCTCTCAGGGTGGATCCGGTGATGGTGCCCTGACGGGCCAGCAGCGTCCCGAGGTCGGCCTCGCCACGTCTGCCGCCCACCAGGCCCGTGAGCACGATGCGGCCGTGGCGGGCCAGGCAGGCGATGTTGTCCTGCAGGTAGCGCGCCCCCACGAGGTCGAGGATCACGTCCGCCCCATGGCCATCGGTCATCGACATCACCGCGGGGGCGAACGACCCCGCGGTGACGGGGAGGGGCTCCGCGCCCCATCGCGCGGCAGCCGCCGCCCGCTCCGGCGAGCGGGAGGTGCCGATGCACCAGGCTCCGGCGGCGGCGCAGATCTGGGCCGCCGCCGTCCCGACCCCGCTCGCCACCGCATGGATGAGCGCGGTGTCACCCGGCTGCAGCGCGCCAAGGTGCATGAGGCCGTGGAATGCGGTGATGAATACCTCGGGGATCGCGGCGGCCTCCTCGAACGACATGCCCTCCGGGATGGGGATGCAGTTCGACGCCGGTGCGGCCACCAGTTCCGCATACGCGCCGCCGGAGACGAGGCACATGACCCGGTCACCCGCTGCGATGGCCGCCCCCGCCGGGGAAGCGATCACCTCGCCCACCGCCTCGAGGCCCAGGATGTCGCTGGCGCCGGGCGGGGGCGGATAGAGCCCCCGCCGCTGGAGGATGTCGGCGCGGTTCACTGATGTCCCCCGCACCCGGATCAGCGCCTCGCCGGGTCCGGGGTGGGGGTCGGGTGCGCTGCCGATCGCGAGGACCGACGCGTCTCCCGCCTCGCGTGCGACGACTGCGCGCATGGCGCGAGGCTACCCGGACATCATGGGGACGGTGGGAGTCGAACCCACACCTGATTGCCCAGGGCTGGGGTGAGCAGGTCGCCGAACTGAGGCCGCGCCGGCAGGGGGCTTGCCGTACTGGTCGCGGGCTACGGGGCTGGTCCGCTTGATCTCGAAGGTGAGGCTCCCCTGCTTGTCCAGCAGGCCCTCGGCCAGTCCGCCCACGGCGTTGTCGTTGATCTGGTCGCGGGTATCGGTCACGGGGTCAGTGGGCATTGGGCTCCCTTCAGCTTTCGGGTAACCCCGTTGTACAGATCGGCGCGACTAGGCCGAGGGGAGGCGGCTAGCCCTCAGGGGGTTTTCGGTACGCTCCCCGCATGATCTCCCGCCTTCTCGCCGTGACCATCACTGCCGCCGTCGCCCTCGGGGTGGCGGGGAGCGCGAGTGCGGGGTGGGACGTTCCCGAGCCGCTCGTCGGCAAGGCGCTGCCCTCTGCGAAGTCCGGCACTTGGGACATCACCCACAGCTACGCGGTGAACGGCAAGAGGCGCACCTGCACCCTCACCCGTGGGGCCAAGTGCGTGGGAGCGAAGCTGCGCGGCAAGGTGAAGCACCACGGCGATCTGCGCAAGGCCAA
>CALIKX010000035.1 GCA_938017905.1 uncultured Thermoleophilia bacterium | reverse complement strand
CCGCCCAGGGCCTCGGCGGCACCCTCCACGGCCGCGTCCAACTGCGCGGCATCGGTGACGTCCAGCGGCAGCACCGGCACGGGCCCGTTGGCGAGCTCGCCGGCCAGCTTGCGGACGTCCTTCTCCACGCGTTCCCCCTGGAAGGTCAGCGCCACGCGCGCGCCCTGCGCGTCCAGCCCGCGGGCAATGGCCCACGCGATGCTCCGCTTGTTCGCGACCCCGATCACCAGCGCGCGCTTGCCCTCGACAATCCCGCTCACCGCATCCCCCACGTTCTCCGGCTGACCGCCGCAGGCTAGCCTGCGGAACCGTGCGATTCCCGGGCCGCGCCATGCCAGCCATCCTCGCGGCCCTTGCCGCGCTCCTCCTCGCCGCGCTCGTGCTGGCACCGCGCGCCGAGGCCCATGCGGTGGTGAACGAGATCACGCCCGCGGATCGCCAGCGCCTGGACGCGGGCCCCGAGACGGTGACCATCCGCTTCTCCGAGCCGGTGCAATTGCTGCGCCCTGAGGACCTCACCGTGGTGGACGCCACCGGGAACCCCGTGGCATCGGGACCGGGCGAGGTGCTGGCATCGGATGCCTCAGTGGCCGAAGTTCCGGTGGAGCCGCGCCTGGCGCCCGGCACCTACACGGTGCGGTGGCGCGTGGTGTCGGCGGATGGGCACATCATCCCCGGGGCCACGGTGTTCGCGGTGGGCGACGTTCCGCTGACGGCGCCGTACCTTGGTGGGCCCGGCGGCGGCACCGGACCCACCGAGACCAGCGCATGGGCGGTGACCGCGCGATGGATCGAACTGGTGGGCATCGGCGGGCTGCTCGCGCTGCTGCTGTTCCGGGTGCTGGTGTGGCGCGACGCGTGGAGGCCCGCGCCCCCCATGCCCGCGGGCGAGCGCGACGCCGCGCTGTCATGGGGCCGCGACGCCTGGTGGATCGGGTTCGGGGTGCTGGCCCTGGTGGCCCTGCTGGGCGAGGCCGCGGTGCTGGTGGTGAAGACCGCGGGGTCGATGGGCACCTCGGTGTGGGGGGCGCTGGGCGACCCCGAGGGCGTGGTGCGGGTGCTGGCCGACACGCGATTCGGCGACCTGCTGCAGGTGCGCACGCTCTCGCTGTTCGTGCTGTTCGCGCTGGGGGTGTGGCGGTTCCTGGCGGAGTACCGCACCGACGCCGTGCCTGCACCCGACCAGGCTGATGGCGGGCTGCGGCCGATGCTGATCATGCTCGTGCCGGCGCTCGTCGCCCTGGGGTCGCTGTCGGCACAGGGGCACGCCAGCACCACGGCCATGCCCGCCGTGCAGGTGCCGGCTGATGCCCTGCATGCGGCGCTCGCGAGCGCATGGGTGGGTGGCCTGGCCGTCCTGGTGGTGTTCCTGCTGCGGCTGCCGCGGGTGGCGGGAGCCGGCGGGAGGCGCGCCGGGGGGCTCGCGCTCGCGCGCTTCTCGTGGCTGGCGGTGATCGCCGTGGCGCTGCTGGTGGCCTCGGGCATCGTGCGCGCGATCGGCCAGATGTCATCTCCCGCCGACCTCTGGGAGACGCCCTACGGCTGGACGCTCCTCGTGAAGGTCGGCCTGCTGGCGGTGGCATCGGTACTGGCGCTGGACTCCCGGCGCATCGTGGCGGCCCTGCGGCGGCGCGGCGGCACGCCGAACACCGCAACGCTTGCCCGGGTGCGGCGGAATGCGTGGGCGGAGGTGGGCCTCACCCTCGTGGTGGTGGCCTTCTCCGCCCTGCTCGTGGGCCAGGTGCCCCCCATCTCATGACGACGCTCATCCTCATGCGCCACGGGGTGGCCGAGGACCACGCGCCGGGCGGTGATGCCGCGCGGGCGCTGACCGCCCGCGGCAGGGAGCGCGCCGCGCAGGCGGCCACCGGGCTGGTGGCGCTGGGGCTGGCGCCGGACCTGGTGCTGTGCAGCCCGCTCGTGCGGTGCGCACAGACCGCACGGGAGGTCGGGGGGGCAGCGGGGTGCCCCGTGCAGCACGACGACCGCCTGGCCCCGGGGATGACCACCGACGCCCTGCTCGATGCCGTGCTGGAGCATCCGGACAACGAGGTGGTGCTGGCCTGCTCGCACCAGCCCGGGCTGAGCGACGCGCTGGCCGACCTCACCGGATGCGGGATGATCGCGTTCCGCCGCCCGGGTGCGGCGGTGGTGCGCATGGATGTCATGCGGGCAGGCGGCGGTGAACTGGTGGCGGTGCTGCCCCCGCGGGTGCTGCGCGCGGCGGGCAGCGCCTAGGCGCCGCGGTCCGCCAGCACCACCGGCACGATGGACCGCTGGAACAACTGCAGGGGCTCGCCGTCCAGCACGGACTCCCCGCGCTCCTCGATGAGCAGCAGCATCTGGCGGCGCTCCTCGCGGCGCTTGTCGTACAGCGCCTCCCAGCCCGCGGCCTCGGCAGCGCGCTCATTCGACATCGCCAGATGGTGCAGCGTGTGCGCCACGTGCTCGGTGGGAGTGGCGTTGCCCAGCCGGTCGTGGGCGTCCAGCAGCAGCATGGCGCGCATCCACGAGGTGTCGGCGGAGTCGCGTGCGAACCGGGTCCACTCCGGCGGCATGGAATCCTCGAGCTGGTCGACGATCTCCGTCCAGGCCGTCAGGTCGGGTGCGTTCTCCCCGGTCGACATGGTGGCGGTGCGGACGCGCCGCCCCGGCGCGGCGCCCCGGGCGGGGCGCCGCACGCGGGTCAGCGGCTTCCGATCTCCACGTAGTCGCGCTCGCCCGGGCCCACGTACACCTGGCGGGGGCGCGAGATCTTCTGCTCCTTGTCGTTGATCATCTCCAGCCACTGCGCGACCCAGCCCGGGGCGCGGCCGATGGCGAACATGACCGTGAACATCTCGGACGGGATGCCGAGCGCCTCGTAGATGAGGCCGGAGTAGAAGTCGACGTTCGGGTACAGCTTGCGCTGTACGAAGAAGTCGTCCTGCAGGGCGGTCCTCTCCAGCTCCACGGCGATCTCGAGCAGCGGGTTGACCCCGGTGACCTCGAACACGTCGTCGCAGGCCTTCTTGATGATGGTGGCCCGCGGGTCGTAGTTCTTGTACACGCGGTGGCCGAAGCCCATCAGCAGGGCCTCGCGGTTCTTCACCTTCTCGACGAACTCGGGGACGTTATCCTTCGAGCCGATCTCGCGCAGCATCACCAGCACGGCCTCGTTGGCGCCGCCGTGCAGCGGGCCGTAGAGGGCGGCGATGCCGGCGGCCACGGCCGAGTACGGGTCCACCTGCGACGAGCCCACGCTGCGCACCGTGGAGGTGGAGCAGTTCTGCTCGTGGTCGGCATGCAGGATGAGCAGGATGTCCAGCGCGCGCACCAGACGCGGGTCCGGGTCGTAGTCGGACCCGAAGAACATCTTCAGGATGTTCGTGGAGTAGTCCAGCGACGGGTCCGGGGCGACGACGTCCTTGCCCTGGTTGTGCCGGAAGGCCATGGCGCCGATGGTCGGCATCTTGGCGATGGTGTTGTACAGCGCGTCCATGCGCTCGGGGTCGCTCTCGACCTCCTTGGCCTCCGGGAAGAGGGTGGAGAGCTGGCCGAAGCCGGCCTCCAGCACGCCCATGGGGTGGGCGTCGGCGCGGTAGTCATTGATGACGGCGCCCACCGACGGGTCCACCGACATGCGGTCGGCGATGTCCTTGGTGAACGACGCCAGCTCGGCCGCGGTGGGGAGCTCGCCGTGGATCAGGAGCCAGGCGACTTCGAGGAACGTGCTCTTCCCGGCGAGCTGCTCGATCGGATAGCCGCGGTAGCGGAGGACGCCGTTGTCGCCGTCGAGGTAGGTGATGGCGCTGCGGCACGACGCAGTGTTCATGAACGCCGGGTCGTAGGTCATGAGCCCGAAGTCGTCGTCGGCGACCTTGATGTTCCGGAGCTCGGTGGCGCGGATCGTGCCGTCCGTGATCGGGAACTCGTACGTCTTGCCGGTCCGGTTATCGGTGACGGTAAGCGTTCCGTCCTGGGCCTCTGTCGCCATTCGACGCCTTTCCTCCATCGTAACTTCCAGGGCCCGAGTGGCCCCACGGGTTGCCGGATTCGTCCCCGACCGAGGGCGAGTCTAGGGAATGCCGGCGCCTCCGGACCCGGGGAACGGGGGGCGGGGCGGCGACTGCTACCGTGGCACCAGGTTCCTGCCCACGGGCGGGAACGTGGCATCACGCCGCATGACCAGCCCCCGCTCGCGGGGCACCCACAATTCACTGGAGGCACCCCACATGGCAGAGCACGTGCTCGCCGTGCTGGTCGACTTCGAGAACATGGCGCGACCTGGCGCCAAGTCCCGGGGCGACTTCGACATCAACCTCGTCCTCAGCCGCCTGGCCGAGAAGGGCCGCGTGGTCGTCAAGCGCGCGTATGCGGACTGGAGCCGCTACCGCGAGGCCAAGATGGACCTGCAGAACGCCGGCCTCGAGCTCATCGAGATGCCGTCGGCGCGCGAGGGCGCGAAGAACCGCGCCGACATCAAGCTGGCGGTGGACGCCATGGAGCTCGCGTACTCGCGCGAGCACCTGGACAACTTCGTCATCGTGTCGGGCGACAGCGACTTCACGCCGCTGGTCGGCAAGCTGCGCGAGCTGAACAAGCGCGTCATCGGCCTCGGCAACCGCGAGAGCTCGAGCGAGCTGCTCATCGCCAACTGCGATGAGTTCATCTACTACGACAGCGTGGCGTCGTCGTCGCGCCGCGGCCGTGGTCGCGGATCGCGCAAGGACCCCATCGACCTGCTGTCGGAGTCGCTCATGGCACTGCAGCGCGAGGGCGTGGACCTTCCGCTGGCCAGCGTGGTGAAGGACGCCATGCGGCGGAAGGACCCGGCGTTCGACGAGAACGCACTGGGGTTCTCGTCGTTCAGCAAGTTCCTCGAGGGATCGGCCGACAAGGCCGGCATCTCGCTGGAGACGGACCCCCGCAGCGGCACCTACCGCGTGTCGGCCTCCGACCAGCCGTCGTCGGCCACGACGACGTCCGAGGGCGACGACGACACCCCGCCCGAGGGCCGGCGCCGCAGGCGCCGCGGCGGGCGCGGGCGCGGCTCGGGAGGAGGCGGATCCGAGGATTCCACGGCGCGGGGAGGCCGCGACGACGCCGGCGCGGCCACGGCCGACGCCGACGTATTCGAGGTGCACGTCACGCCCACGCCCGACCCCGACCTGGGCCAGCTTCCCTCGCTGGATGAGCCCATCACCTATGAGGACATGGTGCTGCTGACGCCCGAGGTGGAGGCCGAGGTGAAGGCCGCGGGGGTGGAGCAGGAGGACCCGGACGCGCCCCCCGCCCGCAGCACGCGGCGCCGTCGCCGGCGCGCCTCGGCCGACGCCGACGCGCAGCCGGAGCCCACGGCCGACGACCTCGAGGCGATCGCCGACGCGGACGCCGCCGCGGAGGAGGCATCCGAGGAGGGCCTGGCCGTGATCGGCGAGACGCCAACGCCCGAGGAGCAGGTGGAAGCCGAGGCTCCGCCTGCACCGGCGGAGGCACCCGCGGCCGAGGAGGAGGAGAAGCCCGCGAGCCGCCGGCGCGTGCGCCGCAGTAGCGCGGCCAAGAAGGCCGAGGAGGCTCCCGCGGAGGAGGCTGCAGCCGAGACCGAGGCTCCCGCCGAGGAGGAGAAGCCCAAGCGCAGGCGCACCACGCGCAAGAAGGCCGAGGAGGCCCCCGCGGAGGAGGCTGCGGCCGAGTAGCCGTGTACCCCGGCGGCGGAGATGCAGGCAACCGATGCGTCGGTTCCCCCCACCTCCGCCGCCGCGTGCGCCATCATCCGGCGTGTAACCGACGCCGGGGGGAGCACGCATGGACCTGATCGATCGCCTGGTCGGCAATGCCGGGGAGTGGGCCGAGGACTTCACGGCCGGCGAACTGGCGGTGCAGCCATCGCTGCACCTGGCCGTGGTGGCATGCCAGGACTCCCGGCTCGACCCGCAGAGCCTGCTGGGCCTGGGGCCCGGCGAGGCCCACTACATGCGCAACGCGGGCGGCACGGTAACCGACGACATGATCCGCTCGCTGTGCATCTCCCAGCGCTTCCTGGGGACGCGGGAGATCGTGCTGATCCACCACACGGACTGCGGAATGCTCCGGTTCAGCGACGATGAGCTGTTGGGCGACCTGCATCGCGAGACCGGCCTCCGCCCCACATGGGCGGTCGAAACCTTCAACGACCTCGATGAGGACCTGCGGATGTCCATGCGCAGGATCCTCCGCAGCCCGTTCATCCCCTACAAGGACCGGGTGCGCGGGTTCGTGTACGAGGTGGAGACCGGCCGGCTGCGCGAGGTGAAGCTGGAGGACGGCCGGGCCGACCACCGCGGTGCGGCGAAGGCCTGGCGGAGCGGCGCCTAGGCGACCTCCACGGCCTCCTCGGCGATCTGCCTGCCTTCGGGGGCCGACCGGCTGAGCCGGAAGGCACGGATGACCGGCGCATCTGCCTGTTGGAGAGACACGATCACGTAGAGGGGCTCGGCGTAGAAGGCCAACTCCACGTCGGTGCGCGATGGGTAGGCCGCCGACCGGGTGTGCGAGTGGTAGATGGCCAGCAGGTCCTCGCCGGCATCCTCGATGTCGTCCATCAGGGCCATCTGCTCGGCCGGATCCATGACGTACATGACCGGGGTGCCCTCGGCGTTGGTGGCGGGCAGCACCCGCGTGGCAGCGCCATCCCGTCCTGCGATGAGGCCGCAGCACTCGTTGGGGAACTCGGCGCGCGCGTGGTCGATGAGGGCGTCGGCCTGCGCCCGGGTGAGCCTCATGCCGCGGTGCCCCCGGCTACCAGAAGACGCCGTTGTCGAGGGTCTCCTCGACCGCCTCGACCTCATCGGTCCAGATGCCGGCCGACAGGTACTTCCACCCGCCGTCGCACACGATGCCGACGACAGTGCCGCGCTCCATCCCCTGCGCTACGCGCATGCACGTGTGGAACACCGCGCCACTGGAGACCCCGGCGAAGATCCCGTGCTCGGAGGCCAGGCGGCGCGTCATCACGATGGCGTCCATGTTCTCGACCAGCAGCTTCCGGTCCAGGCGCGATAGGTCGATGATGGGCGGCACGAAACCGTCATCCAGGCTACGCAGCCCACTGACCGGGTCGCCCTGCATGGGCTCGCAGGCGATCACCTGGATGTCGGGGTTGTGCTCCTTCAGGCGCCGCGAGCACCCCATCAGGGTGCCGCCCGTCCCGAGGCCCGCGACGAACGCATCCACCTCGGGGCAGTCGCGCACGATCTCGGCCGCCGTGCCCTCGTAGTGCGCGCGGGGGTTGGCCGGGTTGCCGTACTGGAAGAGCATCGGGATGCCCTCCTGCTCCGACAGGCGCCGGGCCATCTCC
>CALIKX010000034.1 GCA_938017905.1 uncultured Thermoleophilia bacterium | reverse complement strand
GCGGCAAGCATGCCCATGGCCCGACCCAGAATGGCACCGTGGGCGCCGCGCGATGTCGGGCGATCAATCGGCATGGGTCTCGTCACCATTGCACGTTCTCCGGGGGACTTCCTGCCGGGCGGGAATTGTTTATCCAACCGGGCACCCACGGACCTCACCCACAGGCCGCACTGACCCCCAATTGTCCGGGGAAGGAGCCCGGGGCACACTCCCCCGGCTACCGTAGGGCCATGAGCGACGAGGGATTCTGGATCGACCACGTGATCTACGGCGTGGTGGACGCCGATGCGGCGTGCGACCGCCTGCGCGAGGAGTTCGGCCTGGGCTCGGTGCCGGGGTCGGAGCACCTGGGCGGCACCACCAACCGAATCGTGCCCCTCGGCCCGCAGTGCTTCCTGGAGATCCTCGGCATCGGCGACACCTCGAAGGACGACGGGGCGTGGCTGGACGCCACCCTGCAGGGGCAGGACCGCGTGCTGTGGTGGTGCCTGGGCGTCGCGGACCTCGACGACACCGCCGAGCGCCGCGGGCTGCCCATCCGGTCGGGCATGGCGCGCACCGATGATGCTGACGAGCTGGTGTTCCGCAGCGCGGGGATGCCGCAGTACCCCCTTCCCTTCTTCCTTACCCTGAAGGGCGACCCCGCGGTGCGCGCACGGGTGAACGCCGCCCGCTACGAGGCCGCAGGCCACACCTGCGCGCCCACCGGCTACACGTTCGTGGAGGTGGGCGACTTCGCCCCGGTGCTCGAGGGCTGGCTGGGTGACGGCCATGGGCTGCCCGTGCGCTACGAGCCCGGCACCGGCCCGGGAATCCACGCATGCGGAATCGCCACGGCCGATGGGGAGATCGTGCTGCGGTAGGTACCGGGCTAGGCCCGCCGCGCCGCCCTGCCCAGGATCAGGCCCACTGCGATCATCGCGGCGGCGGCCACCAGGATCGTCACGGGTGCCGAGACCAGGTCGATCATCGGTCCCCAGACCAGGTATCCCACGGGCGAGGCGACGGCGCCGATGAGCACGAGCGCCGTGACACCCAGCATGTCCATCCCCGGGCCCATGCTCGACGACGCGGCGCCGGTCATGATGGCGCGGGTGGTGAACCTGCTGGCGCCAATGCCGATTCCGATGACCGTCCAGATCACGAGGTCGGCGTCCGTGAACGACGGCACGGCGCTGATGGCGAAGAGGATCATGAACGCCGCTGTTGCCACGGCAGCGCGGACCGCGGCGGTGAACTCCCGGTAGCGGGGCCGGAGCCACCGCACGATCCCGGGCACGAGCAGCCTGCCGGCCGCGATGCCCCCGAGCATGAGCCCTGCTCCCGACGGCAACGGCGAGTGGTCGAGGTCATCGAGGATGGGCACGAGCATCCCGACCATCGGCACCACGAAGAGCATGAAGGCCGCGACCAGCACCGCCAGGCGTCGGAGATTCCTGTCGGATCGGAGGGCCGCGACGACGGCGCGCGCTGCGTGGATGGTGACGCGTGGGGCAGTGACCGCGCCCCCGGGACGGACGAAAAGGATGAATATGGCGAGTGGGATGGTCAGCAGTCCGTTGGCGACGATTCCGATCCCTGGAGCCGTCACGTGGATCACGTAGCCCCCGATCACCGACCCGAGGATCGCCGCGACCCCGGACACGGCGCTCCGCTTCGCGACCGCGTCTGTCATGGACCCGGCGTTCACATACGACCGGCAGGCGAAGGGCGTGAGAACTGCCGTGACCCCGGAGAACACCCCGAACACCGGCGCGGCGAGGAAGAGCACGAGCAGGCTGGAATCGGTGACCGCCTCGATTACGCCGGCGATCGTCCATGAGGCCGCGACGCCTCCCTGGGCCCAGCCGAATGTCTTCAGCGTCCCCCACCGCGCCGCCAGCCGATTGCTGGCCGCGCTCGCGGCCGCGGCCGTCAGCAGCATGAGGGTCAGGAAGATCGCGGTCGCGGTACCCGCCGCTGTGCCCGCCGCAAACGTGGTGGCCGACGTCGCACCGAGCTGACCCGCCATGGTGCCGGCCACAGCCAAGCCGCCGGCGGCGAGGAAGCCGACGGTGCGTGGATCGAGGGTCACTCCGCGCATCCGGAAAGTGTGCCCTGCCGGCGGTCACGACGCAGCACATACGTGCGGCGGCGGTCAGGAGTTCCCCCGAATCCGGGGCTCAGAACGCCGAAAGGCCCGCAAATGCGGACCTTTCACCGAGAGTGGGCGTTACTGGGCTCGAACCAGTGACCCCCAGCTTGTCGAGCTGGTGCTCTCCCAACTGAGCTAAACGCCCTCGGACGCGAGAGGTTAGCAGGGGGTTGAAACAGTGGCGGAGCGCTACATGCGCACCCAGATGGCGCCCAGCGCGGCGCCCACGAACCATCCGGCCACGAGGCCCACCAGCGCCCACAACCAGCCGCCCAGCACAAAGCCCAGGATCACCCCGATGACGGCCACCACCACCATGGCGATCTGGATCTGCTTGGTCTTGTCCACCTGCCACCTCGTGTCGCGATTGCGCGGTATCCCTACCGGAGCGCCCGGACGGCCGCTGGTACGTTCCATGGCGTGAGCACGCCCGCACCCCCGTTCGACGTCGGCATCGCTGGCGCCGGGCAACTCGCGCAGATGACGGTGCTGGCGGCGTGGCCGCTGGGTATTCGCGTGGCCGTTCTGGGGCAGCACGGCGAGCCCGCGGCGCCGATGGCCGCGGGCGTGGTGGAGGGTGACTGGAAGGACCCCGCTGCGCTGATGCGCATCGGCCGCGAGGTGGGCGTGCTCACGCTGGAGAACGAATTCGTGGACGCTGCCTTCCTCATGGCCGTTGAGGACGCCGGCACGCCCGTGCGTCCCCACCCTGCCCGGATGCGCGTGGTGCAGGATAAGGCACTGCAGAAGCAGCGCCTGGCAGACGAGGGACTTCCCGTGCCGCGGTTCGCGGTTCCCGATTCGGCGGATGAGCTGGAGGCCATCGGCCGCGACCTTGGGTGGCCGCTGATGCTGAAGTCGCGCCGCTTGGGCTACGACGGCTACGGCAACGCCCTGTGCGCGAACCTGGAGGAAGCGCTGACCGCATACCCCGGGCTGGCCGAGCGCGGGGGCGGCGTGCTGGTGGAGGAGTTCGTGCACTTCCAGCGCGAGCTGGCGGTGATGGTGGCGCGCCGGCACGGCGGAGGCGATGCGGTGTACCCCGTGGTGGAGACGCGCCAGCACGACCATGTGCTGCGCGAGCTGCTGTGCCCCGCCCCGGTGGATCCGGGCGTGGCGCACGAGGCCAAACGGGTGGCACGGGCTGCCGCCGAGGCCGCCGGCGGCGCCGGCGTAACGGGGGTGGAGATGTTCCACACCGAGGATGGGCGCATCCTCATCAATGAGCTGGCGCCGCGGCCGCACAACTCCGGCCATCACACCATCGAGGCCTGCGTCACCTCACAGTTCGAGAACCACCTGCGCGGCGTCCTCGGCCTGACGCTCGGCCCGACCGAGCTCATCGCTCCGGGGGCCGCGCTGGTGAACCTGCTGGGCGAGCGCGATGGGCCGAGCACCCCGGACATCACCGACGCGGCGTCGGTGGGCAATGCCCACGTGCACCTCTACGGCAAGGCCGATGTGCGCGTGCGCCGTAAGATGGGTCACGTGACCGCGCTCGGCGCCAGCCCGGAGGACGCCCTGGAAACCGCCCGCCTCGCCGCATCTATGGTGCGGCTGTGAGCGACTCAGCCGTGGTGGGCGTCGTGATGGGCAGCGACAGCGACCTGCCGGTGATGCAGTCGGCGGTCGATGTGCTGGGCGACCTGGGGATTGCCCACGAGGTGCGCGTGACAAGCGCCCACCGAACGCCCGAGGAGATGATCCAGTACGGCAAGGACGCCGCCGACCGCGGAATCAAGGTGATCATCGCGGGTGCCGGCGGGGCGGCCCACCTGCCGGGAATGCTGGCGTCGGTGACCGACCTTCCGGTGATCGGCGTGCCGGTGCGCACCAAGGCGCTCTCGGGCATGGACAGCCTGCTGTCGATCGTGCAGATGCCGCGTGGCGTGCCGGTGGCCACCGTGGCCGTGGACAACGCCACCAACGCCGCCCTGCTGGCCGCACGCGTCCTCGCGCTCGGCGACCCCGAACTGGCGGGCCGGGTGGCGCAGCGCACAGCGGAGATGAAGCAGATGGCACTCGATGCCGATGAGCGCGTGCGCGGGGAGTCCCCGGGGCCGTGAGGTCGAACGCCTCGTCCAGCAAGGCCGAGGCGTACGGAAACGACCCGGGCCCGCTCACGCGGGCCCGGGGGTGAATCAGGTGGTGATGGCCGGCGCCTAGGCCGGCTTGCCGATGGCCGCGCCCTTGCGGGCGTTGAAGCCGTCGAGCATCACGTTTACGTCGCTGGGCTTGGCCTTCTCCAGGATGGCCGCGTAGCGCTCCGTCTGCGTGGTCCGCTGCTGGCGGTACAGGATGCCCAGGGAGAACCCACCGCGAAGCGCCAGGTCGAATGCCTTCACGCGGTCGGCCGGGTCGTGATCGGGCGCGACCTCCGTGACCAGTTCCTTCCACGACTCCTGCGTGTTGTTGAAGGTGGTGCACGGCGACATGGCGTCGATGTAGGAGAAGCCCTTGTGCTCCACCGCCTGGGTGATGAGCTCGGTGAGGGCCTTCGTGTTGAACGACGCGCCGCGGGCCACGAATGAGGCGCCGGCTGCGATGGCGAGGGCCAGCGGGTTGAGCGGGTCCTCGGGGTTGCCGAACGGCGTGGACGGCGCCTTCTGCTCAAAGAGCGACGTGGGCGACGCCTGCCCCTTGGTGAGGCCGTAGATCTCGTTGTCCATCACCAGGTAGGTGACATCGATGTTGCGCCGGGCGGCGTGCGGGAAGTGCCCGGCGCCGATGGCGAAGCCGTCGCCGTCACCGCCCACGGCGATCACCGTCAGCTCGGGGTTGGCCAGCTTGACGCCCATGGCAACGGGCAGCGGACGGCCGTGCAGGGTGTGCACGCCGTAGGTGCTGGCGAAGTGCGGCAGGCGGCTGGAGCAGCCGATGCCCGACACGATCACGGTCTTGCTGGGGTCGAGATCCATGTCGGCCATGGAGCGGTACAGCGACGCCAGCACGCCGAAGTCGCCGCAGCCCGGGCACCAGATGGGCTTGAGCTCCGACTTGAAGTCGTTGGGCTTGCGGGTGCTCACGCTGCCACCTCCTGGGCGACGAGGTCAATGATGGCCTCTGCGGTGAACGGGAGGCCGTCGCACTTGGCGACGCTCTCCAGCTCGTTGATATTGGTCTCGGCCTTGATCAGCCGGGCCAGTTGGCCGGTGTAGTTCACCTCGGGCACGATGACGCGCTTGGCGTTGGCGACGAACTCCTCTACGCGGCTGGCCGGGAATGGGCCGAGCACGCGCGGGTAGAACGCGCCGACGGACACGCCCTGCTCGGCGAGGCGGTCGACGGCCTCGCGCACGGGGCCGAAGGTCGATCCGAAGCCGATGAACGCGACGTCCTCCGGCTGGGCCTCGCCGTGGGTAGCCACCCGCGAGGTCTCGCGGATGGGCTCCAGCTTGCCGAGCCGCTTGGTCTGCATGCCCAGGTGGATCTCCGGCGTGTAGCCGGGGTGGCCGTACTCATCGTGCTCGATGCCGGTGGCCACGTACATGCCGTCGGGCTCGCCGGGAAGGCCCATCGGCGACACGCCGCTGTCGGTGTACTCGTACCGCTTGTAGTCCTCACGGGCGATGCCGGCCGAGGTAGTGCGCCGCTTGATGTCCAGCGCGTCCACGTCGGGCCGGTGGATCACCTCAAGGCGGGTGGCCAGGCCCTGATCGGTCAGAAGCAGCACCGGGACCTGGAACTCCTCGGCGTAGTTGAAGGCATCCACGATCGAGTAGAAGCAATCCTCGACCGACACCGGCGCGATCACCACGCGCGGTGCCTCGCCATGGCTTCCGTAGAGCGCCTGGTTCAGGTCACTCTGCTCGGTCTTGGTGGGCAGGCCCGTGGACGGGCCGCCGCGCTGGGCGTCCACGATCACCACGGGAATCTCCGCCGTGCCGGCGTAGCCGATCAGCTCGTTCATCAGCGAGATGCCGGGGCCGGAGGTGGCGGTCATCGCCTTGGCACCGGTGTACGAGGCACCGACGACCGAAGCCAGCGATGCGATCTCGTCCTCGCACTGGATGGTGAGGCCACCCACCTGCGGGAGCCGCACCGACAGCCACTCCAGAATGTCGGAGGCCGGGGTGATGGGGTAGCCGGCGAAGTAGTTCACGCCCGCCGCCACGGCACCCACGGCGATGGCCTGGTTGCCCGAGATGAGCATGCGGTCGGCCTCCACCTCCACCGGGGGGGCCAGCGGGTAGCGGCCCTTCAGGTCGGCCGACTCATCGGCGCCCGCGTGCAGCGCGGCGATGTTCGCGTCGGCCACGCCCTCCTTGTGGGCGTAGCGGCGCAGCACCAGCTCCTCAATGGGCGTGGTGTCGAAGTCGATCACGGCCGAGATGGCGCCGGCGGCCACCATGTTCTTGGCGCGGGTGGAGCCGCCGATCTCCTTGGCCAGCTCATCCATGCGCACCGGGCGGGCCCGGGGCAGGTACTCCTCGGGAAGGGTGACCTCCACCGAGTCGTAGAGGATGACGCCATCGGGGCCCAGGGAGTCCCAGTTCAGGTCCCAGGCCTCCTGGTTGAAGCACACGAGCAGGTCCACGTCCTTGCCGTGGCTCCAGATGGGCTCGTCGCTCAGGCGGAACTGGTACATGCACGGCCCGCCCTTGATCTCGGCGGGGAACGTGCGGAAGGTCTGGGTGTAGTACCCGCCGCGTGCGGCGGCCTGCGTCAGGATGTCCCCGCAGGAGATGACGCCCTCGCCGGACTCACCGGCAAGGCGGACTACGACGGAGTGTCGTGCGGACAACGTGCCTCCAAGGTGGATGTCGCCCGGGACGCGCGTGTCCGGGCGGCGTACCGGCGGGCCCTGGAGGATTCGGGACACCTGGGAGACGCCGGTTCGATTGCCGGCGGGATGCTAGCCACGCCCCCCCGCGCGGGCAATGCGCCCGCCCGCCGGGGGTGACGAACGCCCCCGGCACCGGGTTCAGGCGGCCAGGCCCGCCATCAGCACGGGGACGAGCAGGATGCCCGCGATCAGGGCCAGGGTGGTGCCGCCCGCGACCAGCAGAGCGGGGAGGGGCGCGCGGGTGAGCGTGGCGGCCGCCACGGCCCCGGCGATGATCGCGACGGTGCCGATGGCGCCCAGGGCGGCCAGCACGCCGGCGATCACATGCCACCCGGCGCCGTGGGAGCTGGTGACGATGGCGCCGAAGCCCATCACGGGGACCATCGCGGCCGGAATCAGCACGAACGCCGCGGCGACGATGACCGGCAGCCGGTAGTCGGCCGGATCGCCGTCTCCGGCCCCCAGCCAGCGGATCATCCCGCGAGCGCCGAGGCGAAGATCTGCCAGGCCAGCAGCGACTTCGCCACCAGCGACAGCACCAGGTACGTCTTCTCGTACGGGACGATGCCCGCCCACCGGCCCTTGCGCGCATAGTGCAGCCACATGTTCAGGGCGAAGGTGAAGAACAGGACGAACAGCGAGATGTAGATGGCCCAGATGGCGGCGGGCACACCGGCGTCGAACTGTGCGCGCACCAGCACGATGCCGATGGCAATCCACGGGAATGCCCCGGTGATGCACCCGTAGATGAATGGGCGCCAGTCCACCCGCTCCGTGCCCGCCGGGTTCCGGTGCTCCATCGCGAGGCCGAAGAGGATCATCCCCACGTTGGCGCCCGCGATGGCGATGAGCGCTGTGACCTCCTGCACGCTGCTGACCAGCGCGATGAGCACGATCATCAGCGATGCGCTGACCGAGTACTCCCACCAGCGGAGCGGATTGGTGCCCCGGCCGAGGTTCGCGATGTACCAGCGGTCGATGCCGGGCAGTGCGCACAGCAGGTGGTCGAGTGCCGCGAGGAACAGGAATATCGCCACGAAGGTGGCGATGGGCACCTGCCACACGGGCTCGGTGCCGAGGATGGGGCTACCCGGCGGGCCCACCATGTACGGGATGGTCACGCCGAGCGTGAACCCGTTGGACAGCAGCAGGATGGCCACGCCCTGCGCCGCATGGAGGAACGCAAGGGAGATATTCCAGCGGCGGAGGTTCGGCGCGGCCTGCTCGGGCGTCATGCGGGCACCCTATCGTCCGGCACGTGGACGACAAGGCCCTTCGCCACATGTTCGCCGGCCTGCGCGGCGAGGAGCGCCGGGTGCGCCGCCCTCCCCCCGACGGCCGGGGCGGACTGCTGCTGGCCGAGGGCGCGCGGGTGGTGGAGCGCTGCCTGCAGGCGGGCCACCACCTGCAGGCGCTGCTGGTGAGCACCGCCTACTCCGGCCCCCTCCCCTCTCCCGCCGTGCCAGCGCTGGTGCTGCATCCGGAGGAGATCCAGCGGCTCACCGGGTTCGGCGCCATGCGGGAGATGCTGGGCGCCTTCGACAGGCCCCCGGACCCCGTGGCCGCCGACGTGCTGCCCGGCGCGCGGCGCGTGCTGGTGCTGGAGGGCGTGATGAACCCCTCGAACGTGGGCACGATCATCCGCAGTGCCACGGCATTGGGCGTGGATGCCACGCTCATCGGGTCGGGATCGGCCGACCCCTTCGGCCGCCGGGCGCTGCGCACCGGCATGGGCGCCGCCCTGGTGCACCCGTGGGCCATCACGGCCGATCCCGTGGCCGATCTCCGAGTCGCGGGGTTCGCCGTGCTCGCGCTCACGCCGGACGCGGATGCCACCCCCCTGCCCCGGGCACTCGCCGCACGAGCGGGGGAACGCGTGGCACTGGCGCTCGGCTCGGAAGGACCGGGCCTCAGCCCGGGAATGCTGGATGCCGCCGATGCGCGCGTGACCATCCCCATGGCGACGGGCGTGGACTCACTGAACGTGGCTGCGGCGGCGGCGGTCGCATGCTGGCTGCTGGCCCAGCCCGTGCCCGCGGAGTAGAGGCGACCACCGGAATCGAACCGGTTCATGGCGGTTTTGCAGACCGCTGCGTTCCCACTTCGCCAGGTCGCCGTGCGGGAGGAAGGCTAAACGACGAACGCCCCCGGTGGGGGCGTTCCAGGGAGAGCGGATGAAGGGACTCGAACCCTCGACCTTCTGCATGGCAAGCAGACGCTCTAGCCAACTGAGCTACATCCGCGAAGCGGCCGGGAGCCTAGCAGGCATCCCGCCAGGGGTCGGTGTCGCCGCGCGCGAATGCCACCTCCACGCCGAGCGGCGCAAGGGCCCCCGCGAGCGCCGGGGTCCACATCTGCATGGCGTGCTGCTCCACGGCGCCATGGGCGACGTTGACGAGCCCCATGCCCTCTGCCGCATCGGCGTCGTGGTACTTCAGATCCCCGGTCACGTAGGCCTCGGCCCCCGACTCCCGTGCCGCCCCGATCAGCGATCCACCCGATCCGGTGCACACCGCCAGGCGCGACACGATCCGCGCGGGGTCGCCCGCCACCCCCAGGTTGGCGCGGCGGGTGCAGAACACCCCCACGCACCGCGCGGCCAGTTCATCAAGTGGCGTCGGATCGATGATGCCGACCCGGCCCAGGCCCGCGGCCGGGTCGTCGGCATCCGGCGCCAGCGGTGCGCGTTCGCGCATGCCGAGCGCCTCGGCCATCTTGTCGTTCAGGCCACCGGCTGCGGAGTCGAGGTTGGTGTGTGCGGCCACGACTGCGATCCGCTCCTCGGCGGCGCGCAGCACCAGCGCCCCGGCCGTGCGCTGGTCGCTCACCGCCGACAGCGCGGGAAAGATGGGCGGGTGGTGCAGAAGCAGCACGTCGGCACCGGCGTCGCGGGCCTCGTCCAGAACGTGCTCGCGCAGGTCCAGCGCCACCAGCACGCGGGTGGCCGGGCGGTCACGACGCCCCACCATCAGGCCCACGTTGTCCCACTCCTCGGCCAGGCGCATCGGCGCCAGGCGGTCGAGCACCGCGAGCAGATCACCAAGCGTCACGCGCGGCCGTCCTTCGCGGTGAAGAACCGCATCATTACCAGCGCGTCGATGGCGGCGATCACGCCGAGCACCGTCAGCACGATGAGCGACCCCGGCGTGAGGCTGCCCTGCTGGTCGAGGATCAGCCCGATCGCCAGCGCGCCGACGAACCAGATGAGAGCACGACCGAAGCGTCCGATGTACACGTGCCCGAGACCCGGGATGATGAGGCTGAGGATGATGGCGATGGCCACCGACCGCCCGCGTGGCCGGCGGGCCGGGCCACGTTGCGGATCGGGACTCACGCGGCGTAGGCCTGCCGCTCGCGCGCCCACTCGACGGGGCCGCCGAACGCCTCCGCGGCGATCTCCACCGACCGCGCGCGGTCCACGTCGGGCTGGCCGTGCACCAGCAGCAGGCGCCCCGCGCCGGCCTGACGCGCCATCTCGCCTGCCGCGCGCGCGTTCAGGTGCATCGCTCCGTCGGGGATGTCCTGGTCCCCGAACGTCGACTCCAGCACCAGCAGATCGGTGCCGCGGGCGAGCACCGGCAGGTCGTCGTTGGGGCGGCAGTCGGCTCCGTAGGTGATGGACCGGCCCCCGTGCTCCACCCGCACCGCGTGCGTGGGAGGCAGGTGCGGTACCTCGGCATGGCGCACCACGACATCCCCGATGCGCATCTCCCCCGCCCCCGCGGACAGGTCGTGGGCCGTGATGCCGGCCCAGGATTCCCCGCCCGCGATTCCCTCCAGGCGGTCCATCAGGCCGGGGGGCGCATGCACACGGAGGGGGTGGCCGATGCCCGGGCCATGGGCCATGAACACGCGCGCGGCCAGCAGGTCGGCCAGGTGATCGGGGTGCAGGTGGCTGATGATCACCGCGTCCAGATCACGGGGGTCGACCTCGGCGGACAGGCGGTTGAAGGTGCCGGCGCCCATGTCCAACGCGACGGCCGTATCCCCCGCCCGGACCAGGTAACCGCTCTGCGCCTGATCGGGCAGGCCATAGGCCGCACCGGTTCCCAGTGGGGTGAGCTCGAGGGTCGCGGGCACGCGCCGCATGGTATACCGGCCCCATGGTCCGGCCCCTCATCACGCTCGCTGCCCTCGCCGCACTCGCCATCGGCCTCGCAGGCTGCGGCGGCGGCACGGATCTCACGGCAGGGATGAGCGCCCAGCAGGTACTGGACGAGGCGTCTGCGAAGACCGACGCCATCACCTCCTACCGCTTCGGCGTGGACGTGAAGGCCACGGCCACCATCCCGGGCACCGGCGTGCTGGCCGATGCCCTGCGCAACCCCGTGGAGCTCTCCGGCGAGGGAGCGGCGAAGGACCCGGGCGACTTCACCCTTGACCTCACGGCCAACCTCGGGCCGGGCGACATCCAGGCCAACATCACCAAGGTCGGCGGGGCGCTCTACGCGTCGGTGCTGGGGCAGGACATCAAGCTGGACGTGCCCGCCGCCACCGTCCAGTCGCTCGACCCCACGCGGCTTGCCCCGGCCATCTCGTCGTGGATGACCGATCCGGAGGTCGTGGGGACCGAGGACATCGACGGCATGCCGATGGTCCACCTGCGGGGCGGAGTGGATGAGAAGGCGCTGGCCGAGGACCTCTCGGGCCTGGCCGATGGCCTGGGGGCGGGCGACGCCATCGACCCCGGTGCCGCCGGGGCGTCGGGCGATCTGGAGACCGGCACCGTGGACGTGTGGGTGGGGCAGGAGGACCTGCTCATCCACCGGGCGGCCGCCGAGGTGACCTCCAAGGACCGCCTGCGCGTGGCGCCGCAGGTGGCAGCCCTCGACCTGGACCTGAGCGCGAGCCTCTCCAACTTCGGCGCCCCGGTCGAGGTGACCGCGCCCACGGGGGCTCAAACGGTGGACCTCGGCTCCATCACGGCGCTGCTCGGGGGCTAACGGTGCGCTTCGGGGCGTTCCTGGCACCGTTCCACGACCCGCGCGAGAACCCCACGCTCGCCCTCGAGCGCGACCTCGACCTCATCTGCCACATGGACCGCCTGGGCTTCGACGAGGTCTGGGTGGGCGAGCACCACTCCACGGGCTGGGAGTACATCTCGTCACCCGAGATCTTCCTCGCCGTGGCGGCCGAGCGCACCCGTCGCATCCGCCTGGGCACTGGCGCGGTGAGCCTGACCTACCACCACCCCCTGATGGTGGCCGACCGTATCGTGCTGCTGGACCACCTCACGCGCGGCCGCGTGAACTTCGGCGTGGGGCCCGGCGGGCACCTGTCGGATGCCGCGATGCTGGGCATCCCCCCCGCCGAGATCCGTGACCGCATGGAGCACGCCCTCGACGTCATCCTGCGGCTGCTCACCACAACCGAGCCCGTCACGGCATCCGGTCCGGGCTGGGAACTGCACGACGCCGTGCTGCAGTTACGCCCCTACCAGCGCCCGCACCCGCCGCTGGGCATCCCCAGCCTGGAATCGCCGTTCGGCATGGCCCTGGCGGGCCGGGTGGGCGCGGCACCGCTGTCGCTGTTCTTCGGGGCCGCCGACCTGGCCGCGCAGTGGGACATCACCGAGGAGGCCGCCGCGCGCGCCGGCCGCACCGCATCGCGCGACGACTGGCGAGTGGTGGTGCCGGTGCATCTGGCCGAGACCCGCGAGCAGGCGGTGGAGGAGGTCCGGGCCGGCGGCGGGGAGTGGATGTTCGAGTACGTCCAGGCGCTCACCGGCAGGCCCGCACCCGTGCCGGGCCCGAAGGACATCGCGGTGGACCAGATGGTGGAGGCCGGATCGTGGGTGGTGGGCACGCCGGATGACCTCGTCGCGTTCATCCGTGGGCTGCAGGAGCGCACCGGCGGCTTCGGCACCTTCCTGTGCTGGGGTCACGAGTGGGCGGGCCCCGAGGCCACCCTGCGCTCATACGACCTGCTGGCCCGATTCGTCATGCCGGAGATGCAGGGGTCGCTCGAGGGGCTGAGGGCGTCGGGGGATGTCGCCCGCGCCAAGGCCACAGCGCTGCACCAGCAGCGCGTGGCCGGCGTGGAGGTCGCGCGCGAGAGGAACGCGCGCGACCGCGGCGACCGGTAACCCGTCGCGCATGGGCGGGGCCGACGACAGGCCGCTGCTGGTGGTGCGGCACGTGCCGTGGGAGGGGGCGCACCGGATCCTTGATGCCTTCACGGGCGTCCCGGTTCGCACGGTGGACGTGCTGGACGATGCCGCCGGACTGCCGGCGCACGACGACGTCCGCGGGGCGGTGATCATGGGCGGCCCCATGAGCGTGAACGATGCCGCCGCGCATCCGGGGCTCGCCACCGAAGTGGAATGGGTGCGGCAGGCCCTTGCACGGGACCTGCCCATGCTGGGCGTGTGCCTGGGCGCGCAGGTGATCGCCCGCGC
>CALIKX010000033.1 GCA_938017905.1 uncultured Thermoleophilia bacterium | reverse complement strand
GGCTGCGCGCGGCCGGGCTGGACGCCCTGGACCGCGCCATGCGCGCGGGGGAGGTGCAGCCGCATGCCGGACCGCCGGTGCCGCATCCCTCCGCGGGGGTGGTGCTGGTGGGTGCGCGAGGCCCGCTGATCGCCTGGAACGTGTGGCTGCCGGGCGCATCCCTGGACGATGCGCGGGCCATCGCCGCGGCGGTGCGCGAGGGCGGTGAACGCGGTGGGCTCCCGGCGGTGCGCGCGCTCGGCCTGCTGTGCCCGCGCACGGGCCTTGCGCAGGTGTCGATGAACGTGGAGGATTACCGGCGCACGCCGCTGCTCGCGGTGGTCGAGAGGGTGCGGCGCGAAGCCGCCGCCCGGGGCCTCGTCGCCGGGGACTCGGAGCTCGTGGGACTGGTGCCCCGGGCCGCCCTCGCCGGCGCCTCCCCGGGTGAACTGGGGCTGCCGCGACTGCTGCCCGGGCAGGTCATCGAGATGACGGAGGACTGACAGATCGCCCCCAAGCGCCGCCGCAGGCCCAACGCCGGCCCGCCGCCCGTGAAGAACCCGCGCCATGAGGCCAAGGTCGTGGCCGCCGAGGCCGAGCCGTCGTCGGGGAAGCGCTCGGACGGACTGCCGAAGGGTGCGCCGCGCCGCGCCGGGATGAAGAGCGTGCTCATCCGCGCCGGTATTGCGGCGCTGATCTTCTTCGCCTTCATGTACTACCTCAACGGCGACTCGGCCACCACGGCCTTCGCCTACGCGGCGATCATGGGCCTGCTGATGATCCCGCTGGGGATGCTGCTGGACCGGTTCGCGCATCGCATGGCCATGCGGCGCTGGGAGCGCCAGACGGGCAGGCGGTAGCCATGGCGCCACGGGCCCCCAAGGGCACGCGGGACGTCCTCCCCGCCGAGGGGCGGGTGCGCGCGCGGATCGAGTCGGTGGCCGCCGAGGTGATGGCGGCCAACGGCTTCGGGCGGGTCATCACCCCCACCTTCGAGGAGACCGAGGTGTTCGTGCGCGGTGTGGGCACCGCCACCGACATCGTCCGCAAGGAGATGTACACCTTCGACGACCGCGGCGGCCGCAGCCTCACGCTGCGCCCCGAGGGCACGGCCCCGGTTGCCCGCGCGTATTCCGAGCACGGAATGCACAAGCTGCCGCAGCCCGTGAAGCTTTGGTACGTGGCGCCGATGTTCCGGTACGAGGCCCCGCAGAGCGGGCGCTTCCGCGAGCACTGGCAGGTGGGGGCCGAGGCGTTCGGCAGCGAGGACCCCCTGCTGGACGCCGAGATGATCGCCATGCTGGCCGAGATCTACGCCCGCCTGGACGTGCCGGAGGTGCGCCTGCGTATCTCGAGCATGGGTGACCCGGTGGGCCGTGCGCCCTACCGGGAGGCTCTGCTGGCCCACCTGGAGCGCCACGCGGACTCCCTGCCGGCGGACGCCCGTGGGCGCATGCACGAGAACCCGTTGCGCCTCTTCGACATGAAGGACCGGGCCGTGCAGGCGGCCATGGCCGATGCGCCGCGCCTTCTCGACAACCTCGACGATGCGTCCCGCGAGCACCATGAGCGCGTGCTGGAGGCGCTGCGGCTCATGGGTATCCCCTTCGAGGTGGACCCCACCCTGGTGCGCGGCCTGGACTACTACACGCGCACGGTGTTCGAGTTCACCTGCGACCGGCTGGGTGCGCAGAGCGGCATCGGCGGCGGCGGCCGGTACGACGGCCTGGTGGCGTCCCTCGGGGGCCCGGAGGTTCCGGGTGTCGGCTTCGGCACGGGTATCGAGCGCATCACCCTGGCCCTTGGTGGGGACGCCGACCCGGGGGCCGGCATCGACGCGTACCTTGCCGTGCCCGACGCCGGCATCCGGCTGGAGCTCATGCCCATGCTGCGCGACCTGCGCCGGGCGGGCCTGCGCGTGGAGGCCGGCACCGCGGGCAGGGGGCTCAAGGCCATGATGCGCCATGCATCGGGGCTGGGGGCGCGCCGGGTGGTCATCGTGGGGCCGCGCGAGCACGCCGAGGGCCTCGCGACCATCCGCGACATGGAGACAGGAGACCAGGTGGAGGTACCGGTGGGGGAGATCGCATCGCACATCATGGGCGGGGGGGACCCCGCGTGATCGGGGCCGCCCGCTACCGCACCCACGCCGCAGCCGATGCCGCCCATGCCGTGGGCGATCCGGTGCGCGTCGCCGGATGGGTGCACCGACGTCGCGACCATGGCGGCGTGATCTTCATCGACCTCCGCGACCGCAGCGGCATCCTCCAACTGGTGTTCCACCCCGAGCAGGCGCCGGAGGCCCACGCCGCCGCCGAGCGGCTGCACCTGGAGGACGTCATCAGCGTCGAGGGCGACGTCGTGCGGCGGTCCGACGACACCGTCAACCCGCGCATCCCCACCGGCGAGGTGGAGCTGGCGGTCCGCGCGCTGGAGCGGCTGTCGGAGACCGAGCCGGTGCCGTTCTCGGTGGAGGACGAGAGCACCGAGCCGTCGGAGGAGCTCCGGCTCACCTACCGCTACATCGACATGCGCCGTCCGCGTCGCCTGGCGGCGCTGGAGCTGCGCGCCCGCGTGGTGCGCGCCATGCGCCGTGTGCTCGACGACGCCGGGTTCCTGGAGGTCGAGACGCCCGTGCTCACGCGGTCCACGCCCGAGGGCGCACGCGACTTCCTGGTGCCGTCACGCCTCAGCCAGGGCGAGTGGTACGCGCTGCCGCAGAGCCCGCAGCTGTTCAAGCAGCTGCTGATGGTGGGTGGCCTGGAGCGCTACTACCAGATCGCCCGCTGCTTCCGGGATGAGGATCTCCGCGCCGACCGGCAGCCGGAGTTCACGCAGTTGGACGTCGAGGCCTCGTTCGTCGAGCCCGGGGACATCGAGGACCTGACCGAGGCCGTTCTGGTGGCGTGCTTCGCGGAGGCGGGGATCGATCTGCCCACGCCGTTCCCCCGAATGGCGTATGCGGAGGCCATGCGGCGCTTTGGCACCGACCGCCCCGACCTGCGGTTCGGCATGGAGATCCTCGACTGGACCGAGGCCGCGGGGCGCACGGAGTTCGGCGTGTTCCGCTCGGTGGTCGAGGGCGGCGGCGTGGTGCGCGGCCTTGTGGTGCCGGGCGCGGGGGAGGGCACCTCGCGCAAGGATGGTGACGACCTGATGGCCGAGGCGCAGGCGCTGGGCGCGAAGGGGCTGGTGTGGGTGGCCGTGCAGGAGGACGGCTCCCTGCGCTCACCCGTGGCCAAGTTCCTCGACGGAATCGCCACGGACCTCGGGGCATCCCCCGGCGACCTCATCACGCTGGTGGCCGATTCCGAGGAGGTGGCCTCCGAGGTGCTGGGCACGCTGCGCGTGCGGTTCGCCGAGCGGCACGGCCTGGTGCCGGACGCCACCTGGGCGCCTGTGTGGGTGGAGGACTTCCCCCTCGTGGGCTGGAACGCCGACGAGGGCCGCTGGGATCCCCTCCACCACCCCTTCACCGCGCCCCACCCGGACGACGTCGGCCTCATCGCCACCGACGCCGGCTCGGTGCGCAGCCTGGCGTACGACGTGGTGCTGAACGGGCTGGAGATCGGCGGGGGCTCCATCCGTATCCACGACCAGGCCGTGCAGGCCGCCGTGTTCGACGCGATCGGCATCGGCCCGGACGACGCCGAGGACCGCTTCGGCTTCCTGCTGCGCGCGCTGCGACTGGGCGCCCCGCCCCACGGGGGCATTGCACTGGGCCTCGATCGCCTCGTGATGCTGCTCGCCGGCGAACGCTCCATCCGCGATGTGATCGCCTTCCCGAAGACGGCCACGGGCGCGGACCCGCTCACGGGCGCTCCGGCGGGGGTGGACGACGCCCAGTTGTCAGAGCTCGCGGTGCGCTCCGTGGCGCCGCCTCCCGCGGCCGATTCCTAGGCGCGCGTACTAGCGTGCGCGAGGCACCCGACCGTGTGCGCGACCGGACTTAGTTCCGAGCCGTATCTCGTGACCAGGGTGATGGAGTCGGGGCCGCACAACGCGAGGCACCGCCCGTCGCCCGACCTGTGTGAAGCAGGTTCGGATCACGCCCCGGAGCGGCACGGTGGGGGGCCGACCACCTCCTCGCGGGGCGCGTCGGCATGGTGCGCCCTCCCGGTTCCGGCGTCCCCGCGCTAGCGTCGGCGCATGCCGCCCTATCCGCCCGAGGCGATGAGGCATCTCGCGGCGCCCGTCGGCGCCGGTGGGCTCGCGGCCGCCGAT
>CALIKX010000032.1 GCA_938017905.1 uncultured Thermoleophilia bacterium | reverse complement strand
CGCGCCTGCGCCAGCGAGGACTGCGCCTCGCCCAGGTCCACCTTCGCCTGCGCCAGGTCGGCCTTGGCCGTCGCGCTCTTCGGCGAGGCCTTCACGGCGGCCGACGCGGTATCCACCCCGGCCGTGGCCGTGGTCACCCGCGACTGCGCCTCGTCAATCGCCTGCTGCAGGGGATCGGACGCGCCGCATCCACCGCTCACGGCGAGCCCCCCGGCCACGAGGCCGAACCCCGCGAAGGCGACCATCGCGATGATGGCGATCACCTTGGTGAGCACCTTCTGGTGCTTGCCGTCGAACAGCACGCGGCGACGCTACATGATCCGCGCGCGCGCCTCGCGCGCCGCGGCGTTGACGGACCCGGTGTCGGCGAGTACCGGACCATCCGCGCTGAGCACCTGGCGGCCATCCACCCACGACGCCACCACACGCGCGCGCGGGTCGAGCACCGCCAGCGCGGGATCGGCATCCACCGGCGCGTCCTCCGCCGGCTGCACCGCCACGATATCCGCGCGCTTGCCGGGGACGAGCGATCCGATCTCGCGGCCCAGTCCCACCACGCGCGCCGACCCGATCGTGGACATGGCCAGCATGTCGGCGGCCACGGGGGAGACCCCGCGCCGCGCGCGGGCCTCCGCGGCCCAGCGGGCTTCGTCGCGCAGGTCGTACGCCCCGGCGCTCGCCGGGCTGTCGGTGCCGAGCCCCACCGGGATGCCGACGGCCTCCAGGGCCTCCACGGGCGCATCACCACAGGAGAGGCGCGCGTTGGAGTGCGGGCAGTGGGCCACGCGCACCCCGTGCTCCGCCAGCACCCCGGCGTCGTCTGCGCCCACCTGCACGCAGTGGGCGGCGATGAGGCCCTTCCGGAGTGCGCCTGCGGCGGCGAGGCGCGACACCACGCCGGGCCCGCCGCCGGGCCAGGACGCAGGATCACGGCCCACCGAGGTGATGGTGTCCACCAGCGGGCCCACGCCCTCCTCCAGCAGCAGCACCTCATCGGGCGACTCGGCCACGTGGCTGGCCACCGATCCGCTTCCCAGGATCGGATCGGCGAGCACCTCGCCCCAGAGGGCCGGTCCCACGGTGTAGGGGGAGTGCGGCGATACGCCCACCTGCACGAGGGGCCCGGCGTCGTCCCGCGCGCGCAGCAGGGCCTCTCCGTGGTGCATCACCTTCTCGCGCGCGGCCGCACCGCTCTCGCGACCGAACACCTCCAGGTGCACGATGGCGCGCAGTCCCGTCGCGGCCGCCGCTGCTGCGGCGAACCCGCCTGGGCCGGAGTCGCAGATCGTGGTGGTGCCGTTGCGCAGCGCCACGATGGCGGCCCAGTGCGCCCCTGCCTCCCGGTCGGCGGGCGTCACCCCCGCGGTGCGGTGGATGAACGCGCCCAGCCAGTCCCCGAACCCCGCATCGGGAACCAGTCCGCCCATGAGCCCCCACTCCAGGTGGCAATGCGCGTCGACCAGGCCCGGGATGAGGATGGCATCGCCCATATCGGTGACGGGCACGCCATCGCACGGCGGAAGGTCGCGCTCACGCCCCACCGCGACGATGGAGTCGCCGGCGAGCAGTACGCCCCCGTCCCGGATGACGGGTCCCTCGATGGGCAGGACCCACGCCCCCCGGATGAGGGCGGTGAACTCCCCGCTGCTAGGCGGCGGGGGTGGACTCGTCGGTCTTCTCGGGCAGCGCCGCGTCCTGGGCCTGCGTCGCCGTCACCTGGTCATCGGCGGCCTTGTCGCCGGTGACGCCCTTCTTGAACTCGCGCATGCCCGTGCCCAGGCTCTTGCCGATCTCGGGCAGCCGCTTGGCGCCGAAGGCCAGCAGGATGATGGCCAGGATGATGATGAGTTCGAGCGGGCCGATGCCGAATGGCATGGGTTTACCTCATGGTCGGGGCTCCCCGGCGGGGATCCGATTGCGGCGACGTTAGCATGGGTCCCCGGAACGGCGATGCGGGGGGAGGTGGGGATATCGGGCTTGAGCCCATGGCGGTCGGATGGGGTGGGCTGGTCGGGACGATCGGCCTCGCCGCGTCCGCGGCGGCCCCCCTCTGGGCGCGCGCGCTGGCGATCATCGGGGCGTTCCTCATCGGCGGATTCCTCGCCGGCGTGCGCACGCTGGATCACCGCGCGCTGAACGCCGCCGCCGCGTGGGTGTTCGGGTGGCTGCTGTGGGCTGCCATCTGCCTGGTGCTGGCGATCGTGGCCGCGTTCGGCGGACCCACCGACCCGGAGTTCGCCCCAGGCAGCGACGGGGCGTCCCTGCTCATCGCCGCGGCCTCGCTGCTGGCCGCCGCAGTGGGGGGGCTGGCCGCCGACCGCCGGTACAGCACCCGGCGCCTGCGCCGACGCTACTAGCGGGGGAAGTCCCGGTGCGACCGGCTGGAGGTGGGCCCCGCCTGCCCCTGGTACTTGCCCTGGTAGGGCGTGTCCACGGGCGTGCTCATCTGCAGGAACGAGATCTGGCCGATCCGCATGCCTGCATGGATGGCGATGGGCAGGCTCGCGACGTTCGAGAACTCCAGCGTGATCTGGCCCTCGAACCCCGGGTCGATGTACCCGGCCGTCGAGTGGATCAGCAGTCCCAGCCGGCCCAGGCTGGACTTGCCCTCGAGCCGGGCCACCAGGTCGTCCGGGATCCCCACGCGCTCGAGCGTGGACCCCAGCACGAACTCCCCGGGATGGAGGATGAATGGCGCGTCATCGCCGATCTCCACCACCTCGGTCAGGTCGGCCTCGGGCTCGCGCGGGTCGATGTACGGCTGCCGGTTGTTGCGGAACACCCGGAAGGCGTTGGATACGCGCAGGTCCACGGATGACGGCTGCAGCAGCGCCTCGTCGAACGGATCGATGACGAGGCGGCCCGCGGACAACTGCTCGCGGATTGTGCGATCGGACAGGACCATGGCCCGGCACGCTACCCGATGCCCCACCGGCCCTCGTGCCCTGGGCTAGCCTGCGGTGCATGGTGGATGGCCCCGCGACCTCACCCGGACGGCAGCGCGCGTTCCGCGTGGATGCGGCCCCGGATGCGGCCCTGCTCGCGCGTGTCCGCGATGCGCGTGCGCGCGGCGCCGTGCCGGATGTGATCCTGGGTGGCGTGCTGGTGGGCGACGGCCCGCGCGAGGCGCTGGACCCCGTGGACGTGACCCCGGACGAGCTGCGCCAGTTGGTGGACGGGGCCCGCCTTCCCCGGTGGGTGGTCGAGAAGGGGTCCTTCGGACCCGGCTACGTGCAGCTGAAGTCGCTCATGCGGCAGGAGAGCCTGGTGACGGTGTGCGAGGAGGCCTCGTGCCCCAACATCCAGCGCTGCTGGACCCGCGGCACCGCCACCTTCATGATCGCCGGCGAGACCTGCACGCGCGGGTGCCGGTTCTGCGATGTGACCTCGGGCAAGCCCATGCTGCCGCCGGACCCCCGCGAGCCCGAGCGGCTGGCCGATGCCGCGGCGTCCATGGGGCTGCGCTACGTGGTGGTGACGGCCGTTGCGCGCGACGACCAGCCCGATGGCGGCGCCGGCCACTTCGCCGCCGTCATCCGTGCGCTGCGTGACCGCCTGCCCGATGCGCGGGTGGAGGTGCTGATCCCCGACTTCCGGGGCAACTGGGACGCCCTGGACCAGGTGATCGACGCCCGGCCTGACGTGCTGAACCACAACACCGAGACCGTGCCGCGTCTGTACAAGCGGGTGCGCCCGGGTGCCCGCTACGAGCGCACACTGGAATTGCTGGAACGCTCACGGGCTTCGGGCCTGCCGACGAAGAGCGGCATCATGGTGGGGCTGGGCGAGCACCTGCCCGAGGTGGCGCAGGTGTTCTCGGACCTGGCGGCATCGGGATGCGAGGTGGTGACCGTGGGCCAGTACCTGAGCCCCTCGCCCGGCCACCTGCCGGTCGAGCGCTTCTACGCTCCATCCGAGTACCCGGCGCTCGCCGCGCTCGGGGAGTCCCGGGGGCTTGCCCATGTGGAGGCCGGGCCGCTGGTGCGCTCGTCGTTCGAGGCCGACCGTGTTGCCGACGAGGTCGGCGCCGGCGTCGTCTAGGTTCCCGGCATGGATCAGATCACGGCCCAGGCGGCCAAGGCCGCGCTCGACGCCAACGAGGCTGTGCTCATCGACGTCCGCGAGCCCGATGAGGTGGCCCAGGCCTCGATCCCCGGGGCGATGCACATCCCCATGGGGGAGCTGCTGGAGCGCATCGCGGAGGTCCCGCGCGACCGGCGCGTGGTCTTCATCTGCCACAGCGGAGCACGGTCGGATAGCGTGTGCCGCTACCTTGAGGAGAACGAGGGCTTCGGTGACCTCGCCAACCTCGAGGGCGGGATCGTCGCCTGGCACCAGGCGGGTCTGCCGCTCACGCGGTAGCCCCCCGCGGGCGCTCAGAAGCGGCGCACCACCCGGTAGAGGGTGTCGCGCTGCACGGCGCGGCGACCGGTGGCCTCGATGGCCGCCACCATGCGGGGCGTGTCCAGCTGGAAGGCGGTCCCGGCAGCGCGGACGACGTTCTCCTCGATCATGATGGAGCCCATGTCGTCGCACCCCGCCTCCAGGGCCAGCATCCCCACCCTCAGGCCCTGGGTCACCCACGACGACTGCATGTGCGCGATGTTGTCGAGATACAGCCGCGACACCGCCGACATCATCAGGTAGTCGGCGGCGGTGGTGTCGAGGTGATCGTCCCCGCGCGCGGAGCACCCACCCGACTGGTACGACCAGCACACGAACGCGCGGAAGCCACCCGTTGCATCCTGCAGGTCGCGCAGCACGCGCAGGTGCTCGATGCGGTCATCTACCGAATCGACAGTCCCGTACATCATGGTGGCGCTGGTGGAGAGCCCGCGCAGGTGGGCCTCGCGCATTACGCCCAACCACTCCGCGGTGGTCGTCTTGCGCGGGGCGATCACATCGCGCACCCGGTCCACCAGGATCTCGGCGCCGCCACCGGGGATGGAATCGAGTCCCGCGGCGATGAGGCGGTCGAGAACCTCGCCCATGTCCAGGCGCGAGTACTGCGCGATGTGCAGTACCTCGCTGGGCGACAGCGCGTGCAGGTGGATGGGGTAGCGCCGCTTGATGTCGCGGAAGAGGTCCTCGTACCACTCGATGCGCAGGTTCGGGTGGTGGCCGCCCTGGAGCAGCAGGGCCGTGCCGCCGAGGTCGAGCGTCTCCTCGATCTTCCGGAAGATGACCGGCTTGCTCAGGATGTACCCGCCCGGGTCGCGCGGGTGCCGGTAGAAGGCGCAGAAGTCGCAATCGGTGACGCAGAAGTTGGTGTAGTTGACGTTGCGGTCCACGATGAACGTGACCTCGCCCGGATCGGTCACGCGGTCGCGTGCACGGCGGGCCGCGGCGGCGACGGCCACCACGTCGCGCGAGGCGATGAGCGCCCGCGCCCCGTCGTCGTCCAGCCGCTCGCCGGCATCCAGGCGCTCGATGACCTCCAGATGGCGCGTGGGCGTGGCGGTGCTCATGCGGCCAGGGCCTCCATCGCGTGGTCGTGGTCGAGCTCGCCCGCCTGCCGCGCCATGGCGAGGAAGCGCTCCAGCCCAGCCCGCTCATCCGGGCCGAACCCGTAGCGAAGCCGCCGCAGGTAGCCCGCGATGAAGTCCTCGTCGAACGGGAAGCGCTGCGCGGCTGCGTGCACGACGCGCACGGGGTCGTCAGCGAAGGCGGCGGGGGCTGCGGCGATGGCGTCACCGAGGGCCGCCACCTCGCGTGGCCGGTGGCGCAGCGTGTCGTCGCGCACCGCCCACACCGCGAACACCATCGGCAGCCCGGTGCGCACACGCCACATCTCGCCGAGGTCGGTCGAATAGGGCGCCATCCCGCTTCGATGGGCCTGGAGCGCGGCATCGGCGATGAGCAGCACCGCCTCGCCGGAGGCGAGCGCCTCCCCGGCGAGGGAGTCGTCACCCAGTACCCGGAACGGGACGTGGGGCCCCAGCAGGACCCGCAGGAGGGTGACGCTGCTGGCGCTGTGGGGCGTCACGGCCACGCGCCGCACCTGATCGACCGGGACGTCCGAGAACAGCCGGATGGAATCGACCGCCCCGTCGCAGGCGATGCAGCCGACCGGCAGCAGGCGCAGGCGGTCCGCGGCGCGCGCATACGCGATGCTCGACACCGCCGACACATCAAGGCGCCCCTCGACGAGACCCGCATTGAGGGCGGCGGGCAGGCCATCGGTGAATCGCACGCCGGGCAGCGCCACTGCCTCGAGGTGGTGGTACACGGGGAACATGTTGAGGGCACTGATCCGCCCTACGCGCAGGTCGCTCACCGGGGCACCGCCCGGGCGCCCACGGCCTCTGCGAGGTGGTCCGGATCGGATGGGTCATCCGTCGGGATCACCCACTCGTCTGCGCCGAAGGCCACCGCCACCTGGCATGCGCCGGCCCCGAGGGCGCGCCAGTCCGGCCGGATCGGCGTCTCCGGGAGAACGCGCCGCGCCACGGCCGTCACGAGAAGGTCCTCGGTGCCCCAGGAGCCGGGGCGGTCGGGCGCATCGGCCCCCGGCACCAGGTGCACGGCATGTACCTCACCGGCGCGCTCCGCCACGGCCAGCAGTTGGTCGGCCACCTCGCCCGGTGTCGTCCCGGTGCCGTAGCGGATGGGCACCGCGCCATCCCCGGCGTCGTCTGCGCGCATCCAGCCGATCTCGCCGGGCCGCTGGATGCCATGTGCCGCCGCGATGGGATCGCGGGCCTCGAGCAGGGTGATGACCTCGTCGCGGGTCATGCGAACCGCTCCACCACCCCGGTGGCGATCACGCGCAGCGCATCTGCATCGGCGCCGCCGATGTCGCCATCCAGCGACGCAACCGCAAGATCCACCTGATTGATGGCGGCCTGCCGCGCGGCGGTGGTCCCGGGGTGGGCCGACAGCCGGTCGCACAGGGCCTCGAGGCCATCACCTCCCGCGGCCACGCGGCCGATCTCGTTGCCGATCGCCGGCTCCTCGGCGATCGCCAGGATCTGCGGCAGGGTGACGGTGCCGCTGAGAATGTCCGTGCCCCGCCGCTTGCCCATGGCATCGGGCGAACCCGCGAAGTCGAGGATGTCGTCGAGCACCTGGAAAGCCACGCCCACGTGCTCCCCGAATGCGGCCAGCCGGGCCTGGGCCTCATCCGATGCGCCGGACATGAGCGCGCCGAGGCGGCCCGCCACGGCGAAGAGCGCCCCGGTCTTGCGGCGGCACCGCGCCATGTAGGCCTCGACGGTCAGGTTCAGGTCGCCCGCCGCGCGCTGCTGGTCCATCTCGCCGCGCGCCAGGTCGAGCGAGGCGTCGGCGAGCGCTGCCACCGCCGCCGGCTCCCCGACGCGTGCGAGCTCGGCGAACGCCCGGGCGAACAGGAAGTCGCCCACGTTGATCGCCGTATCCGTGCCGTGCGCCCGGGCCACGGTGGGGCGCCCGCGGCGCGTCGGGGCGCCGTCGATCAGGTCGTCGTGCACCAGCGTGGCCATGTGCACCAGCTCCACGGCCGCGGCGGCGATGACCAGCGCGGCCCGTTCGTCCTCGCTGCGTGACGAGCTGCAGAACACCATCATCGGCCGGACGCGCTTGCCGCCGGCCCCCAGCGTGTCGATGGCCGGGCCGGTCACCTCTGCCGCGTGGCCGGCGGCGAACATCGCGATCATCGACTCGCACTGGGCCATCCATGGCCGCAGCAGGCGCGTGAACTGGTGGATGGGGGGAGCGGTCGTCATCCGGTCACCGTGCCGACGTGCAGCGTCGCCATGCCGCCCGCCAGGCGCTGCCAGCGGATGTCCCCGATCGCGGCATCGGCCATCAGGGCGGCGACGCGCTCCGGGGGCGGCACGTACGCCACGGCCTCGGCCAGGTGCCGGAATGCCCGGGCATCGCCGCCCAGGAGCCCCCCGACGGCGGGCGTCGCCATGCGCAGCACGCGCGCGTGGATGCCGCGCATCCGCTCGGGCGGCGTGATCTCCAGCAGCACCACCCGTCCACCGGGGCGCACCACCCGTGCCATCTCGGCGATCGCCGCCGCGGGGTCGTCCATTCCCCGCAGCCCGCCCGACGCCGTGGCGGCATCGAAGCGGCCGTCGGGGAATGCGAAGTCCGTGCAATCACCCACCTGGAAGCGGCAGTGGCGGCCCGTCGCCTGGGCCTTCATCCGCGCACGCGTGATCATCTCGGGTGAGTGGTCCACCCCCACGACTTCGCCGAGGGGCGTCACGCGATCGGCCAGCATCAGCGCGAGGTCGCCGGTGCCCGTGCAGGCGTCGAGCGCCGCGGCGCCCGCACACAGGTCCGCCGCCCGGGCCGCGGCCTGCCGCCAGCGGTCACCGCGTCCCAGGGTCATGACGCGGCTCACCACGTCATACCGCGGGGCGATGTGGTCGAACACCTCGCGGTCGCGCGCGGCGGCGGTCATCGGCGCGTCCCTGTCGCCGCGGCGTCCTGCTGCCCCCAGCGGGGGAACAGGGCATGGTCGACGCCGAGGACATCGAGGGCCTTGCCCACCACGAAGTCGACGAGGTCGTCGATGGACTCCGGCATCGCGTACATGCCGGGCGAGGCCGGCAGCACGATGCCCCCGGCCTCGGTGATGGTGGTCATGTTCCGCAATTGGATGAGCGATACGGGGGTCTCACGGGGGATCACCACCAGTCGTCCGCGCTCCTTCAGCATCACCTCGGCCACGCGGTGGATGAGGGTGGCGCCGGTGCCGGTGGCGATGTGCCCCAGCGTGCTCGTGGAGCAGGGCGCGATCAGCGCTGCACGCGCGCCCGATGAGCCCGAGGCGAAGGCGCACGCGATGTCCTCGGGGTCCAGCAGATCCACGGCCCCACCGGGGTCGGCGTGGGCCGCCACGAACCGCTCGGCCACATCGCGGTACGAGGCCGGCCGTGGACCCTCTCCCAGCAGCTCGTGGCTGATCACCCGTGCCCCGGCGTCGGACACGCACACGCCCACGTGATGACCGGCTGCGGTGAGCACGGCCAGGCATCGCGCGCCGTAGATGGCCCCGCTGGCACCTGTCACTCCGAGGAAGATCCTCATCACGACCCGATGGTAGACCCGTACCGGTCCCAAACGGCCGGGGTCCCGCACATGCGGGACCCCGGGAAAGACCGTTCGACAGGCGGGGAGTGGCCTACTTGTACTTCGTCCCCAGCCCGTTGACGAATGTCGCGAGCGCCTCCAGATCGGCCGGCGGCAGCGACGCGTACGACGGCATCGGCGGGTTGGGCGCCTTGAGCCATGCGATCTGCTTGGCCTCGTCCCATCCCTTTGACCCGAAGTTGGTCAGGTCGGGCCCGGGACCCGGCGCGCCGACGCCCGCCACCATGTGGCAACTGCCGCATCCGTTGTCCATGAACACCTGCATGCCCGCCGTGCCGGCCTCGTCAAGCCCGCTCACCGGCAGCCCCTGCGATGACACGCCCGCGGGGGTCTTTGCCCCGAGGTAGGTCGTGTAGCAGAGGAACCCTGTCACCAGCACGATCATTCCCATGGCGAACGGGCGCTTCCAGATGCGCCGCTCGGGGCCACGGTCGATGAACGGCCACACCACCAGCAGGATGATGAGGATGTTCGGCACCATGAACGTCGCCATGATCACCGGCGTGAGCACGTCCTGGTTGGCGAAGATCTTCAGCAGCTCGAAGGCGAAGTAGAAGTACCACTCGGGCCGCGGCACGAAGTCGGTGGTTGCTGCGTTGACCGGCTCGCCGACCTCCACCTTCACGACGATCGCGAGCACGATGATGCCCACGATCGTGAGCCCCGCGACGATGGTGTCCTTGAAGATCGCGTAGGGGAAGAACGGCTTCCCGGTCTTCTTCGCGAGGGCGTAGTCCTTGTCGTAGGCCTTCTTGTCGGCCGGCTTCATCGGACGCCCTCCTCGGCCTTTACGGGCCAGGTCGCGGGGTACGTGACGGCGCCGGGCAGGGCCTTGGCGCGCTCGCGCGCGGCCTCGCGCCGGGCATCCTCCTCATCACGCTCGATGCGCAGCCGGCGCTTGGACCACGGCGGCTCGGAGATCCCCAAGCGCACGATGAAATACAGGTGCAACCCGATAAATGTCGCTATTGCGCCGGGTATCACGAGCATATGTATCGAATAGAAGCGCGATAGCGTGGCTGGCCCGAACTCCGGGCCGGCGCGCAGGATGTCGCCGATGTAGGGGCCCACGATCGGGGCGGAGGCGAAGATGTTCACCGCCACCACCGTGGCCCAGTAGGCCTTTTGGTCCCACACCAGCAGGTATCCGGTGAGGCCCATGAACATGGTGAGCAGCAGCAGGAATGCGCCGGTCACCCAGGTGAGTTCGCGCGGGTATTTGTAGGCGCCCCAGATGAACACGCGGGCCATGTGCAGGAACACCACGATGATCATCACCGAGGCGCCCCACTTGTGCATGCCGCGCACGAGCCATCCCCACGTCACCTCCTCGGTGATGCGCTGGATGCTCTCGTAGGCACCTCCACGGGTGTCGGGCACGTAGTACATCGCCAGGATGATCCCGGTGATGGCCTGCATGCCGAACACCACCATCGCGGTGAAGCCGAGCGTCTGGTACCAGCTGGTGCCCTCCGGGATGTTCCGGAACAGGAACCAGCGGGTGCCCGTCTTTACCCCGGAGCGCTCATCGACGTAGTCGATCGTCGCGTCCGCGGACTTCTGCACGGGGTTCTTCGGCCCGATGTCCTTGGTCGTCAACTCTGGCTCCTAGGTGAACGGGTACATGTGGGACAGGGTTCCCGACACGGGAACGCCGGGGTCGGCCAGGGGGAAGGTCTCCTGCTGCTGGTCAATCGAGTACGGCTTGCCGACCAGTACCTGCAGGTTGGGGTTGCTGCTCGTCGCCGCCACTGCCAGCGGCACGCGGTCCTCGCCCTTGGCGATCTGCTCGGCGGTGTACGACTTGCTGCTGTCCACGATCTTGATGTCCACGCGGTCAAGCGGCCGCGGCGGCGGACCGCCGGTCACGAGCCCACGGGAGTTGTAGGCGCCGCCGTGGCACGGGCACACGTACCCTGCTGACCCGGGCGAGTACGCCACCGGGCAGCCCAGGTGGGCGCAGCGGTTCCAGATGGCGATCAGGTCGAAGTCCGCGGCGGTGAGGCCGGAGGCCCACTTCGCGAACCGCGACTCGAAGACGGCCGAGTCCTCCCCGGGCTCCGGCTGTGGGCGGCTGCCGGGGTCCTTCAGGCCGTACACCACGTAGATGCGCCGGTCGGCGTCGGGGTCGGGGCCGGAGACGGCCAGCGAGGTGACCTCACCGATCTTCGTCGAGGGGCTCGGGTTGGCATACGGCGGGGGATTCTTGAGGAACTCGCTGGCGGGGCCGATGTACACCCACCGGTAGTCCTCGCCCTTCAGCGGCTGCGCAACGGCGAAGCCCACAACGGGCACGAGGATGGCGGCCGTGAGCACGCCGCCACCGGCGATCGCCACGTTGGAGAGGAACCGCGTGCGCGTGACGTAGCCGGGGTCGTCCGAATGGTCCGGCTCCGGGGTGAAGTCGGTCGCACGGGGACCCGTGTATGGCCCGTCCTGGATACCGGGCACGTCGCCATTCGGCTCGTCCTCAGCCACTCCAACCTCCGTAGACGTTCAATGGACCCCCGACACTAACCGAGGGGAGGCAATCCGATGCGAAACCGCAGCGCAACGGGGGGATTTCGGGCCGTATGTCCCCGCGGGGCGGGGACGCTCCGGCCGTGGCTCAGCGGCCGGGTGACGGGATACCGAACTCCGACCAGCGGGCATCCACCCGCGCGCGGACCTCGTCCGACATCCGGATCTCCTCCGGCCAGGGGCGCACCTGCCCCTCGCCCTCCCACTTGGCGGTGGCGTCGAATCCGATCTTGGAGCCATACGCGGGCCACGGCGCGGCGTGGTCCAGGGCATCCACCGGGCCGTCCACCACCAGCACGTCGCGGCCCGGGTCAACGTTCGAGAATGCCCGGAACGCCACCTGCGACACGTCCTGCACGTCGATGTCCTCGTCCACCACAATCACGCAGCGCGTGAGCGACAGCAGTCCCAGGCCCCACACGGCGTTGATCAGCTTCTTCGCGTGGCCGGGGTAGCGCTTCCGCACCGACACGATGGCGCAGTTATGGAACACGCCCTGGAGCGGGAGGTTCATGTCCACAAGGTCCGGCACGGTCATGCGGATGAGCGGCAGGAAGAGCCGCTCGGTGGCCTTGCCCAGCCAGTAGTCCTCCATCGGCGGCATGCCCACGATGGTGGTGGAGTAGATGGCGTCGCGTCGCATGGTGATGCCGGTCACATGGAACGCCGGGTACTGGTCCACCGGGGTGTAGAAGCCCGTGTGGTCGCCGAACGGCCCCTCGTCGCGGATGTCGGTGGCATCCACGTACCCCTCCAGCACCACCTCGGCCCGCGCCGGCACCTCGATATCCTGGGTGACCGCCTTCACCATCTCCACGCGCTCGCCGCGCAGGAACCCCGCGAACATCATCTCGTCGAGCGCGGGGGGCAGGGGCGCGGTCGCCGCATAGGTGACCGCCGGGTCGGTTCCGATGGCCACGGCCACCGGCACGCGCCCCTCGGAGTCCAGCAGGTGCTGACGACCGTCCTTGTGCACCTGCCAGTGCATCATGCAGGTGCGCCGGTCCACCTTCTGCACCCGGTACATGCCGCAGTTGCGGGCACCGGTCCGCGGGTCGTGACTGAACACCAGGGGCAGCGTCACGAACGGGCCGCCGTCCCCCGGCCAGCAGGTGAGGATCGGGATCCGGTCCAGGTCCACGTCGTCGCCCCGCATCACCACCTCCTGGCACGGGGCCGAACGCACGGTGCGGGTGCCCAGCGACGCCAGGTCCTTCAGCGTGCCGAGGGCCTTCACCTTGTCCATCAGGCCCTGCGGCGGCTGCATCTGCGCGATCTGGGCGATGCGCCCCGCGATCTCGTCGAGGTCGGCGCCGCCCAGGCCCATCGCCATGCGGCGCTCGCTGCCGAACTGGTTGATGAGCACCGGCAGGTCGGAGCCGATCACGTTCCGGAACAACAGCGCCGGCCCGCCGGCCTTCATCACGCGGTCGGCGATCTCGGTGATCTCGAGGTGGGGGTCGACCGGGGCGTCCACCTCGATCAGCTCGCCGATTCCGCGGAGCGCCTGCATCCACTCGCGAAGGTCCTTCATCCGGTGAGTGCCTCCTCCAGCCCGGCCACGGGCGGCAGCCCGGCGGCGATCTCGTGGATGGGCCCGGGCACGCCGTCGCGCAGGGCCGCGCGTGCGGCCCGCACCGCACCGGCCGTCCCTGGCCCCGACTCGCCACCGATCGCAGCGGCCGATGCACGCCAGAGCGGCAGGAGGTCGTCCTCGCGGCCGGACGCGACCGCCGCCGCCGAGAGCGCGACCAGATCGCCCAGCGCCTCGACCATGTCGAGGTCGCCGGTGGCCGCGATGCGCACGAGCCCCTGCGCGTAGCAGTAGTCACCGGCCAGCACCGCGGCCCCCATGGGCACATGGTCCACGTGGCGGGGCCGGCCCCGGTGCAGCAGGAAGCCCTCGAGGATGAGCTCGAGGCCCAGTGCGTTCTCGCGCGGCAGCGGCGGGCTGACCACGGGCACCAGCACCTCCACGGCGTCCACCGTGCGCCCGGCCAGCGCCGGCTGCTCCGACAGCACGGCGCTCACGCGATCCGCGCCGACGCCGATCACGCCCCGGCCTCGTCCAGCGCCCCTGCCAGGGCGGTGGCCAGCACGGAGAAGTCGTCATCGTGGTGCGCGGTGCTGACGAACCAGGCCTCGAACTGCGACGGCGGGGGGTACACGCCCCGGGCCAGCAGACCGCGCGCGATGGCGGCGTAGAGATCGGTGTTGCACGCCGTTGCGCCGGCGTAGTCGGTCACCGGGCCATCGGTGAGGAACGGCGTGAGCATCGACCCCACCCGGTTGATGGTGACCGGTGCCCCGCTGTCGCGAATGACCTGCTCGAGGCGTGCGCCGCCCTCCTCCAGCCGTTCGTAGGTGCCGGGCTCCGCCAGCCGGCACATCACGGCCAGTCCTGCGGTCGTGGCGAGGGGGTTCCCCGACAGCGTTCCGGCCTGGTAGCAGGGTCCATCGGGCGCGAGCTCGGACATGACCTCCGCACGGCCGCCGAATGCCCCCACGGGCAGTCCGCCGCCGATGATCTTGCCCAGGCACGTCAGGTCGGCGCGCACCCCGAACAGTTCCTGTGCGCCGCCGCGCGCCACGCGGAAGCCCGTGATGACCTCATCGAGGATCAGCAGCGCGCCGGTGCGATCGCAGGCCGCGCGCAGGCCCTCGAGATACCCCGGTGCGGGGGGCACCACGCCCATGTTGCCGGCGATCGGCTCGATGATGATGGCCGCGGCGCCCTCGAGCGCCGCCTCCGCGGCCGTCAGGTCGTTGTACGGCACCAGCCGCGTGGCGGCGGTCGCGCCCGCGGTGACGCCCGGGCTCGTCGGCACCCCCAAGGTGGTCGCGCCGCTGCCCGCCTGGGCCAGCAGGCCGTCGACGGCCCCGTGGTAGCCGCCCTCGGCCTTGACGATCGCCTCGCGTCCGGTGGCCGCACGCGCCAGCCGCACGGCGCCCATCACGGCCTCGCTGCCGGATGAGGTCATGCGCAGCCGCTCGATCGACGGGAACGCCTCCACGACGGCCTCGGCGAACAGCACCTCGCGCTCGGTCGGGGCGCCGTACGAGGTCCCCCGCGGCAGGGCGTCGCGCACATCGCCGATCACCAGCGGGTCGGCGTGCCCGGTGATCGCCGGGCCCCACGAGGCGAGGAAGTCCACGTACCGGTTGCCGTCGGCGTCCCATACGTGCGCTCCCTCGGCGCGGTCGATGAACAGCGGGTCGCGGCCGATGCCGCGCATCGCGCGCACGGGTGAGTTGACCCCGCCCACCAGCACCTGCCGGGCGCGGGCGAAGAGCTCGCGGCTTCGCGTGTCGGGAGGGGAGGGCTCCACGGGCATCAGCCGGTCGGCAGGGGCTGGCCGGCCATGGCGATGTCCTCCCACGCCCGGTACTGGGGCGAGTAGTACCGCAGGCGCACCTTCTTGAACTCGAAGGTGGAGTACAGGACGGCGTAGTCATCCGCGCCGAGCCCGGCCTCGTCGGCCAGCGCGGCGATGGTCTCCTCGCAGGCGTCCTTCGAGCGGGCGTGCACCATGGTGAACAGGCTGTACGGCCAGTCGTCATAGGTGGGCCGGCGGTAGCAGTGGGACACCGACGTGAAGGTGGCCATGCGGCTGCCGAAGTCGTCCACCTGGTCCGCGGGCACCTTCCACACCGCCATGCCGTTGGCCCCGAAGCCCGCGCGGCGGTGGTTGAGGACGGCGGCGAACCGGCGCATGAGTGTGCGCTCGCGCAGCTCATCGGCCTTCGCCAGCAGGTCATCCACGTCCCATCCGGACTCGGCCGCCCATGCGTCGAAGGGCTCGGGTACCAGGGGCAGGTCCTCCTGCAGCACCAGGATGGCCGCGCGGTCCTCCGCCGACGGGGGCACTCCGTCGCCGCGCCGGGGCGGGGGCACGGGCGCGGCCCGTCCGGTCGTGCCCTTCTCGCCGGTCATGTCCAGTTGCACGTTGATCTTGTAGAGCATGAGCGTCGGGAGGATGCGCATGGACGTGGCACCCGTCTCGCGCGCCAGCACGTCGAGGGTGTCCTCCAGCGACATGCGCGCGTCCGGCTCCACGGCCAGCGTGAACCACATGTTGAAGTTGTGCGTGCGCCGGTAGTTGTGGCTGACGCCGGGATGGCCGTTGACCACCGCGGCCGCGTCGAACAGGCGGTCGTCGGGGTACGAGGCGGCCACCAGCGTGCTCTCGTATCCCAGTGCGCGCGTGTCGAAGATGGCCGACACCTGGCGGATGATCGCGGCGTCCTTCAGCACCTGCATGCGGCGCAGCACCTCGGCCTCGTCCAGCCCCACGGCCTCGCCGACCTCCGCATACGGGCGGCGGGACAGCGGGATGCCCGCCTGCAGGGCGTTGAGGAGCCGCTGGTCGACCTCGTCGGGCGCGTGCCGGATGGGTCGGGCGGTGCCGGTGCTCATGGCTGCTCCTCGCGTAGCCACCCCGCGGCGTCCACTGCCGCGTAGGTGATGATGATGTCCGCCCCTGCGCGGCGGATGGCGGTGATGGTCTCGAGCATGGCCTGGCGCTCGTCGAGCCACCCGTGCCCGGCCGCGGCCTTGATCATCGAGTACTCGCCGCTCACGTGGTACGCGGCGAGCGGGAGGTCGGTGGCACCCCGGACGTCGCGGATGACGTCCAGGTAGGTGGCCGCGGGCTTCACCATCACCATGTCGGCGCCCTCGGCCACATCCTGAAGTACCTCGCGCACCGCCTCGCGGCCGTTGGCGGGGTCCATCTGGTACCCACGCCGGTCGCCGTGCCCGGGGGCCGAGCCCGCGGCCTCGCGGAACGGCCCGTAGAACGCCGACGCGTACTTCGCGGAGTAGGCCATGATCGCCGTGCCCTCGTGCCCCGCAGCATCGAGACCCGCGCGGATGGCACCTACCCGGCCATCCATCATGTCGCTCGGCGCCACCACGTCGGCGCCGGCGTCGGCATGGCTCACCGCCACGCGGACCAGCACGTCGAGCGAGGGGTCGTTCGCCACCTCGCCGCGGTCGTCCAGCAGGCCGCAGTGCCCGTGGTGAGTGTAGGCACACAGGCAGACGTCGGTGATCACCACGAGATCCGTGGCGGCCGCCTTGATCGCCCGCACGGCCTGCTGCACGGGCCCGTCGGCGGCATGGGCCGCCGCCGCCTGCGCGTCCTTGCGGTCGCTCACGCCGAAGAGCAGCACTCCACCGATGCCGGCACTGTGCGCGGCGCGGGCCGCGTCGGCCAGCAGGTCGGGTGACATGCGCGCGACACCGGGCAGTGCGTCAACGGGCTGCCGGACGCCGGTGCCCTCCACGGCGAACATGGGCAGCACCAGTTGCTCGGGCCGCGGCACGGCCTCGCGCACCATGCGGCGGATGCCCTCCGTGCGGCGGAGCCTGCGGTGGCGGACTGCCGGGAATGCCCCGGTGCCCGCGTGCGCGTGTGTGGCGTGAACCTGCACCACGGGCGAGTGTATCGTCGCCCGCGTGGCGGAAGGGCCGAACCCCACCGAGATGGTGCAGGGGTACCTGCAGGGCCTGTTCCCGATGGATGAGGCCGGGGCCACGGGGCCGGTGGGGTGGTACCTGGCCGACCCGCGCGCGGTGATCCTGCCGTCCGAGGCGCGCGTGCCCACGACCGTCCGCCGCATGCTCCGCCGGCGCGGGTATCACGTGCGCGTGGACACCGCGTTTCCCCGCGTGGTGTCGGCCTGCGGCGGGGATCGGGATGGCATGTGGCTGACGCCGCGCCTGGCGGCCGCGTATGAGGCGCTCCACCGCGCGGGAGTGGCGCACAGCGTGGAGGCCTGGGACGGCGACGTGCTGGCCGGGGGGCTGTTCGGGGTGTGGATCGGCCGCGCCATGACCGCGGAGAGCATGTTCCATCACCGCCCCGATGGCGGCAACGCGGCCCTCGCCGGGCTCATCTCCCTCGCGCGGGACATGGGCACGGTCGTGATCGACGTGCAGGTGGCATCACCGCACGTGGAGCGCTTCGGTGCCCGCGAGGTGCCGCATGCGGATTACCTGCGTCTGCTGGCCCGGGCCCTTTCCGGGGCGGAGGGCTAGGAGTGCATGCGGCGGCCCAGCGCCACGCGCGCCGCCACCCCATACACCAGTGCCACCACCGCCAGGATGCCCATGCCGGCGTAGGTGGACGACGCCACTTCGGGGTCCACCAGCAGCCCCTGGAAGGTGCGTGCGGCCGGGCCGAACCCGGCGAGGGCGCTGGCCCAGTAGGCGATGTCGTTACCGGGGATGAGCGCGATGACCGCGAGCGGCAGGGCGATCATGAGGCCGGCGAGGAGCGCCGTGCGGGTCTCGCGGGCGAGCGCCCCCACCAGCAGCCCGAAGGCCCCGGAGGCGAGGCCCGCGAGCAGGAGGGCGGGCAGCCACAGCAGCCAGCGTCCCACCGCCACCGATGTCGTGAGCGCCACCACCCCGAGCAGCACGTAGCCCACCGCGGTGCAGGCAACGGCCGCGAGCAGCGCCTTCTGCGCGATGATCGTGCCCGGCCCCACGAGGCCGCGCCCGAGCCGTGACAGCACCCGGTCCTCGCGCTCGGCGGACAGCAGGGCGGCCGCCAGCAGCACCCCCACGAGCCCGATGCCCACGACGAGGGCGCCCGCGATTCCCAGGGCGCTGAGCGGCTCCCGGCCCGGTGCGCCCTCGCGGATGTCCAGCCGGATGGGGCTCGCGATGGCCTGGGCCGCGGGCTTCGCGAGCTCAAGGTTGTCACCGACGCCCGTGATGTAGTCGCGCAGCGGATCGAGCCGGTCGGCCAGCCCGCCGCGCCCGTCGGCGCGCAACTGGGCCTGCACCTGGCGCAGCACGCGGTCGCTCTGCGCGAGGCCCAGCAGCGTGCCGGCACGCCCGAAGATGCCCACGGTTCCGCCGTCCTGGATCAGGTCCACCAGGTTCAGCACCTGCGCCACGTAGGCCGACGCCAGCGCCTGGTTCAGGCGGAAGACCGCCGATTCCAGATTCCGCTCAATGGCCTGCGCCTCGATGGGTGAGCGTGGGTTGGTGGCCAGCTGCAGCACGGGGGGCTTCAGCCCCGACTGGAGATCGGCGATGAACCCCCGCGGCACGGTGAGCACGGCGCTCACGCGGCCATCGGCGAGGGCCTCCTCGGCCTGCGCGGGGTCGAGCCGCACGAGGTCCACGTCGTCCTCCAGGCGCGTCGCGTAGTCCTCGATCGACAGGCGCTCATCACCCACCTGCACCGTGCGGCCCGAGGCCGCGTCGAGGTTGACGAATGCCACCGTGGGCCGCCGGTCGCCCCCCGACAGCGCGATGGCCAGGAGGATGGCGATGACCACCGGGTAGCCGATCAGAACGGCGAGCAGCGCGCGGCTTCGCAGCAGCACGCGCAGGTCCTTGCGCATCAGCAGCGAACCCGCGCGCAGGGCCCTCATGCGTCCTCCACCAGGGCGAGGAAGGCCGCGTCGTCCAGCGCCCCTGCGGGGCCATCGTGCAGGAGCTGCCCCCGCCCGAGTACCAGCACCCGGTCGGCCCGCGCGGCGGCCTCCTCCATGGACTGGGTGGAGAACGCGATGGCCATGCCGTCCGCGGCCACGAGGTCGTCGAGCCACTGCCACAACCGCATGCGCTGGTCCGGGCTGAGCGTGCCGGTGGGCTCATCCAGCAGGAGCAGCCGTGGCGACCCCGCCAGTGCCACCGCAAGGTTCAGCCGCTGCAGCGTGCCGGTGGACAGCGCCCCCGCGCGGCGCCCGGCCACCTCCTGCAGGTCTGCCCGGACGATGAGCCGGTCGGCGGTGCCTGCGGGGTCGTCCGCTCCCTCGAGGCCCGCGAACAGCACCAGGTTCTCGCGGGCTGAAAGCCGCGGGTACACCGCCGGCCTCTGCGGAACCCATCCCACGTGCCCGCGTGCCGCATCGGACCATGCGATGCCGCCGGCGTCGGGCGGATGCACCCCGGCCAGCATGGTGAGCAGCGTCGTCTTGCCCGCACCGTTCGGGCCCGTCAGGGCGATGCGCTCCCCGGGCCGGATCTCCAGGTCGAGCGGGGCGAGTGCCTCGAACGACCCGTAGCGCCGCGCGATGCCGTGCGCGCGGAGCAGCGCGTCGTGCATGGCGGACCCGGTCAGTCGGCCCGGGAGGGCCGGATCGGCTGCGGCTCCACGACGGCCGTCACGTCCATGGTGTCGCCCTCATCCGCCGCGGCCGCGGTGGCTGCCGGTGCGCGGCGCGGAGGTGGCGGCCGGAATCCCGTGAGCGTGTCGTCCTCCTGCGCTGCCGGGTCTGCACCGGCTGCGGCCGCCGCGGGCGCACCGGCGGGCGAGAGGCCGAACCAGCCCATCCGCTCGCTCAGGTACACGGCGGTCTCCTTCAGGATGACCACCACCGGCACCGCCAGGATGATGCCGATGAAGCCGTAGAGCTCCTCGCCGATGAGGACCCCGAAGATCACCACGAGCGGGTGCACGCCCACGGCGTCACCCATCACCTGCGGCACCACCACGTGGCCCTCGAACTGGTGGATGGCGATGAAGGCGATCAGTACCCACAGGGCCGTCCATGGCGAGATGAACAGCGCCAGCAGCACGGGGGGCACCGCGCCCAGGATCGGACCGATGTACGGGATGAACTCCATCAGGAAGATCCACGCGGCGAAGAGCACCGCGTAGGTGGCGCCCTGCGGGAAGATCCCGGTGACACCGAAGATCCACAGCACCACGCCCGCGCTCACGCCGATGATCAGGCACACGAGGGTCTGCGCCTTGATGTACTGGACCAGCGTGTGCTCGGTGCGCCGCAGGAACTGCGCGGCGGACGCGCCTCCCATGCGCCGCGCCGCGCGGGCGATCTGCGGGGCGTCCAGCAGCATGTACACGGCGGCGACGATGATGATGATGGCCACCACCAGGGCCCCGAGGGCGCTCAGCGAGTACGAGACCGCGTTGCCCGAGAGGTCGTTGGCCCAGCCCCGGATGGCCTGCAGTGCCGCGTTCGCGCGCTCCTGCACATCGACGTCGATGCCATTCCGGTCGAAGAAGCCCTGCAGGTTCTGCACCTGCCGCTGCGCCTGGTCGGTGTAGAGCGGCAGGTTCGCGCGGATGGTGGTGATCTGCTGCTGGATGGGCGGTATCAGCAGCACCACGGCCGCGGCGATTGCGCCGAGGAACGAGAGGAACACCGTGGCCACCGCCAGCCCGCGCGGAACGTGCACGCGGCGGAGCATCCTCACCAACGGGTTCAGCAGGAGCGCGATGACCACCGACACCAGGAACACGAACAGCACGCGCCCGAGGGTCTGGCCCGCGATCCAGACCATCACGACGATGGCCGCCGCCGCCCCTATCCATGCCCACGGCGGAGCTGTCGCCTGGCGGCTGGTCATGGGCGGCATGGTATCGCGGCCTCCCCGCGCCGGTGGCGCGCCTGCTCTGGTCTAGCCTTGCGAGGCCCATGCCGCCCCTCACGCGAGATGAGCTCCGGTCGCGCCGCGCGGTCCGGCGCCAGGCCGACCGCCACCGGAGCAACCGGGTACTGCTCACGGTGGTCGCGCCCGCCGTGCTGGTGGCGGCCGTCATCGCCGCGCTGGTGCTGGCGTTCTACGACGGCGGGTCCAGCGGCCAGGCCGCGTCGCCGCCGGGACAGCTGGCATCCCCGGTCACGCCGTCGGCGGTGGACGGCGATCCCGCGCCGCAGCGGGTGGTGCTCGCCCGTGCCGGGCAGGTGGCGGTGGTGCTGCCCGTCGCGCGCCGGCAGGTCACGGCCGTGCTGTTCCACGCGGTGGCCGAGCCCGGTGCCATCAACATGACCCCGTCGTTGGCGGTGCCGCACGCGGTCGCCGCCGATGACGGCGGGGAGCCGGGCACCTCGGGCGTGGACGTCGGTGCGCCGGCCGGCACCACGGTGTACAGCCCGGTGGACGGCGTGGTCACCGCGGTGGTTCCGCATCGCATCGCGGGGCGCCCCGAGGGACTCGAGATCATCATCACGCCGTCCGACGTTCCCGACGCGGCCGTGCGGGTGAGCCACATCGAGCCGGGTCCCGACGGCATCGTGCCGCAGGTGGGGACATCGGTGGGGGCGGGGCGCACGGTCATCGGCCGCGTGCGCGACCTCTCGCGGGTGGCCACCTTCGACATTGCCCGGTACACCAATGACGCCGGCAACAACGTGCAGGTGGACCTGCTGCGCCAGCCGACGGGGCCCGGTAATTAGGTGGCGACCGACTCCCTCACCGCGATCGTCCTGGGCGACGTGTTCGGCGGCACGGGGATGCGGGCGGTGCAGGATGCCCTGCCCGGTCTGCGCGCCGAGTACGACGCGGATGTCGTGGTGGTGAATGCCGAGAACGCGGCGCATGGGTCGGGCACCACCCCGAAGCAGGCGGCGGCGCTCCTGGCGGCGGGCGCGGATGTGCTCACGGGGGGCAATCACACATTCCGCCGGGCCGAGATCGTCCAGGTGCTCGAGCAGGACCCGCGCGTCCTGCGGCCGGCCAACCTCACCACGCGGGGTCCGGGCTCGGGCAGCGTGGTGGTCGACGTCAGCGGCGGGTTCCGCGTGGGAGTGGTGAACCTCATCGGTTCGGTATTCATCGAGGCCGCGCAGAGTCCCTTCGCGGTCGTGGACGACATCGTCGACCGGATGCGCCGGGAGACCCCGCTGATCATCGTGGACATGCATGCCGAGGCCACGAGCGAGAAGATCGCGCTCGCCCGCCACCTTGACGGACGCGTGACCGCCGTGGTGGGCACGCACACCCACGTCCCCACCGCCGACGAGCGGGTCCTGGCCGGGGGCACGGCCTACATCACCGACCTCGGCATGAGCGGACCGCACGATTCCGTGATCGGCGTGCGCGAGGAGCCCGTGCTCAGGCGGTTCCTCACCGGCCTTCCCGCGCGCTTCGAGCCCGCCACCGGCGATGTGCGCGTGCAGGGCGTGGTGATCCGCGCCGAGCCGGGTGGCCGCGCCACCTCCATTACGCGCATCGACCTGCCCGGCTAGGCCACTGCGGCGTCCCGGCCCTGCGCCGGGTCCTCCATGCGGCGCAGCCAGGGGATGCGGCGCACCGCGAGCAGCGCGACGATCCCGATGATCACCACCGTCCCGATGAGCACCCATTGGGATGCGGTGGGTATCCCGACCTGGAAGAAGTCGCGCAGCAGCGGCACCTGCAGGCCGATGGTGAGCATCACCACGAACGCGCCGACCATCAGCCACACCCACCCGCGTACGCGGTGGCCGTTGGTGCCGCGCTCGAGCTCGATGACCACGGCGAGCCCGAGGAGCGTGGCGGTCAGCACCGAGGCCGTCCGGGCATCGGGCACGCTCGCCCCGAGGGGGCCGCGTGACAGCAGGTAGGCGGCCGTGATGGCGATCGAGATGATGATCCCGGCGGGCACCGCGAAGGCGCCCAGGCTGCGCATGAAGCCCTCGCGGTGCACCGGGCCGTCGCTCTTCGCGAGCGCCAGGAAGAACGCGGGAATGCCGATGGTCAGCGACGAGGTGATCGACAGCTGGCGCGGCAGGAAGGGGAAGGCGATGGGCAGCAGGGCGAATGCCAGAAGGATGATCGCCGAGTAGACGGACTTGGTGATGAACAGCTTGGCCACCCGGTGCGTGTTCCGGATGATCTGCCGACCGGCCTCGATGGCGCGGGGCAGCGTGGCGAAGGCGTTGGTGAGCAGCACGAGGTCGGCCACGCCCTTGGCCATCTGGCTGCCGTTGCCCATCGCCACCGCGAGGCGGGCGTCCTTCAGGGCGAGGACGTCGTTGACGCCATCGCCGATCATGGCCACGTAGCGGCCGTTCTCGGTCATCGCGCGCACCAGTGCCTGCTTCTGCTCGGGCGTGATGCGCCCGAACACGGCGGTGCGGGTGACGATGTCGCGCAGCTGCGCGGGGTCCTCGGGCAGGTCGGTGCCCTGGATGGCCTCCTCCGCGCCGGTCACCCCGCAGGCGACCGCCACCGCCTGCACGGTTCCCACGCCGTCGCCGGAGATCACCTTTACCTGCACCCCCTCGGACTCGAGGAACCGCACGGTGTCGGCGGCGTCCGGCCGCAGGGCCTCCTCGAGCAGCACGGCTCCCACCGCCTGGACCGGGGGCAGGTGACCGAGGCCCTCCTGCTTGCCGTCCAGCGGCTGGTCGCCGGTGGCCACCAGCAGGACGCGCCGCCGTGCCGCCTGCGCATCGGCGATGGCGCTGCCGAGCGCCCCGGGAACCTGCACGCCGATGCGCTCGAGGATCTCCGGGGCGCCCAGCACGATCGTGCCGTCGCCCTGCAGGGTGACCCCGCTCCACTTGCGCGAGGAGGCGAAGGGCACCTCGGCCGTGGGCGCCGATGCATCCGCCGGCATGGCGGCGAGGATGGCCTCGGCGGTTGCGTTGCGCGACGCGGCGCTTGCCGCCAGCAGCCCGGCGGCCCGTCGGACGTCGTCCTCGGACCGGCCGGGGGCGGCGACCACGCCCGCGACGTCCAGCCGGTTCTCGGTGAGCGTGCCCGTCTTGTCCACGCACACCGTGTCCACGCTGGCCAGGCTCTCGATGGCGTTCAGCTGCTGCGCGAGCGTGCCGATGCGCGCGAGGCGCACGGCGGCCACCGCGAACGTGAGGCTGGCCAGCAGCACGAGGCCCTCGGGCACCAGCGGCACGAGGGCGGCCACCACCCGCTGCACCGAGCTGGCCGCCCCGCCGATGTCCAGCCAGATGGTGGAGAGCACCATCAGCACGGCGAGGGGGGCCATCACCGCGATGATGATCCGGAGGATGTGGTTGATGTCCATCTGCAGGGGCGAGGGCGGCGTGCGATTGCCCTTGGCCTCAGCCGCGAGCCGCTCGGCGAATGAGTCGGCGCCCACGGCGGTCACCCGGTAGGCACCGCTGCCGGCCACGCAGAACGCGCCCGAGCGGACGTCGTCACCCACCTGTCGCGCCACCGCGTCGGACTCGCCGGTGAGCACCGACTCGTCCAGGCTCAGCACGGTGGCCCGCACGAGCTCCCCGTCGGCCACCACCTGGTCCCCGGGGTCGATGAGGACGATGTCCCCGACGACGATATCCGGGATGGCCAGGGTCTCCTCGGCGTCGTCGCGCAGCACCCGCCCGTGGGGTGCGACGAGGAGGGCCAGGCGGTCGAGGGCCCGCTTGGCGCGGGTCTCCTGGATGATGCCGATGGCCATGTTGGCCACCAGCACGCCCCCGAAGAGCATGTCGGCCCACAGGCCGAAGATCGCGAGCGGCACCAGCAGCACGATGAGGATGAGGTTGAACAGCGTGAAGGTGTTCGACCAGACGATGTCGGCGAACGACCGGCTGCCGCGGGGGCCGGGCCGCGGCGGGTTCTCGCGCAGGATGCGCGCGGCCTCCTCCGTTGTGAGCCCGTGCAGGGTGGGGTCGGCCGACGGCACGGGGCGAGCCTACGCGGGCCTCACGCCGCCGCGGCGTCGGCCCGCGCCAGCAGCCGACGGGCCCACCCGGGCTCGCCATGGGCCCGCAGCCACAGCGCCGCGTCGGCGAGCACCATCGGCTCCCACGCGCGGGCGCGGGCGATGAGGTCGCCCGTGGCCCCGTAGCCCGCGTGCACCGCCGCTGCGGACGCCGCCGACATGTCGTTCATCGCCACGACGTAGGCCAGGTCCTCGGCGGGGTCGCCCATGCGCCAGAACTCCCAGTCCACGAGCACCGGGGCCGACGCCGGCCAGAGGATGTTCCCGGTGACGAGGTCGCCGTGCAGGAACGCGAAGGCGCCGTCCGCCGGACAGGTCATGAGGAGCCGGCGCGCGACATGGTGCACCAGGTCGCGCTCCGCGCGGGTGGCGGTGCGCCCGAGGGCATCGCGCATGCGGCCCCGTGCATACGCGCGCAGGTCCCGGGCCCGCGATGGCCATCCGGGAAGCCCGCCGGATGCCGTGGCCCGACGCGCGTGCACGCGGGCGAGCATCCGGCCCAGCGCACGCGCGGGCCCGGTGGCCAGGTCCTCCAGGGGCCGGGGCTGCCCGGCGACCCACGCGTAGTCGATCACGCCCCGCCCGGTGGTGATAACGCGCGGCGCGAGGGGCGGTCCCGCGATGCGGGCACCCCGGGCCTCCCGGGCGAGGGCGACGGGGTCGCCCTCCTTGCGCAGCACCGGGATCCGGCCTGCGGGTCGCGACAGCGCGAAGCGCCCGCCGCCCGCCGTGAGGTCAGTCGTCGGCGAAAACCCGCGGCGCGGAGGCCAGCCCGAACAGGATGAAGAGGATGCCGAGCACGAACGGCAGGTAGCCGACCTCGTGGCGGTCGTACCAGCCGGCCCACGTCATGAGGATGCCCAGCAGCAGCAGGGTGGTGACCATCCAGATCGGCAGCTTCTTCACGACGTCCTCTCGCGGTTCGCGGCGGCCCCTCCGTCCGCCGTCGCCACATTACCGGCACGGAAGGGTAGTGTCCCGGCCCGCTATGACGGAACCCAGCAACGCACACGTCGCCGTAACCACGGACGAACGCCCCTCGGGCATCGTCGTCACCGTCGAGGGGGTGGTGGACGCCAGCACCCTGTCGGAGGTCTCGGCGGTGCTCACCGACGCTCAGCGCGACGGGCGCATGGTCTATGTGGACCTGGCCGCGGTCACCTTCATGGACAGCCGCGGACTCGGTGCCCTCATCGCCGCCAACGAGCGGTCCCGCGAGGGCGCGGCGGCCATCCGCCTGCATGCCCCGTCGGACGCGGTGCGGCGCCTCCTCAACATCTCCGGCGTCACCGCCGTGCTGGTGGAGGCCGAGGAGCTCCCGGCGGCCTAGCCCCCGAGCCGCCGGTGATACCGTCGGCGGAAAACGGGAGGTCGGCATGGGTGGTACCACCTACCGCGTCACCGGGATGAGCTGCGACCACTGCCGTAAGGCCGTGGAGGATCCCGTGGGTGCCGTGCCCGGCGTGAGCGCCGTGGCGGCGGACCCCGCGACGGGCACCCTGCGGGTGGAGGGCGAACCGGACGATCGCCTGGTGCGCGACGCGATCGTCGAAGCCGGGTAGGGGGTTGCCTGAGCACGACCTCCTGATCGAGGGCATGACCTGCGCCGCATGCGTGGCGCGGGTGGAGAAGGCGCTGAACGCGGTGGACGGGGTATCCGCGACCGTCAGCCTCGCGACCGAGCGGGCGCACGTGGACGCCCCGGAGGGCATGGACGACGCGGATCTCGTGGAGGTCGTGCGCCGCGCGGGATACGGCGCGGCCCCGGCTGCGGAGGCGCCGGTGGACGCCGGGGACGCTGCGGCGGCGTCCGCCGCACTCCGCCGCCGCCTGCTGTGGGCCGCGGTGCTCACGGTTCCGGTGATGGTGCTGTCGATGGCGCCGCCCCTGCAGTTCCCGGGGTGGCAGTGGGTGTCGCTGATACTGGCGACGCCGGTGGTGTGGTGGTGCGGCTGGACCTTCCACGTGGGTGCTTGGGCTGCGCTGCGCCACCGCTCGGCATCCATGGACACCCTCATCTCCCTCGGGTCGGGGGTTGCGTGGGGATGGTCACTCGTGGCGATGCTGTTCCTGGGGGCCGGCGAGATCGGCATGACAATGCACATGTCGCTGCTGCCGTCCGATTCCTCCGGGGCCGAGCTGTACTTCGAGGTGGCGGCGGGAATCGTGACGCTGGTTCTGCTGGGGCGCTATCTCGAGGCCCGCGCGCGCCGGAGCGCCGGCGAGGCCATCCGCGCGCTCATGGCCCTCGCACCCGATACGGCCATCGTCGTGCGCGAGGGCACCGAGGTGGAGGTGCCGGCGGCGGACGTGCGGGTGGGCGAGGAGGTGGTGGTGCGCCCCGGGGGTCGCGTCCCGGTGGATGGCGAGGTGGTTGAGGGCGCCTCGGCCGTGGACCGCGCCCTGCTGACCGGCGAGAGCGTCCCCGTGGAGGTCGGCCCGGGGGACCCCGTGGAGGGAGGCGCCCTGAACGCGGGGGGTCGCATCGTCGTGCGGGCCACCCGTGTGGGCGCGGAGACCGCCGTGCACCGGGTGGCGGCGCTGGTGCAGGCGGCGCAGGCGGGCAAGGCCCCCGTGCAGCGCCTGGCCGACCGGGTGGCGGGCGTCTTCGTGCCTGTGGTCATCCTCATCGCCTTGGGCACGCTGGTGGGGTGGCTCGCCACGGGGAATCCCGCGGGCGAGGCCATGACCGCCGCCGTTGCCGTGCTGGTCATCTCGTGCCCGTGCGCGCTGGGCCTCGCGACGCCCGCGGCGCTCATGGTGGGCACCGGGCGGGGTGCCCAGTTGGGCATCCTCATCCGGGGGCCCGAGGTGCTCGAGGGCACGCGCCGCGTGACCGTGGCCGTGCTTGACAAGACCGGCACGCTCACCGAGGGGGTGATGCGCGTGGCACGGGTCGAGCCCGGTCCGGGGTGGGACAACCACGGCGTCCTCGCCCTCGCGGGCGCGGCCGAGGCGGGCAGCGAGCATCCCATCGGGCGGGCCATCACCGAGGCGGCCCGGTATCCGTCGCGTGCGCTGCCGAGGGCCACGGGGTTCCGGGCCACTGCAGGCGTGGGGGTGACGGCGGAGGTCGCGGGCCAGACGGTGGAGGTGGGCCGCGGGGGCGACCTGGACGGCGTGCTGGCCGACGAGCGGGACCGGGCCCTTGCGGACGGGCTGACCGTGGTGGCCGTGCGGGTGGATGACCGGCCGGCCGGGATCATCGCGGTGGGCGACGTGGTGCGGCCGGAGGCGGCCCGCGCCATCGCCATGCTGCGCGATCTGGGGCTGCGGCCGGTCATGCTGACCGGCGACGCCGAGGAGCCCGCCCGTGCCGTGGCCGCATCCGTGGGCATCGACGAGGTCGTGAGCGGCGTGCTGCCCGAGGGCAAGGAGCAGGCGGTGCGCGACCTGCAGGCCGCGGGCGAGGTCGTGGCCATGGCGGGTGACGGCGTGAACGACGCCCCGGCGCTCGTGCGCGCCGATCTGGGCATCGCCATGGGTACCGGCACCGATGTGGCCTCCGAGGCCGCGGACATCACCCTGGTTACCCCCGACCCGCGGGCGATCGCCGACGCCATCCGGTTGTCGCGGCGCACGCTCCGCACCATCCAGGGGAACCTCGTGTGGGCCTTCGGGTACAACGTCGCGGCCATCCCCCTGGCGGTCATGGGGCTCCTGAATCCCCTCATTGCCGCCGCGGCCATGGGGCTGTCCAGCATCTTCGTGGTCACGAACTCCCTGCGTCTGCGTGGTTTCCGTCCGGCCCGCTAGGCTGCCGGGCGTGTCGCAGGACTACCTCGGGAGCGGCGGGCGCCTGGATGGCGGCCCGGCCGACGCGCTGATCGACGCCGGCTACCGCTACGAGTCGCAGGCAGGGCCGCGGCTGGCCCGGGGGCTGAGCACGTCGGACCTGGCCCACGCGGTGATGCTGGCGGAGGCCGGGGCGATCCCCGGGGACCAGGCGCGGGCGCTCATCTCCGCGCTCCTCGAGCTGGATGCCATTCCGGGTGACGCCTTCCCGTGGAACCCCGCGCTGGGCGATGCATTCAACAGCCGCGAGCACGAACTGCGTGCGCGGGCGGGCGCCACGGCCGCAGGGTGGCTGTCGGCGGGGCGCCCGCGCCGCGAGGCCTTCCGGGTGGGGCTGCGGATGGTGGCGCGCGATGGCGCCCGCGACCTGCACGACGCCTGCGTGGCCCTTGCCGCCGCCCTGGTGGACCTGTCGGCACGACATGCCACCGACCTGGCCGCCGACTACACCTACCTGCAGCCTGCGCAGCCCACGCGCCTCGGGCACCTGGTGCTGGCCTATGCCTACCCGGCGCTGCGCGATGCGGCACGACTCCGCGGCATCCATGAGGAGCTGGACATGTCGGTGGCCGGAGCCGGCGGCAGCGCGGGGTCGCGCTGGCCGCTGGACCGCGCACGCCTGGCCGACCTGCTCGGCACCGCCGGCACGGTGCCGCACGTGAAGGACGCCATGTGGCAGTGGGATCCCTACGTCGACCTCATGTCCGCTGCGGCGACCACGGCCACGCATCAGTCGGAGCTGGCGCAGGACCTGGAGATCCTGGCCAGCCGCGAGTTCGGCATCGCGCAGCTGGCCGATCAGCACAGCCGCGCGAGCGCTCTGATGCCGCAGAAGCGCAACCCGTACGCCCTCGCCGTGGTGCGTGCCACCGCCGGAACGGTGGCCGGTGACCTCGCCGGGATGCTGGTGGCCCTGCACACGGGCTCGGCCCGCACCGATCACTTCCATGTGCTCAACACGGTGGTTCCCCGGGCCCTGGAGGAGGTGGTGGCATCCACCCGGCTGATGGCCGAGGTCGTGGCGGGCCTCACGCTGGATGCCACCCGGGCGGCCGAGGCCGCGCGCAGCGGGTTCATCACCGCCGCCGACCTGTCGGACGTGCTGGCGCAGGAGGCCGGGCTGGATTACCGCACCGCCCACCATGTGGTGGGGCGCGCCGTGAAGATGCTGGTGGATTCGGGGCGTGATGAGTCGGCCCTCACCCCGGAGCTGCTCGCCGAGGCCGCCATGGCCAGCGATGGCATCGACCTGCAGGTGGATGCCGACCTGATGCGGCGGGCACTCGACCCCGAGGCGGCCGCCGACATGCGCCTGCAGGAGGGCTCATCCGCCCCGGGCCGCACCGAGGAAATGGTGGCGTCGTGCCGCGAGGACATCGCGGCGGCCCGCTCGTGGGGCTCGGATGCCCATGAGCGCGCGGAGCGCGCCGAGGGGGCCCTCCGCGCCCGCGCCCGCGAGATCGCGGGCGCCTAGCCCGCGGGTGCCCCGGGAGCCGGGGCGTGCTGCACGCGCACCCGGGCCGCGTAGCGGGACAGCAGGCGGTACAGGGCGGGCCCGATGACCAGGGCGAAGATCACGTTGCCCACCGCGTGGGCCACGTCGAACCACGCACTCGCGACGCATGCGGCGATGAACGCCGCCCACGAGACCTCGGGGCCGAAGGTGGCGAGGAACCACAGGTTCATGGCCCAGCCGAATGCCAGTCCCCAGGCGCCGGCCACCAGGGCCAGGCCCAGTCGGGTGCGCGTGGCCGGGCGCAGCAGGGCCCCCGAGGCGCCGACGGCTCCCCACAGCAGCATCTGGGCGGGGGTCCAGGGGCCCTGGCCGAGGAAGGCGTTGGAGATGAGCGCGGCGAGTGCCCCCACGGCCATGCCGGCGCGGGCCCCCAGCGCGGCACCGGCCACCAGGCACATCGTGGTGACGGGCTTCACCGAGGGCACGGCGGCGAACAGCACCCGCCCCGCGGCGGTGGCCGCACCCAGCGTGGCGGTGAGCGCGAGCATCTTGGGGCCACCGGCACCGCGCTCCCACGTCACCCATCCCAGCAGCAGCAGCGCGATGGTCGCCAGGACCACCACGGCGGCAGCGCTCACGCGTGCAGGAGGGACGTGGGCGGAAGGCCCGTGGGCACGGCGTCCCCGTTCACCATCTCCAGCACCTCGTCGGCCGCGGCCACGGCAAAGGGGCCGTCGTGGGTGGCCACCAGCACCGCGGCGCCCTCTGCCGCCCGGCGCCGGATGAGGTGGGCCAGTGCCCTCTTGCGGGACGGGTCCATGCCGCGCGTGGGCTCGTCCAGCACCAGCACCGCGGGGTCGGCCACCAGGATCGCGGCGAGCGCCACGCGCTCCCGCTCGCCCACGCTGAGGTCGAGGGGATGGCGGTCCAGCAGGTGGCCGAGGTCCAGGTCGTGCGCGACCGCGGCGATGCGCGCATCGCGCAGGCTGCCGGTGATGCCCTGCACGCGCAGGGCCACGGCGATCTCGTCATCCACGCGCTCGGTGAGCAGATGGCGGCCCGGATCCTGCGGCACCATCCCGAGCCGGGGGAATCGCAACTCCGGCGGCAGCGCGGAGACATCCTCATCCCCCAGGAGCACGCGCCCGTCCGTGGGGCAGTGCAGGCCCGCCAGGGTGCGCAGGAGCGTGCTCTTCCCGCTGCCGTTGGGTCCGGTGAGCGCCGTGACGCGGCCGGGTACGAGTGCCACGGACGCACCGCGCAGCACGTGCCGCCCGTCGTGGCCCGCCATGATGCCCTCCGCGCGCGCTGCGGGCGGCGCCGCGGCGGTGCACGGCGCGGGCGGCTCCCCGGCGGCCTCGTCCGGCTCGGCCGGCCCCACCTGGCCGCAGCACACCGCCAGGACGCGATCCGCGATGGGGCGCACGCGCTCGGCGCGGTGCTCGGTGATGACCACGGCAGTGCCCGCATCGGCCAGTTCGCGAAGGGCGCGCGCCAGGTCCGCCGCGGCCTGCGCGTCCAGCTGCGAGGTGGGCTCATCCAGCAGGAGCAGCCGCGGACCACGGGCCAGGACCCCGGCGATGGCCACGCGCTGCCGCTCGCCGGAGGACAGCGCCTCGATGCGGCGATCACGCAGGTGCGATGCCCCGGCCGCCTGCAGGGCGCCGTCCACGCACCGGGCGATCTCCGTGACCGGCATGCCGGCGTTGGCCGGGCCGAATGCCACGTCGCGCTCCACCGTGCCCAGCACCGCCTGCGCCTCGGGGTCCTGGAACACCATGCCCACGGCGCCGCCGAGCGCGGCGGGAGGCAGCCGAAGGGCATCCATGCCGGCCACCTCGACGCTGCCGCCCAGCATGCCGCCGTGGAAGTCGGGAACGAGCCCGGCGAGCGAGCGCAGCAGCGTGCTCTTGCCGCCGCCCGAGGGACCCTCCAGCACCAGCACCTCGCCCGCGTGGACGTCCAGGTCCACGCCGTCCAGGGCGGCGGCCGGGGCGCCGCCGTAGGTGAATCGCAGCCCGCGCACGCGGGCCACCACGGGGCCGCCGGGCGGGGTCACCTCATGTGGGGTCCCGTCGGGGTACCCGCGCACCGTCACCTCAGTCCTCGAAGGTCGTGGTGCCAAGGCGGAGGCAGGTCTCCTGGCTCCCGGGTCCTGCGCCCCCGCGCCTTCCCGGGTGATCCCCAGTGGCCGGGCCTCGTAGACCCCAGCGGCGGCGCCCCGGTCACAGTGGCGGGACCGCTCCGGAATCGCACCGGCTTCCCTCACCACCGCCCATGGCGTCGTGCCGGGGACTATAGAGGTGCACAAACGGCGCGGGGTGTCCGCCTATGGCGCGAGTCGTTCCACCGCCCAGCCCGCGGCCACGCGCGTGGCGAGGATGCGGTCGTGCAGGCCGTCGGGGTCCTCCTGCCAGAACTCGATCACGCGGGGCTCCAGGCGGTGCCCGACCCACCCCGGTGGCACGGCCCCGGGGTCTTCATCGGGCGGCACCGCGGCGAGGCGCCGGTGCAGGTCGCCGCGCGAGCGCAGTGGCTCGCCCTGCCGCCACGCCCGGGCCGCCCGCCGGGCCTGGGGTCGGCGGCGCGCGATGTGATCCGCCACTTCGTCATCGGGCAGCAGGTGCACGGGCCCCTCCACCCGTACCTGGCGTCCCATGCCGGCCCAGAAGAAGACCCCGGCCGCATCCGCCCGGGCCGCCACCTCGCGTGCCTTGCGCGAGCGTCCGTCGGTGATCCACTCGAGACCGCGCGGCCCCCATCGCCGCACGAACACCATGCGCGCGGAGGGACGTCCGTCCTGCCCGGCCGTGGCGAGCGTCATGGCGAGGGGCTGCGGCTGGCCCGTGGCGCGGGCCTCATCGATCCAGGCGCAGAGCGCGCGCAGGGGATCGGGCGAGATCTCCTCGGGAAGCAGGGGCGCCATGGCGACCACGGTAGCCTGCGCCCATGCCGCGCATCGCCGTACCCGACTGGATTCCGTTGCACGCCACGGCCGGGGATGAGGTACTGCCCGCCATCGGCACCCAGCCGGTGCTGTCGCCCTACGACCGCGACGAGGTTGCACGGGTGGATGTCTCCGGCGAGGAGGCCGTGGACATGGCGGTGGCCGTCGCGCGCGGTGCCCTGGGTAGCGCCCCGCACGCTGCCGAGCGGGCGCGCATCCTCGACCGGGCCTCGGCGCGCGTGGCCGCGTGCTCGGAGGACCTCGCGCTGCTCATCGCGGCGGAGGCCGGCAAGCCCATCCGCCAGGCCCGTGGCGAGGTGGCGCGGTGCGTGGACACGCTGGCCTTCTCGGCGGCGGTCACCCGCACCCTCGCGGGGGAGGTGATCCCCATGGATGCCGCCGACTCCGGTGTCGGGCTGGTGGGCACCACGGTGCGCGAGCCCATCGGGGTCATCGCCGCCATCACGCCGTTCAACTTCCCGCTCAACCTTGTGGCCCACAAGCTCGGTCCCGCGATCGCCGCAGGCGCCCCCGTGGTACTGAAGCCCGCGGGGCGCACGCCGCTCTCGGGCCTGGCCCTGGCGATGATCCTGCGCGAGTGCGGGCTGCCCCCCGCGATGCTGGGCTGGGTGCTGGGTGACCGCGTGGCCGGCGAGCCCCTCACGGCGCACCCCGACGTGGCGATGGTGTCGTTCACCGGCAGCAGCACGGTGGGCTGGTCCATCCGCGCGGCGCGTCCCGGCATCCGGGTGGCCCTCGAGCTCGGCAACGCGACGCCCGTCATCGTCCATTCCGACGCAGACGTGCATGCGGCGGCACGGGCCATCGCGGGCAGTGCCTTCACCCATGCCGGGCAGTCGTGCATCTCGGTGCAGCGCGTGATCGTGCACCGCGAGGCGCATGACGCGCTGATGGACGCCCTGCTGCCGCTGGTGGACGGGCTCGTGGCGGGCGACCCGCTGGAGGAGGCCACCGACGTCGGCCCGGTCATCGACTCCGCGTCGGCCGATCGCATCCTGGAGTGGATCGCCGAGGCCACGCAGGTGGGGGCACGGGTGGTCCGTGGCGGCGACCGGCTGCCATCGGGCCCGGCCATGCTCGCCCCGACGGTGCTCGACGGCGTCGCGCCGTTCACCCGCGTGATGCGCGAGGAGGTGTTCGGGCCGGTCATCGCCGTGTGTGTGTACGACCGCATGGACGATGCCATCGCGATCGCGAACGACAGCCCGCTGGGCCTGCAGGCGGGAATCTTCACGGCCCGCGTGGACGCCGCCATGGCGTGGGCACGCCGGCTCGCGTTCGGGGGCGTGCTCATCAACGAGACCCCCACCTTCCGCGCCGACCAGATGCCCTATGGCGGCATCCGTGGTTCGGGCGATGCCCGCGAGGGGCCGGCATCGGCGGTGATGGAGATGACCTACCCCAAGCTGGTCATCACGCGCCTGCCGGAATGACGCCGGAACGACGGAACCCGGCGCACGGCCGGGTTCCGTTTCCAGATGGCGGGAGAAGGATTTGAACCTTCGTAGGCAGAGCCGACGGTTTTACAGACCGCTCCCTTTGACCACTCGGGCATCCCGCCAGGTGGCCGCGGCACCTTAGCGAAGTGCGACCCGCCCCCTCAACGGACTGCGGCAGCGGGTGATCAGTCCGGCCCGGCGGCGGGGGCCGGATCGAACCGGTACCCCACGCCGTAGTGGGTGATGACGAAGTCGGTGGTGGGGAGCGCCGCGCGCAGCTTCTGGCGCACCTTCCGCACGAATACGTCCACGGAGCGGTCCCCCGCCATCATCTCGTAGCCCCAGGCCTCCCGGTAGATCCGATTGCGCGCGAGGGGGCGCCCCGCCGCCCGGGCGAGCACGAGCAGCACCTGGAATTCCCGGGGCGTGAGGCCCACGCTTTGGCCATCCACGAAGGCCTGCACCTGATCGGGGTCGATCACCAGCCCCGCCGCCTCGATCGGCCCCTCGGCGTCGCGCCCGCGCTCCTTGTCGCGGCGTCGCAGGTGGGCCGACACACGCGCCACGAGCTCCTTCATCGAGAAGGGCTTGGTCATGTAGTCGTCGGCGCCGATCTCCAGTCCGTGCACGCGGTCGTGCTCGCTCGTGCGCGCGCTGCACATGATCACGGGGACGTCGGGGTCCTGCGCACGGACCTCCTCGGTGAAGCGCCAGCCATCAACCTGCGGCAGCATCAGGTCGAGTACCACCAGGTCGGGGCGCTCGCGCGTGAACAGCCGCAGCCCCGCGGCCCCGTCCGAGGCCGTGAGGGTGCGATGTCCGGCCCGGCCGAGGTGGTACGCGATGGAGTCGGCGATGGCCGCGTCGTCCTCGACGATGAGGATGGTGTGGGTGGCCACGCGGCGACGCTACCAGCGCGCGGGCGCCATTCGGCCCGGCATGTGACACGTCGCCGCCGCACGCTCCCGGCCCGGGACGTCCCGGGCGGTACGTACGGTGCAGGCGTGCGATTGGCGAGTGCGCACCCGTGACGGCGGCCGGCGACCTGGTGGGGGGGCGCTACCGGCTGGAGCGCCCCATCGGCAGCGGGGGCATGGCCACCGTGTGGCGTGCCATCGACGACGGGACCGGGGCGGCGGTGGCCGTGAAGCTGATGCACCCGCGCGTGCAGGACGACCCCGACCTGCTTGCCCGGTTCCGCCGTGAGGCCGACGTGGTGGCCCGGCTGGACCACCCGTGCATCGTGCGCCTGCTTGACCGCGGGTCGGTGGAGGACGACCAGCCGTTCATCGTGTTCGAACTGGTCGACGGGGTGTCGCTGAAGGCGCGGATCCGCCAACGCGGTCCGCTGGCGCCGGCCGAGGCGGCATCCATCGCCGGCCAGGTGGCGCGCGGCCTCGAACTGGCCCACCGGTCGGGGATCGTGCACCGCGACATCAAGTCCCACAACGTGCTGGTGACCGACGCCGGGGTGGCCAAGCTGACCGACTTCGGGATCGCGCGCCTGCTCGACGGCATGCAGGACGGCCTCACCCGGACCGGAACGGTGCTGGGCACCAGCGACTACCTGGCGCCCGAGCAGGCCCGGGGGCTCGGCGTGGATGGCCGCACCGACGTCTACGCCCTCGGCGTGGTGCTGTACGAGGCGCTCACCGGCGAGTTGCCCTTCCCGGCCGACAGCCCCATGGCCGTCGCGCTGCGGCAGGTGCGCGACCCCATGCCCGACCCGCGCGACGTGCGTCCGGATGTGCCGCCCTACCTGGCCGCCATCGTCCTGCGCGCCTGCGAGAAGGATCCCGACGCCCGGTTCCCCTCCGCGCTCGACATGGCCGATGCGCTCGTGGACGTGCCATCCGGTGGGACCGCCGCCCTCCCGGTGATCCCAGCCGAGGTCGCCGCGGCGGACGCCGACACCGGACGCCTCGCCCTCGCGGCGCCCGACGCGGACGTGACCGGCGTGATCGCCGTTTCACCGGCGCCGCCCCATGGGCCATCCGGCCCGCGGTCGGTGGCCCGCGCGCCGCGGCGCCGCTGGCCGCTCGCCATCGGCGCGGTGCTGGTGCTGGGCGCCCTCGGCGCCGTGGGCTTCGTGATCAGCGGCCGTGGCACCGATTCGCCGGTGCCGGGCTCCGCGCAGTCGCCGGTGCCGGGCATGTCCGGTGGCATGCAGGGCGGCACGGCGGTGCTGCCGCTGGCCTCGGTGACCGACGCCGACCCCGAGGGCGAGAGCCGTGAGATGCCGGGCGAGGTGCCGCTGTCGTACGACGGCAACGCGGACACCTCATGGCGTACCGAGAAGTACGCCACCGCCGACTTCGGGGGCCTGAAGGACGGCGTGGGCCTGTCGCTGGGCCTCGCGGCCCCGGCCGTGGCCACGCGCCTCGACCTGGTCAGCGATGGCCCCGGTGGCCGGTTCGAGGTGCTCGCCGGGGAGCCGGGGTCCGACGCGCGCGTGGTGGGCAGCGGGACGTTCGAGGGGGGCGCGCAGTCCGTGGTGCTCACGGATGGTGATCCATCAGCCACGTACACCCTGTGGATCACCGAGCTCCCCCCGAATGCGAAGGGCGCTGGCTACCGGGCCTACGTGTCGGAGATCGGCCTGGAAGGCACCGCCTAGCGCGCGCCGAACATAACCCCGATGGGCCTGCCGGACGCATGGGAGACGTCGCTGCGCGACCTGGACGCCCGCCTGGCGCGCCAGGGTGGTCGTGCCCGGGCCCTCGCGCCGGCATCCCGGGCCGGGTACGTGCGCGATTGCCGGCGGGTGGCCGCATGGCTGGCCGCCCACGGCGTGCCCGGGCCTGTCGCCGTCACCCCATCGATGCTGGAGGCGGCCCTCCGGGACATCGGGTGGGCCCCGTCCACCTGCCGCCGGGCCCTCACCGCGCTGCGGGAGTGGCTCGCGCCGTACTTTCCGCGGGGGCGGAGCCCGGCGTCGCTGGTGGATGCCCCGCGGGCCACGCGGCGCCCCGTGCCGCGACTCTCGCAGGACGATGCCGCGGCCCTCGCCGCGCATGCGGAGGAGCATGTCCGCTCTGCCGCCCCGGCCACCCCGGCGGAGGCACTTGCCCTGCGTGATCGCGCTCTGGTGGAGGTGCTGTACGGAAGCGGGCTGCGCCGCCAGGAGGCCTGCGACCTGCTGCTGTCGTCGCTGGACTTCGAGCACGAGGTGCTGGCCGTGGTGGGGAAGGGTGGCCACGCGCGCACCGTGCCCATGACCGAGCCCTGCGTCGACGCGTTGCGCGCGTGGATCGACTGGGGCCGCCCGCGCATCGCGCGTCCCGGTGACGGGCCCGCGGGCGAGCGGGTGTTCGTCTCGCGCACCGGTGCCCCCATGGACGGAACGGCCGTCTACCGGGTGGTGCGCCGCATGCTGGGCGCCCAGGGCCGGGCGGGTGGGCCGCACCTGCTGCGCCACGCGGCGGCCACGCACCTGCTGGAGGGCCCCGGTGGTACCGGCGGTGCGCACCTCCGCGTGGTGCAGGAGTTCCTCGGCCACGCGAGCCTCGCCACGACCGAGCGCTACACGGGCGTCACCACCCGGGCGCTGCAGCGCACGCTTCGCGAATCGCACCCCAGGGGTGGCGGATGAGCCCGCCGGTGGTGGACCCCGACGGCTTCCGCGCACTCGCGGAGGGCTTCGTCGCCACCCGTGGCAGCGCCAACACGCGTGCGGCGTACCGGCGCGACCTGCGGTTGCTGGGCGAGTCCCTGGGCATCGCGCCCGACCCCGCCGGTGCGCCGCCGTTCGGCGTGGAGGACGATCCCGCGGCCCGTCGGGCCGCCGCGCAGCTGTCGGCCATCCCCGAGGCCTGGTGGCAGGACTGGCGCGACGCATTGGAGGGCAGGCCCTCCAGCCGTGCCCGGCGCGTGGCGGCGGTCCGGGCCTTCTGCCGTTGGTGGTCGCGGGCGATGGACCTGCCCAACCCGGTGCAGGACCTGCGCCCGCCCGCCGGATCCTCGCGCGGCCAGGAGCGCCTGTCCCGGGAGGTGGTGGCGCTGTCGGCATCGCAGGTGCGTCGCATGTGCGATGCGGCCGGGGCGCTGCCCGGGCCCACGGGGGTGCGGGCCCACGCGCTGGTGGAGGTGCTCTATGGCTGCGGCATCCGGGCCACCGAGGCCGCAGGGCTGGACATCTCCGCCCTGCACCTCGATGATCCCGACGACCCGCATGTGGTGGTGCAGGGAAAGGGCGGCAGGCACCGTGCAGTGGCCGTGCCCGCGGTCGCGCGGGACGCGCTGGTGCGGTACCTGGCGACGGCGCGCCCGGAACTGCGCGCCCGGGACGTGCGCCCGCGGCCGGATCAGGCCCGCCACCGCGATGCCGACGCGGTGTTCCTGGGTGCGCGGGGCCGACGCATGGGCCGGTCGGACGTGTGGCGCGAGGTCCAGAGGGTGGCCGATGCGGCGGGCCTGGTATCCGAGGGGGTGCGGGTGTTCCCGCATGCGCTCCGTCACTCCTGCGGCACCCACCTGGTGCAGGCCGGCGTGGACATCCGCTACGTGCAGGCGCACCTCGGGCACGCGAGCCCCGTCACCACGGAGGTCTACACGCACGTGACGGCCCGGCACCTGCGCGACGACTTCGACCGCGCCCATCCCCGCGCCCGGCGGGCCTGACCCCTAGGCGTCGTCCAGGGGGATGACCTCGGCGTGCACGCCGTGGGGGCCGGTCACCAGGCGGCCCACTGAGGCCCGCATGGCGGCGTCGCCCAGCTGCTGCCGGTAGCGGCGCACCACGCGGTCGGCCACGCCCGTGGCCCCCGGCCGCGGCGGGCGCCCGTCCTGCAGGCTGCCCCACGGGCACACGGCGCCCGGCGAGAACACCAGCACGCCCCCGGCATGGGTGATCACGGCCTCGTGCCAGTGGCCGAACACCACCACATCCACGTCGTGGCCACGGAACGCCCGCGCCATTGACCGGGCGCGTCCCATGTCGAACCGCAACCGGCGGCGGGCGGCCCAGTGCGCCGTGATCACGGCGATGTCCGCCGCGGTACGCCGGCCATGCACCACGCCGATGCGCAGCCCCCCTGCCTGCACCACGGCGCGCCGCGGAAGATCCGGGGCGGAGGGCAGGTCGTGGTCGCCATGAACGGCCACCACCGGCGCGATGCGCTCGAGCGCCGGGATGACCGACCCGTCCGACAGGTCGCCTGCGTGCAGGATCAGGTCGCTGCCCGCGAGGGCGTCCAGGGCGGCGTCGGGCAGCTGGTCCAGGAACTCGCCGACGTGCGTGTCGGCGATCACCCCGATGTTCATCCCCGGTAGGCCCGGCGCGCCTCATGCCGCGCGAACGCCAGGTCGATCAGGCGCTGGATGAGTTCGGGGTAGTCGAACCCATCCGCGGCCATCAGGCGCCCCCACACGCTGGTGGAGGTGAAGCCCGGGATGGTGTTGATCTCCGAGATGTAGAGGTCCTCGCCCTCCAGGAAGAAGTCCACGCGCGCGAGGCCGGAGCAGTCGATGGCCTTCCATGCGCGCACGGCCAGGTCGCGGGCGTGTTCCTGTACGTGCGCGGGGACATCCGCGGGCACCTCCAGGCGCATGCCGCCCGGCCGGTACTTGGCATCGTGGTCGTACCAGTCGCTGTCGTGGAGGATCTCCCCCAGTGGGGATGCATGGGGGTCCGCGTCCCCCAGCAGGCCCACCTCCACCTCGCGGCCCATCGCCCGGCGCTCCACCAGCGCCTTGTCGTCGTGCGCGAAGGCGAGCTGCAGCGCGGGCGTGAGCGCATCCTCATCCGGCACGGGGCTGATGCCGTAGCTCGACCCGAGCCGCGCCGGCTTGGCGAACGCCGGGTACCCCACCACGCCGGCCACCCGGTCGCGCACGCCGGAGGGGTCGTCCTGCCACTCGGAGTGGGACACAATGAGGGTCTCCACTCGCGGGATGCCGGCGGCCGTCGCGACCACGTGGAACAGGGCCTTGTCCATGCCCACCGCGCTGGCCGCGACGCCGGCGCCCACGTAGGGCACGCCTGCCGTCTCGCACAGGCCCTGAATGGTGCCGTCCTCACCCCATGGGCCGTGCAGCACGGGGAAGACCAGGTCGATCGCCCGTGCCGCGCCGCCCTCGCCCACCGGTAGCAGCCATGCCTGGTCGCCCGCACCGGGTACGAGCGCCACCGCGTGGCCGCCTGCCTCCCACGCACCCTCGCGGCCGATGGTGACCTCGATCACCTCATGGCGCGCGCGGTCGATCGCCGCCGCGACGGACGATGCCGACTCGAGGGATACCTCGTGCTCGCTGCTACGCCCGCCCCCGAGGACGGCGATCCCGCTCAAGGAGTCGGCGCCGGCGCCTGCGAGCCGCCACTCGATCCACCCGATCCGCTGGATCCGCCCGACGGCGCCGGCGCCTGCGACCCGCCGCCCGATCCGCCCGACGACGCGCCGCCCGATGTGGGCGGATACGCCACGATGATGGTCACGGTGGATCCGGCGGGAATGCTCGACCCGGCGGACGGCTCCTGGTCGATCACGGTGCCCTCGGGCTGCGTGCTCTCGGCCCCTGATGAGGTGACGTTGAAGCCCAGGCTCTCCAGCTTCGACCGCGCCGTGGACTGGTCGCTGCCCGTGACGTCCGGCACGCTCGCCCCGCTCTCGGCGGCGATCACCAGGTTCACCGAGGTGCCCTTGGCCACCGACGCGCCGCCGTCCGGATCCTGCGCCACCACGGTTCCCGCCGACTGGCCGGACGAACCGTCGTCCTCCGACACGCTGCCCACCTTCAGGCCCGCGCCGGTGATCTCCGACCGCGCCGCCGACACGTCGCTGCCGGTCACGTCCGGAACGGTCACCTTGGTGATGCCCTTGCTCACGTACAGCGTGATGGTGTCGCCGGAGCCCGCCATGGATCCGGCCTGCGGCGCCTGGCGCACGACGGTGCCGATTTCCTTGTCACTGTCCACCTCTTCGGTGGTGACGGTGAAGCCGGCCTTCTCGAGCGTTGCCTGGGCGTCCTCGACCGCCTTGCCGACCACGCCCGGCACGGTCACCTCGGCGGGCCCGGACGACACCAGGATCGTCACGGTGGACTGCGCGGCCACCTCGGTACCGGCCTCGGGCTCGGTGCCGATCACCACGCCGGGCTGGACGTCGTCGCTCGCCTGCGTGCGCTCGGTGGGCGTGAGCCCGGCGTCGCTGATGGCACGGGTGGCCGCCGCGGCCTCGAAGCCGGCGACGTCGGGCACCATCACCATGTCGGACCCGCCGCGGGTCAGGGCAAGGGCCAGCGACACCGCGAGCGCCGCGATAAGTACCGCGACGATGCCCCAGATCGCCGGGCGCCCCTTCTTCTTCTTGCGACCGCCTGCGCCGCCGGACTTCCGCCCGTTTCCTGATCCGTTGCCCACTACCTGGGTCTCCATGGTCGCCGCTGCGCCGCCGGCTGCCGTGGCTGCCGGGGCCGTGAGGATGAGGGTGGACTGCTGGCCGCCCGACATGGCCGACCGCACCTCCAGCAGTGCCGCGGTGAAGTCCTCGGCGCTCTGGTAGCGGTCCTCCGGTCGCTTGGACAGCGCCTTCATCACCACCGCATCGAGTTCGGGCGGGATCTCCTGCGCGAACACGCGCGGTGGCACGGGGGGCTCGTTGATCTGCTTCATCGCCACCGTCACGGGGCGGTCGCCATCGAACGGCAGGCGTCCGGTGAGCATCTCGTACAGCACGATGCCCACGGCGTAGGTGTCGCTGGCGGCGGTGGTCTCCTCGCCCTGCGCCTGCTCGGGCGACAGGTACTGCGCCGTGCCGATCACCGACCCCGCTTCGGTCATCTGCTGGTCGGCGTCGGCGCGGGCGATGCCGAAGTCGGCCACGCGCAGCCGCCCGTCGCCGCTCACCATCACGTTCTGCGGCTTGATGTCGCGGTGGATGATGCCCGCGGCGTGCGCGGCCGTGAGCGCGGACAGGATCTGCAGGGCGTTGTCCACGGCCACGGCGGGGTCCAGCGGCCCCTGGTCGCGGATGACCTTCTTGAGGTCGGGGCCCTTCAGGTACTCCATCACGATGTAGTACGTGCCCTCGGCCTCGCCGCGGTCGTACACCGCAACGATGTTCGGGTGGTTCAGGCCCGCGGCCGCGGACGCCTCGCGCCGGAAGCGCTCGACGAACGCCTGGTCGGCGGCGAACCGCTCGGCCAGCACCTTCACCGCGACCTCGCGGTCCAGCACCGTGTCGTAGGCCACGTACACCGTGGCCATGCCGCCGGTGCCGATCTGGTGGCCAAGCTCGTAGCGCTCGCCGAGTTCCGTGCCGGGTCCGATGGTCATGCGCTCGGCTCCCCCTGCACGGGGCCGATGGACAGCGCCGTGCGCATGACCTCGCCGGCCACGGGAGCGGCCTCGGTGCCACCGGTGCCCGAGGTGTCCTCGATCACCACGGCCACGGCCACCTTGGGGTTATCCGCCGGGGCGTATCCGATGAACCAGGCCTGGTTGCGCTCGGGGTCGCCGGTTTCGGCGGTACCCGTCTTGCCCGCCACCGACAGGCCCGCGAGGCCTGCTTCCGCACCCGTTCCCTCGGAGACCACGCTGCCCATCATGCGCCCTACCTCGGATGCGATATAGGCACTGGATACCGAGCCCACCTCCTGCGGGCGCTGCTGCTTCACCACCACGCCATCGCGGGTGATGACCCGGCGCACGAGGTACGGCCGCATCATGCGGCCGCCATTGGCGATCGCGCCCGCGACCATGGCCATCTGGAGTGGCGTCACCTGGAGGTTCTCCTGTCCGATCGCGATACGCGCCGAGTCCGAATCGCGCTGCTCGTTGGGGAGGAGCTTCCCGTCACGGTACCTGCCCGACACGGCGACTTCACCTGCGGGCAGGTCAATCTCCACCGGGCGGGCGAATCCGAACCGGGTCATCTCGCGGCCCATCGTGCGCCCGCCGAGGCGGTCGCCGATCTGCGCGAAGGTGGTGTTGATCGAGAATGTCAGTGCGTCGGTCAGGTTGTGCAGGCCGTACTTGGCCTTTCCGGAGTTGTAGATGGGCTTGCCGTCCACCACGTACACGCCCTTGTCATCGAAGGTGGACGAGGGCGACCACTTTCCGCTGCCGAGAGCCGCGGTGGCCGTGACGACCTTGAACGTGGAACCCGGCGGGTAGAGGCCGCCGGTCGCCCTGTTCAGGAGCGGAGCCCCGCTCTCCTTCCGGATCGACGCGAAGTCACTGGCGACCTGATTCAGGTCGAACCCCGGGGATGATGCCACCGCGAGCACCTTGCCGGTCTTGGGCTCGATCGCCACGACCGCGCCCTTACGCCCGGAGATCAGCGCCTCGGCCGTCTTCTGCACCCGCGTATCGAGGGTGAGGCGGATGTCCGCGCCGTCCTTGGTCTCGTCGCGGAGGCGGTCGAGGATGGCCCCGGTTCCGTACGAGCCCGCCAGGTACCGGTTGTACTGCTGTTCGAGGCCCGTGGACCCCTCGCGTGCCGTCGCATAGCCCACGACCTGCGCGGCGAGCGCGCCCTGCGGGTAGTAGCGCCGGTAGTACTTCTGGCCCTTCTCGCGGTAGACGACGCTCTCGGCGAGGATCACCTTGTCGGCCGAGATGATGCGTCCCCGGTCCACCAGCCTCTGCTTCTCGAGCGTGTAGGGGTTGTCAGCGCGCTCATCCAGTTCACCGGCGGCGATCACCTGCCAGTAGCCGAGCATCAGCACCAGCACGGCGAACCCGGCGGCAAGGGTGAGGTACAGCGCGCGGATGGACCGGTTCACGTGGCCGGCACCCCCCGCACGGCCTCCACGAGGCCCTGGCGCGATCGGTTGCTGATCACCAGGAGAAGCGCCGCGATGCCGAAGTTGACGACCACGCTCGAACCGCCGTAGGACATGAAGGGAAGGGTCACGCCCGTGAGGGGCACGAGGCGGACCACGCCGCCGATGATGATGAACGCCTGCAGGCCCACCACCGCGGTGAGGCCGCCCGCGAGCAGCTTGGAGAACCCGTCACGCGCGGCCGTCGCGATGGCGAAGCCCCGCGCCATGAGCAGCACATAGAGAAGCATGACGCCGATCGCACCGACGTATCCGAGGTCGTTGGAGACCGCGCTGAAGATGAAGTCGGTCTCCAGCGCGGGGATGCGGGGGGTGCCGCCCTCGGTCACCAGCAGTGCGCGCCCGAACCCGGGGCCCACCACGCCGCCGTCCGCCAGCGCATACAGCGATTGCACCATCTGGTAGCCGCCGCCTTGCGGATCGGTGAACGGGTGGAGCCAGGAGTCCACGCGCGCGCCGATCCGCGGCACGGCGGCCCAGATGAACAACGACCCGGCCGCGAACAGCGTGATGCCCAGCCCTACGTAGAGCGCGCGTCCGGTGGCCAGGTACAGCATCGCGAGGAACACGCCGAAGAACAGCAGGGCGGTGCCGAAGTCGTTCAGCACCACCACGGCGGCCAGGGCTGCGCCCCAGAACACGAGGATGGGCGCGAGGTGGCGCGGCGCCGGCAGGTTCATCCCCAGGCGGCGCTGGGTGGGGATGGCCAGCACCTCGCGCTTCTCGCGCAGGTACCCCGCGAGGAAGATCACCATGAGCACCTTGGCCAGCTCGCCCAGCTGCACGCGCTGGCCCCCGCCGATCTCGATCCACAGCCGCGAACCGTTCACCTCGGTGCCGAAGGCCATGGTGAACACCAGCAGCAGCACGGCGGTGAGGCCGATGATGTACCGGTAGCGCTCGAGCACGCGGTGATCGGGCATGAACACGATGACCGCGCAGAAGACGATGCCGCCCAGGGTCACCCAGATGGCCTGGTCGCCCGCGAGGCCCGGGTCGATCCGGTAGAGCATGGCCAGGCCGATGCCCGTGAGCGCCGCCATGATCGGCACCAGGTACGGATCGCTGAGCGGCGCCCTCATGCGCAGCACCGCGTGCATGACCACGAACACCATGGCCACCCCCAGGGCGGTCTGCCAGGGCCCGGCCTGCAGCTCATCGGCGCGCGCCGATGCCCCGGCCGCGAGGCCCAGCATGCCCAGCAGCAGCGCCGGCACGAGGAATCCCAGCTCCCGCGTGCGCAGGCTCATCCCGTGCCCCCGGTGCGCGGCACCTTCCACTGCTGCGGCATCCCGTAGCGCCAGATGAGCCGCGTTGCGAGCGCCACGGCCTCGCCCTCGCCCAGGATGCCCTGGTCGAGCGCGGAGGCATCCTCGGTGCGCACTACGCGGGCGGGCACGCCCAGCGGCCGGCCGTCATCCATCAGCGAGATGCCGAGCGGCGAGTAGGGCAGCCCTGCGTACAGCCGCACCTGGCCCGTGTCGTCGGCCTGCACCACGTGCGACCGTGACGCCGCCCAGGTGGTGCCGCCGATCACCAGGCCGATGAGCAGCAGCACCGCGGCACCGATGAGCAGCAGACGCGAGCGCCCGGTGGGCACCCGCTCGAGCACGCGCCCGGGCTCGGGGGCCCGGGCCGTGCGCGCTCCCGGCTCCACCATGGGCCGTGGCAGCGTGGCCACGCGCGGGGTGGGCGGGATGAACTCCGCGGGTTCCGGCACCTCCGCAGGGGGGCCGGCGCCCACGCGGCCGAGCACCACCGTGGCGTTGTCCTCGCCGCCTGCGGCATCGGCGGCCGCGAGCAGTGCGAGAGCGGCGTCGTCCAGCGAGTCGGCCCGGGCCAGCGCGTCGCGGATGGCGGCGTCGCCGATCGCCGCCGAGACCCCGTCGGTGCACAGCAGCACTACGTCGCCCGCGCGTACCGGTACCTGGAATGCATCGGCCGACACCTGCTCGGACGCCCCGAGGGCGCGGGTGATGACGTTGCGCTGGGGATGCCGGTCGGCCTGCTCCTCGGTCAGCGCCCCGCCGCGCACCAGTTCGGCCACCACGCTGTGGTCATCGGTCAGGCGCCGCAACTGCCCGTCGCGCACTAGGTATGCCCGGGAGTCGCCCACGTGCACCACGTACAGCCGGTCGTCATCGCCCAGCATGCAGGCGGTGACCGTGGTGCCCATTCCGGCCCGGCCGGCGTTGCCCGAGGCTGAGCGCCGGATATCCGCGTTCGCGCGCTCCACGGCGCGCCGCAGGTCGCCCGGGCGGGGGCTAGCGGGCAACCCGTCCAGCGACGTGACGGCGATGCCCGCCGCCACCTCGCCCGCCAGCGCGCCACCCATTCCGTCGGCCACGGCGATGACGGGCGGGCGCACCAGGTGCCGGTCCTCGTTATGGCCGCGCACGCGCCCCACGTCGGTGGCCCGCGCCATCTCGACCCATGCGAGGCGGGCGGTCATCCCGTGGCCGCCGCCTCCCGGGTGACGGCGTCCACCCGTGCGAGCACCACCGTCACGTTGTCCGGACCCCCGGCGGCATTCGCGTGCTCCACCAGCGCCGCCGCCGCCTGCTCCAGTGACGGCGCCGATTCCACCACCGCGAGGATGCCCTCATCATCCACGGGGCCCGAGAGCCCGTCCGTGCACAGCAGCACCACATCCCCCGGCTCCAGGTCCACGCGCAGGGCGTCGATCTGGATGTCGGCGTCCACGCCGAGCGCACGGGTGATGACGTGCCGGGCGGGGTGGCTCTCGGCGGCGTCCGCATCCAGCGCCCCGCGGCGCACCATCTCGGCCACCACGGAGTGATCATCCGTCACCTGGATGATCCGTCCGTCGCGGATCAGGTAGCCGCGTGAGTCGCCGACGTGCACGAGGTACAGGATGCCGCCTTCCAGCAGCGCGGCAGTCGCGGTAGTTCCCATGCCGGTAAGCCCGGGGTCGTCCATGGCGGCCTGCGCGATGGCCCGGTTGGCGCCCTCCAGCGCCTGCAGCATGGCCGCGGGCTCGGTGGACGCCCCCACGTCGCGGAGCGCGTCCACCGCCATGGCGGCCGCCGTTCCGCCGCCCTGATGGCCGCCCATGCCGTCAGCCACGGCGATCAGCGGTGGCGACAGCAACTCGCGGTCCTGGTTGTCGGCGCGTACCCGGCCGGCGTGCGACGCCGAGGCCACCTCAATCAGCGCAAGATCGGGGCGGCCGCTCATTCCTCCCACCTCAGCACGGTCTCGCCGACGCGGATCTCATCGCGCAGGTGCAGTTGCTGTTCGCCTGAGATGCGCCGTCCATTGACGTACGTGCCGTTCAGCGACCCCAGGTCCTCCACGAACCAGAAGTGCCCTTTGCGGAATACCCGGGCGTGGCTGGTGGAGATGAACTGGTCGGTGACGGGGATACGGCTGCTGCGCGACCGGCCGATGGTGGCACCGCCCGCGACGTCGTAGGTGGTGCCCACCGGAAGCGTGTTGGAACGGCTCACCACCAGGTGCGGCTCGGCGGCCGCAGCGGCGTGCACCACCTCGGGCCGTGCAGCCTCGCTCAGCGGCTGCTCGGGCTTCGCGCGGCGCAGGCCCCAGCGCGGTGCGGTGGCCGCGGCGCCCACCACCTCGGTCGGCGGCGCGGGCTGCGCCTGCGGGGCAGCCGCGGCGGGGTCGGCCTGCCGCGGCGGGGTCATCTCGATTTCCGATGAGCGCAGGGCGCGCGTGGACGCCCGCACCACGAACGCGATGAACAGGTACAGCAGCAGCAGGAAGACGGCCTGCCCGATGATGAGCCCCGTCTCGGTCACGGCGCCCCCCGGGCTATCGTCGTTCGACTGCCACGTCGGCGCCGCCCAGGCTCACCCGGTCGCCGTCGCGGAGGCTGTGCCGGAGGACCCGGCGCCCGTTGACCTCGATGCCGTTGGTGGACCCGAGGTCCACCAGCACGTACTCCAGGCCCTCGTGGCGGACCTCGGCGTGCACCCGGCTCACGTTCGGGTCGGGCACCACGATGTCGCAGTCACGGCTGCGCCCCATTGTGGTGACCTTCTGGGTGATGCGGAACGGCTGCCCCGACACATACAGGGTCACCTGCTCGCGTACGAGGCCCGCGGCGCGGGCCTGCTCGGGCGAGAGCACCTGCGTGCCGCTGACGGCGGCGAGCGCCTCGTTGGGCAGGGGGTCGGACGGCGCCGGGGGCTCCTCGGGAGCGGGTTCATCCGCGGGCGCGGCCACCTCAGCGGCCGGCGACGCGTCTTCAGCGGGCGCGGCGGCCGGGGCGTCCGTGCCGGGCCGGCCGGGGTCCACCATGCGACAGGCGATCCCGAACTCGCCGGGGCGCAGGTCCGAGTCGGTCTCCAGGCGGATGCGGGGCATCGACAGCAGCGACAGTCCCTCGCTGCGCGCATGGGCCTCCAGATACGAGCCCAGCTCCAGCACCAGCGCCGACTCGTAGCTGGAGAATTGGCGGCGATCGGCGGGCGACAGGTACACCGTGTACTGGTTCGGCACGTATACGCGCGACACCGACACGGTCTTGTGGTCCTCCATCTCACGGGCAAGGCGCCGCGCGAGCTCCACCGGCTGCAGGGTGCTCCGGAACATGCGGCCGAAGGTCTTCTCGACCACGCCCTCGATCTTCTGCTCGATGTTGCGGAGTGCCATCTAGCCCACCGTGCCGCTGAGAGTGTCGGGTCGGCCGGGGGCGGCGCCACGCAGCGCGCGCCAGGGCCGTGCCGCCCATGCGATGGCGAGGATAGCCGAGGGCAGCACGGCGCCGACGGCTTCGAGGCCCCCTCCGCCCGCCAGGCCGGCGGCCACGGTGACCGCCGCAGCCCACATGACGGCCGCCGGAAGCCGCCGCGAATCGCGGCCACCCACCACCAGCGGCCATGTGAGCGCCGCCGCGATCATGATGAGGCACCCCGTGAGGGCCTGCGGGTGGGCGGCGATCGGGTCGATGATGGCCTCGGCCACCGCCTGCGGCGAGCGCACGCCCTGCAGGGACTCCCATGCCCCCGTCACCTCCCATCCGGTGAACACCAGGGAGGAGGCACCGGCCACCACCTGCCACAGCAGCAGCGTGACCATGCCCGCAACGGCGGTCCAGATGCGGCCGGCGGTGGTGCGCACCGATCCCGCCAGCAGGGCATAGACCGGCAGCATCCCGATCACGGCAAGGGCGGGCGCGAGCGCGGGCAGCAGCACCAGGCGTCCATGGCGGGCTCCCGTCAGCACGAGCAGCAGCCCGATGATCACGGCGATCGCGGTGAGGGCGGGCGCAGCGGCCGCGGTGGCGATGCCCGCCAGCAGCACCAGGGCCACCGCGGCGAGTGGTGCCCGCCACGCGCCGATTGCCCCGGCCAGCAGGGCGATGCCCGCCGTGCCGAGGGCGCTCGTGGAGAAGCCCCGCTCGGCGATGAGCCCGCCGAGCGCCGCGGCGCCGGCACCGGTGAGGATGGGTGGTGCGGGACCGGACAGCAGTGCCATGGCCCGCTTGCCACGCCCCTCCGGCAGCCCCGGGGCCTCCTCGCGGATGATCGCCGCCAGGCGGGCGGGCGCGGGACGCCCCTCGGGGTGCGGGGAGAGCCCGGCGTCGATGGCCTTGGCCAGCCGCGGCGGGAGGTCGGGACGCAGGTTTCGGATGGGCGGGATCTCGCCGAGGGCGGCACGGCGCGCGGTGTCGGCCGGGCTCGATCCCAGCAGGGGATTGCGGCCGGTCAGCCCCTCGTACAGGACGAGGGTGGCGGCCCACACGTCGGCGGCCCCGGTCACCTGCTCGCCGGTGGCCTGCTCGGGGGCCATGTAGGCCATGGTGCCCACCACGCCGCCGGTCTGGGTCATGCCCGTCTCGCCCGACAGGCGCGCCACGCCCAGGTCCGCCACCCGTGCGTATCCGTGGTCGTCCACGAGGATGTTGGCGGGCTTGATGTCGCGGTGGATCACGCCGCGCTCGTGCGCGTGGTCGAGGGCGTCGAGGACGTCGGCGGCCATCTCGGCCGCGGCGCGGTCGCCGGGTGGTGCATCCGCATAGACCTTTTCGAGCGAGGGGCCATCCACGAGATCGCTCACCAGGTACAGCGATTCGGAGTCCTCGCCCCAGTCGAGCATGCGGACCACCCCGGGGTGCTCCAGTCGCGACGCGGCGCGGATCTCGGCGGCCACGCGCTTCTCCAGCCCGAGGTCCACGGGGATCTCCTTCACCGCCACCTCACGCCCCGTGGCGCGGTCCAGTGCCCGGTACACGCGCGAGGTCGCGCCGCGCCCGATCACGGCGATCAGGTCGTAGCGTCCTAGCACGCGGGCGGGTGCGCTGGCGCGGGTGGCTGCCTGGCTGGATCCTGTGATGCGCATGGGGCGAAGTGGCCTTCCACCGGCGACGGGGGAATCCTGCGAAGGAATCCGGGGCATGCGTGCCGAACGGACTGCCGATCGTAGACATCACCTGCGTGGTTTCCGTGCGGGCGGGTTGCGCTAGTGTTCCCGCGCCTCATGGCCAGATCACCGGGCGGGTGGCGGAATTGGTAGACGCGCTGGCTTCAGGTGCCAGTGTTCGAAAGAACGTGGGGGTTCGAGTCCCCCCTCGCCCATCGGGAGTACACCCTCTGTGGACGTAGACGAGACCGGCACGGACTTCGGATACGACGACCAGCCCACTGGCGTCTCCGGCCCCCTGCCCCCTGCGGAGGGTCCGAACCCGCGCGGGCGCGGCGGTTCGAAGGGCAGCAGCGGCAGTCGTGGCCGGGGGTCCGGCCGTGGTGGCAGCGGACGCGGCTCGGGCGGTGGCGGCGGCGGACGTCGGCGCGGCTCCGGGTCGGGATCCGGCTCGGGCGGCGGCAGGCGCAGGTCCTCCGGCGGCGGTAGCGCCACGCTGCAGTCGCCCGCGGCACGCATCACCATGGCGGTGGGCGGAGCGCTCGTCCTCATCGTGGTGCTGGTGCTGGTGGTGCGCGGGTGCCAGCGCAGCGCGCTGGAGGACTCCTACCGGTCGTACATGGGTGATGTCACCACTATCGTCACGGCGTCGGGCAAGGAGTCCGACTCGCTGCAGGAGATCCTCCAGAACAAGAACGGTGCCAAGGCACCCGAGCTGCAGGTGCAGGTGCGTGATCTCGCCGGAAAGGCCGAGGGCCTCGTGGGCCAGGCCGAGGCGCTGTCGTCGCCCGACTCGCTCACCGCAGCCAACCAGAGCCTGGTCACGGCGCTGCAGTACCGGGTGACCGGCCTGAAGGCGTTGGCCGATTCCCTGCCGTCGGTGGTGGACTCGAAGAACCGCGCATACGCGTCCGCGACGCTCGCCAGCGCCATGCAGCGGTTCCTGGCGAGCGACGTCATCTATCAGGACTCCTTCGTGGGCCCGTCCAAGCGGGCGCTTGCCGACGCCGGTATCACGGGTGTGCAGGTGCCCGACCGCCAGTTCTTCCTGTCGGGCGTGCGCGCCGACCAGGCGTCGCCCACGGGCGCCGCCCAGTTGATCCCTGCGCTGCAGCGCACCGGCACGGCGGACACCGCCACCGGCACGACCGGTGTGCTGCGCGGCACGGGCATCGCCGGCGTGCAGGCGCTGCCGCAGGGCGTGGAGCTGCAGGCCGGAAGCGATACCGAGATCCAGGCATCCGACAAGCTCGAGTGGCAGGTGACGGTCGAGAACTCGGGTGACGCCACGGAGACCAACGTTGTCGTGCGCGCGACCTTCGCCAGCGACGCGTCCCCGAAGGACGCGCAGACAGTGGAGAAGGAGATCGCCTCGATCGCGCGCGGCGAGCAGCAGTCGGTCACGCTTCCCGGGCCCAAGAGCCCGACCTTCGGCGAGGACTCGGTGCTGAAGGTGGAGGTCGTGCCGGTGCCCGGCGAGGAGAAGACCGACAACAACCGCGCCGAGTACCCCGTCAAGATCGTCTTCTAGGGGCGGCCCGGTGAGCGGGACCATCGGATACCTGGGCCCGCAGGGCACGTTCTCCGAGGAGGCGCTGATCGCATGGATCGGTGCCGACCAGGCATCGCGCGAGCGCGCATACCCCAGCATCCCCGCGTGCTTCGATGCCGTGGCGGACGGCGAGGTGCGCGAGGCGCTCGTGCCGATCGAGAACGCCATCGAGGGCGGCGTCAGCCAGACGCTCGATCAGTTGATTGCCCACGGCGGGCGCATCGTCATCCGCGGCGAGGTGATCCATCCGATCCACCATCACCTGATCGGCGCGCCCGGGTCGTCGCTGGACGGCGTGACGCGCGTGGTGAGCCACCCGCAGGCCACGGCCCAGTGCGGCCGGTGGCTGCGCGGGCGACTGCCGGAGGCACGGCTGGAGCCTGCCCTGTCGACGGCTGATGCCGTGCGCACCGCGGTTGAGGACGACGCCGGCACGGCGGCGGTGGGCAACCGCCGCGCGGCGCAGATCTACGGCGGCGAGATCCTGGCCGAGGACATCATGGATGCCGCGGACAACCGCACGCGGTTCGCCATCATCGGCACCGACGAGGTGGACGGGGCCGGGGAGGGCGGCGATTGGACCACGTCCATCATCTGCGGCATCGCGCACGACCGGCCCGGCGCCCTGCTGTCGATCCTGCAGGAGTTCGCCCTGCGCGCGGTGAACCTGACGCGGCTCGAGAGCCGCCCGGCCCGCACGGGCCTGGGCCGGTACGTGTTCTTCATCGATGCCGAGGGCAACCGGCACTCCGACCTGCCGCTGCAGGCCGCGCTCACCGCCATCGCCGATGGTGGCATTGCGCAGGTGACGCCGCTCGGGTGCTACCCCACTGCCATGCGGGCCACGTAGAACCGGCGTCCGCGGGTATATTGCCGCCCGAAGGGGGTGGTACCGCAGCACGTTCTCGTTCTCAACGCGTCGTATGAGCCCATCAACGTGTGCTCCATGCGTCGCGCCCTCGTGCTCCTGCTCAAGCAGAAGGCGGAGATCCTGGAGCACTCCCCGCGCACCATCCGTGGAATCGCGCGCGACTTCCCGGCGCCCCACGTGATCCGGCTGGTGTACCGCGTGAAGGTGCCGCGCTACGAGGCCCGCCGCATGAGCAGGCGCGCGCTCTTCGCCCGTGACGGCTACGCGTGCCAGTACTGCGGTAGCCGCGGCAAGCTGACCGTGGACCACGTGGTGCCGCGCAGCCGCGGCGGCGACTCGTCGTGGTCGAACGTGGTCACCTCATGCGGGCCCTGCAATGCCCGCAAGGGCGACGCCCTGTGCCACGAGATCCAGATGTACCCGCGCGAGAAGCCACGACCTCCCCGCCCCGACGTGTTTGTCGACGTCGCCACGCCCCGGCGTCCGGAGGCCTGGTCGCCCTATCTCGCCGCGGCCTGAGCGCGCCCCGGCTGCCGCGGCTCGCGGCCCGCGACCTGGCGGGTGCCGACCAGGTGATCCCGGATGGCCTTCCTGCGGAGCCCTGCGTGGTGATCCTGGCGCTCCGCATGCGCCAGCAGCGCGATGTGGATGCTTGGGCGGCGGCGCTGGGTCCCGACGTACCGACGGTGGAGATCCCCGTGATGTCGCGCCGATGGAGGCGGGCTGCGGGGTGGATCGAGGGTGGCATGGCCTCGGGCACGCCGGCTGCGGCGCACGGGCGCGTGTGGTGCACCTACGCGCCCGTGCGCGGCGTGCTCGCCGATCTCGGCGTCACCGGCACCGGTGACATCGTGGTGGTGGTGGCCGATCGCTCGGGGCGCATCCGCGCGATGGCGCGGGGTGCACCGGCGCCGGCCGCCATGGGCACCATCCGGGCGGCGCTGGCGGGGCGCTAGGCGCGAAGGGCCCGCAGGGCGTTGATGATGACGATGATGTCGATGCCCTCCTGCAGCAGCGCGCCGGCCACGGGCGGCAGGTAGCCGAACGCCGCGAACCCCATGGCGACGAAGCTCATGAGCATCCCCGCCACCACGCTCTGGCGGGCGATGGTCGACGCCCGGCGGCTGGTGGTGATGGCATCGGCCACGCCGTCCACCCGGTCCACCATCACCACTGCATCGGCGGTCTCCGAGGCGATCGTGGCGCCCGGCGCGCTCATGGCCATGCCCACGTCGGCCGCGGCAAGGGCGGGGGCATCGTTGATGCCGTCGCCCACCATGGCCACCCGGTGCCGGCCCTCGCCCCCGCGCATGGCGGTCACCACCGTCACCTTGTCCTCCGGGCTGCATCCGGCGTGCACCACGTCGATGCCGACATCCGCCGCCACGGCGTCGGCCACGTCGCGGCGGTCACCGGTGGCCATCGCCACCTCGGTCACGCCGGCCTCGTGCAGGCGCGCGACCATCGCGCGGGCATCGGGACGGATGGGGTCGGCCAGCACGATCAGTCCGGCGGCCCGTCCGTCGATTGCCACCAGCACGATGCCCCGGCCGTCGCCGTCCTCATCCCGGCGCTCTGCCAGAAGCGGCGCGGGATCGATATCGCAGGCGCGCAGCCAATCGGCTGACCCCACCACTACCTCGTGCCCGTCCACGCGGCCCGCGATGCCCTCGCCATGTACCTGGTGCACGTCGCCGGGCTGGTCCAGGCGCAGGTCGTCGTGGTGGGCGGCCGACACCAGGGCCCCCGCCACCACGTGTGCGGAGTGCTGCTCCAGCGAGGCCGCGCGCTGCAGCACCGCGCCGGGCGTTGCATCACCGACCGTCCCGATGCGCTGGATCTCGGGCTGCCCCACCGTGAGGGTGCCCGTCTTGTCGAGCAGCACGGCCGTGGTGCGCGCCAGCTGCTCCACCACCACGCCGCCCTTCAGCACCACGCCCTTGCGTGCCGCCCGGGACACCCCTGATACCAGGGCGATGGGTGCGGCCAGGATGAGCGGGCAGGGGGTGGCCACCACCAGCACGGCGAGCGCACGCACGGGGTCGCCGCTCATCGCCCAGGCGATGGCCGCCACCACGAGGGTGACGGGCAGCAGCAGGGCGGCGTAGCGGTCGGCCATGCGCTCAAACGGGGCGCGCCGCCCCTCAGCCTCGGCGACGAGCCGGACAATGGCCGCGTAGGCGCTCTCTGCCGCGGGGCGCGTGGCCACCATCTGGAACGCCTCGGCGGCGTTCAGCACGCCGCTTCGCACCGATGCGCCCGGCAGGCGCTCTACCGGCAGGGGCTCCCCCGTGAGGGCCGACTCGTCCAGCAGGGCGGGTACGTCCTCCACGCGGCCGTCCACCGGCACCACCTCGCCGGCGCGCACCAGCAGCACGTCGCCCGGCTCCACCGCGTCGGCCGGCACGCGCTCGAACTCCCCGTCCTTGTCGCGACGCATGGCCCAGGCGGGCGCGTGCGCGACGAGGGCCTCGAGGTCGTGCCGCGCACGCCGACCGGCCGCGGCCTCGAGGGCATTCCCCCCGGCGAGCATCAGCGCTACCACCGCGCCCGCGAGGAACTCCTGCAGCGCCAGGGCCCCGGCCATGGCCACGAGCGCGATGGCATCCACGCCGACATCACGACGCAGCAGCGTGCGCACCACCGACCAGGTGAGGGGCAACAGCAGTGCGCCCGTCACGACGCCCCACACCGCATTGGCTGCGGTGCCCTGCCCCAGCGCGGCCAGGACGAGGCCCGCCACCACGCCCGCCAGCGCCGCGAGCGCGACCAGCACCTCTGGCTCGCGGAGCAGCCTCGCAATCCGGCGCCGGACGGTCATCCATTAATCCTACGAGGCCGAATGGCCGCCAGCGGGAGCGCCGGGACGGTCGGGCGTTGCGGTAGTGCCCTCTCCCTGAGGGTGTATTGTCAGTGCGTCATAGCGTCGCAAAAAGGAAAGAAATGTCTTCGGAAGCACGACATCCGGCTGCTGCAGGCTGGGTTGTATTCGCCGGCTTCATGCTGCTTGTTATCGGTACCTTTGATGTCATTCAGGGCATCGTTGCGTTGCTCAAGCGCGAGGTATACCTCGTCGGCGATAACGGCTTGGTGCTGACGAACAGCTTCACCGTATGGGGCTGGAGCCTGCTCCTGTGGGGCATCGTGATCGTGCTTGCCGGGCTGTCCCTCTTTGGGGGCGGAGGCTTCGGCCGCTGGTTCGCGCTTATTGCGGTGGTGGTGAATCTGGTGGGCCAGTTCGCCTGGTTCCCTGCCTACCCCCTCTGGAGCCTCGTCGTCATCTTGCTCTCGGTTGCGGTCCTGTGGGCGCTGACAGTCGGCTGGCGCGACGCGAAGGGCGATCTGGCCTGACTGACCGGCATCGGACAACGGACTACGGTTGGCCCACGGCGCGGATGCGCACCGGACAACCTCGTACACTGCAACGGACTGTCGCGTACAGGAGCGGATATGGACGATGAACTTGATCTCGGGCCGGTTGACTACTTCCTCGTGGGAGTTCCTCCGGGTGCCCCACTGGACGGAGGGGCTCTTCTACAGATGGCTGCACTTGTGCAGCAGGGCATCATCGAGGTGCTGGATGCCCTCGTGAT
>CALIKX010000031.1 GCA_938017905.1 uncultured Thermoleophilia bacterium | reverse complement strand
GGGGCCAGTGCCAATGACCTCCAGCACCAAATCGGTATTGCGCGTCCGGACATCCAGCAGATCGAACGACGAGCCCTCAAGCCAGGTATTTGCGGCCGAGGCCGCACGGGCTTCCTGTGCGGCGATCGCCACCGTCTGGATACTGATGAACGTCAGCAGCACCACGACCACCGACCCGAGGGAGAGGATGAAGAGCACGGGTCGTCGCACCTGGCGCCGATCCGCTGCTGCGCGAACGTAGCCCGCGATCCAGAACACCAGTGCCGCCATCACGACCATCGCAATGGCGTTTGACAGGAACAGCAGCAAGGCGCCGATGGCCATCGCCCACTCGCCACCTGCCAGCACCACGCCCACCACCGCCAGGGGTGGCACCAGACTGATCGCAATGGCGACACCCGGAAGGACGCCCGCGACATCGCTCCGCGTGACCGCGAAGGCGCCCACAAGCCCCGTGGCGATCGCGACCACCAGCTCGATCAAGCCCGGGGAGACCCGGCCGGTGATCTGCGAGTTGCCGAGTGCCCACTGCTCGCTGGGTATGACCGGCAGGGTGAGGGTCATGATCGCCCCGATCAGCACCACCACGACGATCGAGACCCCCACGACGAGCATGGACCGCCCCACCTGCCGTTGTTCGACGATCGCCACACCCAGCCCCACAGCGAGGATCGGGGTCGCGAGCGGCGCAACGATCATCGCCCCGATCACCGTGGCCGTGGAATCGACCAGCACGCCGCCGGTCGCGATGACTGCCGAGAGCACGAGCAGGACCCCGTATCGCACCAGCCGGTCGCGGCTCAGCCCAGGCGCGAAGAGGAACACGGCGTCTTCCGCGTCGGCGAGCGGCGTGGCCCGCTCGCCGCCCCGGTACATCGCATCGCGCAGTCGCTCCCGCATCCAATGAGTATCGCGCAGCACGTGACGGCACCGCTAGCCTCCCGCCCTTCGTGGCCTCACCCGCTCGCACCATCCGCCTGCGCTCATGGCAGAAGAACGCCCTTGATGCGTTCCAGGCCAGTGGTGACCCCGATTTCCTTGCAGTCGCCACCCCGGGTGCCGGCAAGACCACCTTCGCCCTCACCGCCGCGCACCAGGACCTGGCGACGCATCCCGGGCGGCGCCTGATGGTGGTGGCGCCCACCCAGCATCTGAAGGGCCAGTGGGCGGGTGCCGCAGAGCGGCTGGGTCTGCATCTGGACCCCGCGTGGATCACCGGCGAGCCGCTGCCGCCGCAGGTTCACGGCATCGTGGTGACCTACCAGCAGGTCGCGCAGGGCGCGGCGGCGGTGCGGCAGGTGGCCCGGGACGGGTTTGCGGTGCTGGACGAGGTTCATCACGCCGGCGACGATCGCGCCTGGGGCGACGGCGTGCGCACAGCGCTCGAGGTGGCCGCCGTGCGACTGAGCCTGTCCGGCACGCCATTCCGCAGCGACTCGCTGGCCATTCCCTTCGTGACGTACGACGCCGGGGGCGAGGCCGAGCCCGACATCGAGTACGGCTACGGACCGGCGCTCGCCGACCGCACCGTGGTGCGGCCCGTGCACTTCCCGCGGCTGGGCGGAGACATGGAGTGGATCGGTCCCGATGGCGCCGCACAGAGCGCGTCGTTCGATGACGCCCTCGACGGCCGGCTCGCCGCGCAGCGGCTGCGAACCGCACTTGACGTGGGCGGCGCATGGCTGCCCGACGCGCTGGCCCGGGCCCATGCGAAGCTGATGGAGATCCGGGCCTCGCACCCCGATGCGGGAGGCTTGGTGATCGCAATGGACCGCGAGCACGCGCGGGCCATCGCCGGGGTGATGGCACGGGACCTCGGCGTGAGCGCGATGGTGGCCACCAGCGACGACCCGGCTGCCAGCACGCGGATCGACGAGTTCACCGCCGGGCGGCGCCCCTGGCTGGTGGCGGTGCGCATGGTGAGCGAGGGCGTGGACATCCCCCGGCTGCGGGTGGGGGTGTTCGCGACCACCACTACCACCGAGTTGTTCTTCCGCCAGGCCGTGGGGCGGATCGTGCGGTACGTGCCGGGTCGGACCGGTCGTCAGCCCAGCTACATGTTCATGCCCGACGACCCACGGCTGCGGGCGCATGCGATGGGGATCGCGGAGGAGCGGCGCCACTTCCTGAAGGCGGTCGATGACGGCGACCCCCCGGCGGATGCCGCGCTGGACGAGGTGCCCACTGGGCGGGAGGACGAGCAGTTGTCGCTGTTCGCGGCGGTGTCGGCGACACCATCGGGTGAGGCCCAGGTGCACAAGGTGGACGAGACACTGGGCCTGTTCGGGAGCCTCGACGACGAGGAGCCCGCAGAGGACGGGTTCGAGCTGCAGCTGGCAGAGGCCCCGCACCTGGACGGGGCGACGGCCGGTGCAGCAGCCGATGGCGGGGCTGCCGGAGCGAGCCCGGTGGCGCGGCGGCGGGCGCTACGCGATGCCAACGCCGTGCTGGTGCGCGCCATCGCCGGTGCCACGGGCATGACCCACGCCCAGGTGAACGGTGAGCTGAACCGCCTGAGCGGGGTGGCCCGGGTGGCGCAGGCCGACGTGCAGGCGCTGGAGCGACGGCGCAGCGAGGGCGCCCGGTGGCTGGCACGCATAGGTGGGCGCTCCGGCACAAAGGGGCGCTGAGGCGCCGCATATCGTGTGGCACGTTTTGTGCCACGATGACCACATGCCTGAGAAAATCGTGAGGGCGCGGCTGGATGACGAGTCGCGCATGGCCCTGCGCCTGATGGTGCGCATGGGCATGACCGAGTCGGAGGCCGTGCGGACCGCCCTCGTGGAGGCCGCGGCTGCACGGAGCACCGACGAGGCACTTCGCGCCGAGTGCGAGCGCCTGATGGCCGACCCCGAGCAAGCGGCGCACACCATGCGCATAAGGCACGAGATGGACGAACTGCTGCCCCCATGGCCGGAATAAGGCGCGGCGACATACATCGGGTGCGCTTCGGCAAGGCATCGGGCCGATCGCAGGCGGGGGTACGGCCTGCCGTAGTGCTGCAGTCGGACGCCCTCGCACCGCTATCCACGGTGGTCGTGGCACCACTGTCGCGGTCGGCGAGCGCAGGCCGATTCCGCCCTGTGGTGGCGGTGGACGGAACACCCACCACGGTGATGACCGACCAGATGACTGCCGTCGACATCTCCAAGGTGGGCAAGCGGCTGGCCCGACTTCACGCCGACGAGGCCGTGGAACTCGACAGCGCCATCCGGCTGGTGCTCGGACTTCGCTAGGCCAGCAGGGTCCGTCCCAGTCGGCGGATGGGCACCATGAAGAGCACGGCCGAGAAGGCCAGCAGTACCGCCACGTGCCCCAGGGTCACCCAGCCCACATCACCCATCACCAGTTCGCGGGTGGCGGCCACCAGGTGGCTGAGCGGCAGGCACCACCCGATCACCTGCGCCCACTCGGGCAGCGCGGTGAAGGGGAAGAAGATGCCGCCGAACAGGAACATGGGCGTCATGACGCCCGTCCAGAAGATGTTGAAGTGCTCGATGTTCGACGTGAAGGCCGTGTACGCCATGCCGATCACCGCGAAGGTGAGCGCGCCGATGAGGAACACCGGCGGGGTGAGCAGCGCCCACCAGCTGTCGATGAGCCCGAACGGCGCCATGACGATCATGAACACCACGCCGTAGATGGTTCCCCGGGTGGCGCCCCACAGGTATTCGCCCACCACCACGTCGCCCACCGACAGCGGCGTGGTGACCGCGGCCTCGAACACGCGGCGCACATGGATGCGCACGAACGCGTTGTACGAGGTCTCGAGGATGGCGCCGAACATCACCGCGCTGGCCGCGATGCCCGGGGCGATGAACGCCACGTACGAGACCCCGTCGATCGAGGTGAGGTAGGCGCCCAGGCCCAGGCCCATGATGGCCAGGTAGGCGATGGCCTCCACGAACCGCGGGCCGAGGGTGGTGAGGATGGTCTTGCGCCCGACGGTGGCGTTGCGCGACCAGAACCGCACGGCGCCGGCCACGGTCACCCGCTGCGTGGCGGGCGTCAGGCCAGGGCCTCCAGCGCCTGCTGGAAGTCATCGGCCAGCCCGGTGTGGCCATTGGCCAGCGCGGCATCGATGCCGCTGAGGTAGGCGTCGGCGGCGGCGTCCGTGTTGCCCGTGGCGGCCAGGCACTCCGCCAGGTGCCCCCACGCCGCGCCCTCATCGCTGGCCAGGGCGAGGTACGCGCGGTACTGGTCCACGGCCTCATCCCACCGCTCCGCCTGCCGCAGCGCCACGGCCAGGCCGTAGCGGGCGCGGGGCTCATCGGGCTGCTCGGCCACCAGATCGCCGAAGTAGGCGATGCGATCGATGCTCACGACTCGGATCGTACCGCCGGTGAATGAGGCGGGCTGGCCCTTCTGCGAGGGCTTGTGCGGTTTCGTCACGAGAATGTCACAAAAGGCACTTGGAGAACCCCTGAGATCCCGCTTGCCATGAGGCAATCCGCACGATGGTGCGCTTGTGCAGCGCCGTTGTTAGGGTGACTCCGGTTCGCGGGGTGGTACACCGTGATCCGCACTGCGGCAACACTGGAGAGGCCGGTCCGGATGGACCTGTACACCTGGCTTCCACTGCTGATCTACATCGTGCTGGGCGCCGGCATCGCCGGCGCGCTGTTCACGTTGTCGATGGTCGGTCGCAGGCGCCCGAACGCCACGAAGGACCTGCCGTTCGAGAGCGGCATCCTCACCGTGCAGCCCGCCCGGCAGAGGTTCTCGATCGACTTCTACCTGACAGCCATGCTCTTCATCATCTTCGATATCGAGTTGGCGTTCCTGTACCCCCTCGCCGTGGTGCTGCGTGATTTCGGCGGCGTGGCCGTGGTGGAACTGGTGGTGTTCATGGCCGTGCTGACCGGCGCGCTGGCGTACATCTGGCGGAAGAAGGCGCTCGAATGGCGCTGATCCCACCCCCCGGGGCACCCATCCGCCGCACTCCGCGCGACGACGAGCGCGTGGACTGGGACCTGCGCGACCCGATGGCCGCCGAGGTGAGCAAGGGCCTGCTCACCACCACGGTGGAGAAGGCGATCGCCTGGACGCAGACCTCGGCCATCTGGCCGGCCACCTTCGGCCTGGCCTGCTGCTCGATCGAGATGATGCACACGCTCAGTCCCCGCCTGGACATGGGTCGGTTCGGCGCCGAGTTCTTCCGCGGAACGCCGCGCCAGAGCGACCTGATGATCGTGGCCGGGCGCCTGACGCAGAAGATGGCCCCGGTGGTGCGCCACATCTACGACCAGATGCTCGAGCCCAAGTGGGTCATCAGCATGGGGGCCTGCGCCAGCACCGGCGGGGTGTTCAACAACTACGCCGTGGTGCAGGGCGTGGACAAGATCCTGCCGGTGGACGTGTACGTGCCCGGCTGCCCGCCGCGCCCCGAGGGTCTGATGGAGGGCATCGACGTGCTGCGCCGCAAGATCGGCGTGAACGGCCAGGTTCCGTCGTCGCAGCTGATCGCCGAGCGCCGGGCCGAGCGCCTGGCGTGGGAACGCGAGCACGCCGATGAGCTCGCGGCCCTGCGCGAGGTGACCGCCGGGCATGACGTGCAGCAGCCGGGCGAGCCTCCGGTCTTGGAGCCCGTGGTAGCCGACGCCGAGGCAGAGGCGCGGGCACGCGCCGAGGGCCGGGGTGATGCCGGGTGAGCGACGTATCGGCACAGATCGAGGCGGTCACCCCCGGCGCCGTGGTGGCGGAGTTCACGCACGTGGGCGAGCTGACCGTGGAGGTGCGCAGGGAGCGGATCGTCGAGGCCTGTCGCGCCCTTCGTGACGGACCCGGCCAGTTCGCGCTGCTGAGCGACGTGACCTGCGCGGACTTCCCGGACGAGCCCGGGCGCTTCCGCATGGCCTATCACCTGGCCAGCATCCAGACCGGCAGCCGCGTGCGCCTGCGGGCATGGGCCGGTGCGCTGGAGCCCGAGATCGAGTCGGTCACCTCGGTATGGCCGGGCGCCAACTGGATGGAGCGCGAGGTGTACGACCAGTTCGGCGTGCACTTCGCCGGGCACCCGGATCTGTGCCGCATCCTCAACCCGCTCGACTGGTCGGGCCATCCGCTTCGCCGCGATTATCCGATCGGTGGCGAAGAGGTCCAGTTCACGGACGCCGAGTGACGATGAGCACCACCGACCCACGCACCGAGAACTTCCCCCTCGCCGCCGAGAGCCGCGAGGCGATGGAGGGTGCGCTGCGCGAGCAGCGGCCGCTCACCCCCACCGAGCGCGTGATCGCCGGGGTGGAGGCCTACACGCCGGAGGAGGCCGCCGAGCGCACGCTGGCCAACGAGATGCTGGCCGACACCCGGCCGGGCGTGCGCCAGCCCCTGCTGATCAACCTGGGCCCCAACCACCCCAGCACCCACGGCGTGCTGCGGCTGATCGTCGAGCTGGACGGCGAGGTGGTGAAGGAGGTCACGCCGGTGATCGGCTACCTCCACACGGGCATCGAGAAGCAGTGCGAGAACAAGACCTGGTGGCAGGCCATCACGCTGGTCACCCGCATGGACTACCTGGCGCCGTTCGCCAACATCACGGCGTACACGATGTCGGTGGAGAAGCTGCTGGGCATCGAGGTGCCCTCGCGTGCCGAGTGGATCCGCGTGCTTCTGGGCGAGATGAACCGCCTGGCGAGCCACCTGGTGTGGCTGGGCACCTCGGGGCTGGAACTCGGCGCCATGAGCGTGTTCTTCTACTGCTACCGCGAGCGCGACCAGCTGCTGGACCTGTTCGAGATGGTGTCGGGCGAGCGCATGAACCACCGGTACTTCCAGGTGGGCGGGTGCGCGCAGGACCTGCCCCCGGGGTTCATCGAGCGGGTGCGGGCGTTCACCGACGAGATGCCGAAGCGCATCGACGAATACGAGGCGCTCCTGACCGGCAACCCCATCTGGAAGGACCGGATGAAGGGCATCGGGGTGCTGCCTGCGGGCGAGCTGCTGGCCCTCGGCGTGACCGGCCCCACCCTGCGCGCGGCCGGCGTGCCCTACGACCTGCGCAAGGTGGCGCCGTACTCGGGGTACGAGCACTTCGAGTTCGACGTGCCCACCGCCACCGAGGGCGACAGCTTCGCGCGGTACCTGGTGCGCGTGCAGGAGATGCGCGAGAGCCTGCGCATCATCCGGCAGGTGATCGACGGCATGCCCGAGGGGCGCGTGATCGCCGACGACCGCAAGGTGGTGCTGCCCCCGCGCGAGGAGCTGGCGTACTCGATGGAGGCGCTGATCCACCACTTCAAGCTGGTGAGCGAGGGCTTCACGGTCCCCGCGGGCGAGGCGTACGCGCCAATCGAGAGCCCGCGCGGGGAGATGGGCTGCTACGTGGTGAGCGACGGCGGCCCCAAGCCGCACCGCGTGCACATGCGCGACCCCTCGTTCGTGAACCTGCAGGCCACCGCCCCGCTATGCAAGGGCAACTACCTGGCTGACCTCATCGCGATCGTCGCCACGCTGGACCCGGTGATGGGGGGCGTGGACCGGTGACCGCGCACGAGATCGAGGAATACCTGGCGCCCATGCGCCATGAGTTCGCCGACCCGCGGTCCCTCATCCTGCCCGCGCTCAAGTTCGCCCAGGGCGAGAGCGGCTGGCTGCCGGCGGAGGACATGGCCGCCGTTGCCGAGGCCACGGGCTTCTCGCAGGCCTACGTGGAGAGCGTGGCCACCTTCTACGACCGCCTGTACATCGAGCCCGTGGGGCGCCGGGTCATCAACGTGTGCGTGACGCTGTCGTGCATGTTGCGCGGGTCGGATGAGATCTTCGACCACCTGACCGACTACCTGGGCCTGGACGGCGAGGGCACCACGGAGGACGGCATGTTCACGCTGGCCAAGGTGCAGTGCATCGGCGCGTGCGACCGCGCTCCGTGCCTGCAGATCGACTCGGGCGAGCAGATCGGCCCGCTGGAGCCGGCCGACGCCACGTGCCTGGTGGATGACCTGCGCGAGCAGCCCGCCCCCGCGAGGTACGAGCGCTAGATGCCCCAGGTGAACTCCGTGTACCGGCACCGGGAGTTCGGTGCCCCGCTCACCACGCTCGCCGACTACGAGCGCGCCGGTGGGTACCTGGGCCTGAAGGACGCACTGGCCCTCACGCCCGACGACGCCCTGTATGCGTTCCACCGCTCGGGCCTGCGCGGGCGGGGTGGTGCCGGATTCCCCATGGGGCGCAAGGCATCGTTCCTGCCGAAGGACACCGGCCGGCCCACGTACATCGTGTGCAACGCGGACGAGAGCGAGCCCGGCACCTTCAAGGACCGCGAGATCATCGAGCGGAACCCCTTCCAGCTGATCGAGGGGCTCACCATCGCCGCGCATGCGGTGGAGTGCGAGCGCGCGTACATCTACATCCGCGGTGAGTACGAGGCGCAGGCCAAGGTGCTGGATGCCGCGCTGGCCGAGGCCCGGGGCGCCGGACGCTTGGGCCCCGACGCCCTGGGCGAGGGGCGCCCGTTCGACATCACGCTGTACCGCGGGGCAGGTGCCTACATCTGCGGCGAGGAGACGGCGCTGCTCGAGAGCCTGGAGGGCAAGCGCGGCCAGCCGCGCCTGAAGCCGCCGTTCCCGGCGGTGGCCGGCCTGTACGGGTGCCCCACGCTCATCAACAACGTCGAGACCCTGGCGGCGCTTCCGCCCATCATGCACCGGGGACCCGACTGGTACGGGTCGATGGGCCCCGAGAAGAGCCCCGGCACCAAGATCTTCTCCGTGTCGGGCCACGTCCTGCGCCCGGGCAACTACGAGGTGGTGCTGGGCGAGACCACCCTGCGCGAGCTGATCTTCACGATGGCGGGCGGGCTGCGGCCGGGGCGGCACGTGAAGGCCGTGTGGCCGGGCGGGTCGTCGGTACCGGTGATCGGCGAGGGATCGCTGGACGTGCCGCTGGACTACGAGTCGCTGAACGGGGTGGGCACGTTCCTGGGAAGCGGCGGATGCATCGTGATGGATGACTCCGAGTGCATCGTGCGCGCGTGCCACCGCCTGGCCCAGTTCTACCGGCACGAGTCGTGCGGCAAGTGCACCCCGTGCCGCGAGGGCACCGGCTGGCTGGCGAGGATCCTCGGCCGCATGGTGGCCGGTGAGGGCCGCGGGGCCGAGGACATCCGCATGCTCGAGAGCCTGTTCGGGCGCATCTCGGGCCGCACGCTGTGCGCCCTGGCGGACGGTGCCGTGATGCCCGTGCAGAGCGCGCTGGAGCTGTTCCCCGAGGAGTTCGCGCACGTCGCCGAGCACGGCTCGCCGGCCCCGGCGCCGATGATGGGGGAGCCCGTTGGCTGAGCACGACGACGGCCTGATCGTCCTCACCATCAACGGCCGCGAGGTGCGGGCACCCAAGGGCACCATGCTCGTGGACGCCGCGAAGGCCGCCGGCATCGAGATCCCCATCTTCTGCTACGAGCCGCGCCTGGGCGCGCCCATCGGCGCATGCCGCATGTGCCTGGTGGAGGTGGAGGGCATGCGCGGGCTGCAGACCGCCTGCTCCACCCCGGTGGCGCCCGACATGGTGGTGAACACCGAGAGCGAGGTGGCGAAGGACGCCCAGGACGGCGTGCTGGAGCTGCTGCTGGCCAACCACCCGCTGGACTGCCCGGTGTGCGACAAGGGCGGCGAGTGCCCGCTGCAGGACCGCACCTTCCGCTTCGGGCCCGGCCGCACGCGTTCGCTGGAGCCGAAGCTGCACTTCCCCAAGCCACTGGACCTCTCGCCGCTGGTGGCACTGGACCGCGAGCGCTGCATCGCGTGCTTCCGCTGCGTGCGGTTCAGCCAGGAGGTGGCCGAGGACGGCCAGCTGACCTTCCAGGAGCGCGGCGACCACACGGAGATCGCCACCTTCAGCGGCGACCCGTACGAGGGGCGCTTCACCGGCAACACGATCGACCTGTGCCCGGTGGGCGCGCTCACCAGCAACCCGTACCGCTTCGTCAGCCGCCCGTGGGACATCAAGAACACCCCATCGGTGTGCGCGGGCTGCTCCATGGGCTGCAACCTGGAGATCACCGAGCGCGAGGGCGAGGTGAAGCGCCTGACCGGGCGCCCGGAGCCCAACATGGCCGTGGAGGAGGGCTGGATCTGCGACCGCGGGCGCTGGGGCTACCCGGCGCTGCGCAGCGCCGACCGCCTGCAGGCGCCGGTGCTGGCCGATGCGGTGGGTCGCAGGAACGTGCCGCTGGAGCGCGCGGTGACCGAGGCATCCGGGCTGCTGGGCGCGCGTGGCGCCCGGGTGGGGATCCTGCTGGGCGACGCCGTCACCGTGGAGACGGGGTTCCTGGCAGGCGAGCTGGCCGACCGGGTGGGCGGCGGCACGCCGGCCATGGTGGCCCGTACGGGGATCCCGGGCCACGGGCTGGGGCCCATTCGTGCGCTGCCGGGCGCACAGATGGACGACATCGACGGCGCCGACGTGGTGCTGGTGGTGGGCGGCGACCCATGCACCCAGCAGCCGGTGGCCGAGCTGCGCATCCGCAAGGCCCGGCGCGCCGGGGCGCATGTGGCGGTGATCGGGCCGCGCCCCACGGCGCTCGACGCATCCTGCGAGGCGCTCCGCACCACCCCGGGGCACCTGCTGGATGCCGCCGCAGTCATCAACGAGCGCCTGCAGGGAAGCCAGCGCGCCGTGGTGCTGTGGGATGAGGCCGATCTGGCCGCCGAACCCGCGGCCGCCGAGGCCATCGCGCGGGTGGTGGCCGCCACCCCGGGCGCGCGGGCGGTCGAGATGTGCGCCGACGTGAGCGGTGCCGGGCTGCGCGCGCTGGGCATCCCCGCCGCCGGCGACCTGCTGGGCGCACTCGAGGCCGGCGACATCGACATCCTGCTCACCATCGGCACCGACCCCACCACCGGGCCGGCGGGCGACCGCTGGGCGGCAGCCGCGGACCGCGCGGGCACGATCATCGAGATGGCCACGCATCGCACGGGACTGACCGACCGCGCCGCCCTGGTGCTGCCCATGCTGGCCCCCCTGGAGGACGAGGGCGTACTGGTGAGCATGACCGGCCGCGCGCAGCGGCTGCGTCCCGGCGCGCGCGAGGCGGCAGGCGCTGCCGCCGCGTGGGAGTTGATCGTGGGCATCACCCACCGGATCGGGAACCCGGTGCCCGACCGCACCCCGGCCCAGGCATTCCGGCGGCTGGCCGAGCAGCATGCGGCCTTCGCCGGGCTGGACTACCGCGCCATTGGCCGCGAGGGCGCGGTGATCGCCGCCGTGCCGCAGGATCCGGGCTCCCCCGCGCGCGAGCCCGTGGGTGATGGCCTGCTGATCGTGCCGTGCGCACCGGTGTTCGGCGATGCGGTGGCCCATCGGTCCGACGCCCTGGAGGCGGTGCGCGAGCCATCGCGCGCGGCGCTGGCACCCGCGGAGGCCGAACGGCTGGGCGTGCGCACCGATGCCCGCGTGCGCGTGACCACGCCCGAGGGCACGGCCGTGCTGCCGCTGGAGATCGACTCGCGCCTCCACGAGGGGGCCGTGTATCTGATGGTGGGCGACCCGTCCTCGGGCGCCGCCCGCCTGCTGCCCGAGGACCGGGGCCCCGTGCGCGCCGTGGTGTCGGCCGCCGCACGCGAGGAGGTGGGCGCGTGACCGCGCAGGAGGCCGTGCTCACGATGATCATCCAGGCGGTGGTCGTTGTGGGCGTGGTGTTCTCGGGGTTCGCCGGACTCACGGTGATCGAGCGCAAGCTGATCGGCCGCTTCCAGGCCCGCATGGGGCCCAACCGCGCGGGACCGTTCGGACTGCTGCAGCCGCTGGCCGACATCGGCAAGCTGACCTTCAAGGAGGACTTCGCTCCGGCGGGCGCCAACCGCTGGGTGTTCCGCCTGGCGCCGATGATCCCGGTGATCGCGGCCGTGGCCGCGCTGTCGCTGATCCCCTACGGCGGCGTGCACGAGTGGTTCGGCCACACCATCACCCTGTACGGCACCGACCTTGACGTGGGCGTGCTGGTGTTCCTGGCGCTGTCCAGCCTGGGGGCGTACGGGCTGATATTGGGCGGATGGGCCAGCGGCAACAAGTACTCGTTCCTGGGCGCGGCGCGCGGCGCGGCGCAGTTGGTGTCGTACGAGGTGGCCCTGGGCCTGTCGATCGTGGGCGTGGTGATGATCAGCCAGAGCCTGTCGCTGGTGGACATCGCCAATGACCAGTCGGGGGGCCTCTGGTACATCCTTCTGCAGCCGGTGGCCTTCGTGGTGTTCATGATCGCGGCGTTCGCCGAGACCAACCGCGTGCCGTTCGACCTGGGCGAGGCCGAGAGCGAGCTGATCTCGGGCTACAACACCGAGTACGGCTCGGTGAAGTTCGCGATGTTCCTGGCCGCCGAGTACGTGGCGCTCATCGTCATCTCGGCCTTCGCCGCCACGCTGTTCCTGGGCGGCCCCAACGGACCCTGGCTGCCGGGCTTCATCTGGCTGGGCATCAAGATCACCGCCCTGCTGTTCGTGTTCATCTGGGTGCGCGCCACCCTGCCCCGCTTCCGGTATGACCGGCTGATGAAGTTAGGGTGGAAGGTGCTCATCCCCGTGGCGCTGGCCAACATCGTGGTGACGGCCATCGTGCTGGGACTGGGGTTCGCGAACTGATGGGCGTTCTCGATCCCCTCAAGGGCTTCGGCGTCACCTTCCGGAACCTGTTGAAGACGCCCGTGACCATCGGGTACCCCGAGCACAAGACCCCGGTGTACCCGCGGTTCCGGGGCCGGCATCGGCTGTGGCGGTTCGAGAACGGCCTGGAGAAGTGCGTGGGCTGCTCGCTGTGCGCCGCCGCATGCCCGGCCGACTGCATCCGCGTGGTGGCCGAGGAGAACACGCCGGAGAACCGGGTGTCGGCCGGCGAGCGCTACGCGCGCATCTACGAGATCAACATGGCCCGCTGCATCTTCTGTGGCTACTGCGAGGTGGCGTGCCCATTCGACGCCATCACCCTCGAGCACTCGTATGAACTGAGCGAGTACACCCGTGAGGCCCTCATCTACACCAAGGACGTCCTGCTGGAGCCAGCGCCCAAGCAGCCGCCGCTGCACCCCAACGTGCCCGGCGACCCCTCCCCGGCGGCGGACACATAGTGCCGGTGGACACCCTGACACCGGGCACGCCCATGTTGTTCATGGGCGAGGGCTTCCGCGTCCACGCGACCAGCGAGACCACCGGCGGGGGCTTCCTGATCGCCGAGATCGCCTCGCGCCCCGGGGGCGGGCCGCTGCACATGCACAGCCATGAGGCCGCCGAGCAGTACATGTGCCTGGACGGCGAGATCACCGTGATCACCGGGGGCCGTGCCACCGTGCTGGGGCCCCTGGAGAGCACCACCATCGCCCCGTGGGCCCCGCACACCTACCGCAATCTGGGCGGGCGCCCTGCACGCCTGCTGTGCACGCTGTCGCCCCCGCACGAGATGGAGGCCTTCCTGCGCGAGGTGTGTGACGAGGTAAGGGATACCTCGGCGCCGCTGCCCCCGGTGACGGCGGAGCAGAGCGACCACGCCATGGCCGTGGCCGGGCGCCACGGCATGCGCATCCTCGACCCGTACGACCCGGCGGTACTCGGTGGGTGAGAAAATCACCTTCGCCGTCGCGGCGATCGGCGCGCTGGGGTTCGGCACAGGGGTGGTGTTCTTCCGTGACGCCTTCCGCGCAGCGGTGAGCCTGATCGGCACCCTGCTGTCGGTGGCGCTGCTGTTCATCGTGCTGCTTGCCCCCTTCGCCGCCGCGGTGCAGGTGATCGTGTACGCCGGGGCCATCGTGGTGATGTTCCTGTTCGTCATCGCCTACCTGGGCGAGCGGGGCGAGGTGACCACGCCCGACCGCCTGGACCGCTGGCAGGTGATCGGCTGGCTGGGCGTGATCGGCCTAGGCGCGTTCGGTGCCGTGGCGGTGCTGGACTCCTCCTCCGCGCCGGCCGAGGCCGCGCCCGCCACCACCGACGTGGGCACGCCCGCGTCGATCGGCGATGCCTTCCTGTCGGATCACCTGCTGGCGTTCGAGGTGACGTCGCTCATCCTTCTGGTGGCCGCCGTGGGCGCGGTGATCCTGGCGCGCAGCGCCGCGCAAGGGGAGGGCGGCCGGTGAACGTGCCCATCGAGGCATACCTGATGCTGTCGCTTGCCCTGCTGGCGCTGGGGCTGGTGGGCGTGATGCGCCGCCGCAACCCCCTGATGCTGCTGCTGAGCGTGGAGTTGATGCTGAACGCCGGCAACGTGTCGCTGATCGGCTTCTCGCGCCTGTGGGATGACCCCTCGGGCCAGGTGTTCGCCCTGGTGGTGATGGTGGTCGCGGCGGCGGAGGTGGTGATCGGCCTCGGGCTGGTGGTGGCCATCTTCCGCTCGCGCACCCGACTGGACGTGGACGAGATGTCGTCCATGAGGGGCTGAGGCCGTGGCCACCGCGCTTGCGTGGATCGTCCTTGTAGTGCCGCTGATCAGCGGGATCGTGCTGGCCGGGTGGCCGGGCGAGCCGCCGCACGCGGTCACCCGCCTGCTGGGCATCGGCAGCATCCTCATCAGCTTCGCGCTGTCGGTGGCCGTTTTCGTTGGCCTGCTGGGGAATGCCGCGGACGACCGGTCGTTCACCTCCAGCGCATTCGAGTGGATCTCCATCGCCGGCACCGACGTGGACCTGTCGATCCTGGTGGACCCGCTCAGCGTGATGATGATGCTGATCATCACCGGTGTGGGATTCCTGATCCACCTGTACTCGGCCGAGTACATGGAGCGCGACCGCGACTACCGCCGGTTCTTCGCGAGCATGAACCTGTTCGTGTTCTCGATGCTGCTGCTGGTGCTGGCCGGCAACTTCTTCTTCCTCATCGTCGGCTGGGCGTTCGTGGGGTTGGCGTCGTACCTGCTGATCGGCTTCTGGTACGAGAGGCCCGCCGCCGTGGCCGCCGCCAAGAAGGCCTTCGTCATCAACGTGATCGGCGATGTGGGCCTGGTGCTGGCGGCGTTCCTGATCCTGCGCGAACTGGGCACGCTGGACTACGGCGAGGCGTTCGCCGGGGCGTCCGGCCTGGGGGCGAACTCGGGGACCGTGCTGGCCATCTGCCTGCTGCTGTTCGTGGGCGCCGCGGCCAAGAGCGCCCAGGTTCCGCTGCACACATGGCTGCCGGATGCCATGGAGGGGCCCACCCCGGTGAGCGCCCTGATCCACGCGGCCACCATGGTGACGGCCGGCGTGTACCTGATCGTGCGCTGCCACGCGTTCTTCGACCTCTCGTGGCTGGCGGGCGACATCGTGGCCGTGGTGGGTGCAATCACCCTGCTGATGGCGGCCACCGTGGCCCTGCAGCAGGTGGACATCAAGCGCGTGCTCGCATGGTCCACGGTGAGCCAGGTGGGCTACATGATCATGGCCGTTGGCCTGGGCGCCTACGCCAGCGGAATGTTCATGCTGATGGCCCACGCCTTCTACAAGGCGGCGCTGTTCCTGGCGGCCGGCGTGGTCATCCACGCGCTGCACGATGAGCAGAGCCTGGACCGCATGGGGGGCCTGCGGAAGTACCTGCGGGTGGCCTACTTCGGTATGGGCGCGGGCTGCCTGGCCATCGCCGGCGTGCCCGGGTTCGCGGGCTTCTTCGCCAAGGACGACGTGCTGGCAAGCGCCCTGAACGGCGGCGCGATCGGGGTGTTCTGCTGGGTGGTGGGCATCATCGGCGCGTTCCTGACCGCGCTCTACATGTTCCGCCTGCTGTTCCGCGCGTTCTTCGGGCCCGAGCCCGCGGGCGGCTACCAGCCGGCACCCCACCCCTCGCGGTGGTGGATGTCCGTGCCCGTGGTGGTGCTGGGGATCCTGAGCATCGTGGGCGGATGGCTGCAGCTGCCCTTCGGATGGACCGAGATCAGCGACTGGCTCCTGCCGGTCACCGGCGAGGGACCGGCCATCGTCGAGCCCACGCACGCCACCGAGGTGGTGACCATCATCGTATCGGTGGTGATGGCGCTGGGCGGCATCGGACTGGCCTGGTGGCTGTTCGGGGCCGACCCCGAGCGGCGCATCCGGCTGGCCGCCATCGCACGCGGCCCGCGCGCCGTGATGGACGACGCCTGGCGGTTCGATGAGGCCTACGACGACGTGTTCGTGGAGCCCGGCCGCGAGATGGCCGACGTGATGCTGACCCGCGTGGAGCCCGCGGGGCCGCAGGGCATCATCACCGGAACCGTGGCATTCGTGCGCGGCGCGGCACGCCTGGTGAGGTCGTCCCAGAGCGGGATGGTGCGCGCCTACGCCTTCTGGATGGTGCTGGGCATCGCGCTGGCGGGCATCGTTGCCGCGCTGATCGCGGCAGGGGGCTCCTGATGCCCTGGGTGAGCCTGCTCATCCTCGTTCCCCTCGCCGCGGCCGTGGTGCTGGGCGTGCTGCCCGCCCGCGAGCGGCGGGCGGCGCGCGGCGTGGCGCTGATCGGCTCGCTTGCCACGCTGGCCATCTCGATCATCGTGGTGGCGCTGTTCGACCGCGACATGGCCGTGATGCAGCAGGTGGATCACCTGGACTGGATCCCCGCCGCCGGCGTGTCGTGGGACGTGGGGGTGGACGGCATCTCGCTCTGGCTGGTGCTCCTGACCACCGTGATCTTCACGCTGGGCACCATCGCCGCATGCCAGCGGCTGCCCGAGCGCCGTGGACCGGCCTTCCTGGCGCTGATCATGCTGGCCCAGGCCGCCCTGCTTGGCCTGTTCACCGCGGGCGACCTGATCCTCTTCTACGTGTTCTGGGAGTTCATGCTCATCCCGTTCGCGCTGCTCATCTGGAACTGGGGCGGGGACGACCGGCGTGGCACCGGGATGATCTTCGTGGTCTACACGATGGCCGGATCGCTGCTGATGCTGGTGGCCATCATCGCCACCGCGCTGACCGCCATGGACGCCACGGGCGAGCTGAGCTTCCTCATCCGCGACATGCAGGGCGTGGCCTTCGGAGAGGCCACCAGCACGCTCCTGCTGGCCGGGTTCCTGATCGCCTTCGCCATCAAGATCCCCCTCTGGCCGTTCCACGGGTGGCTGCCGCGCGCGTACTCGCAGGCGCCGATCGTGGTGACCATCCTCCTGGCCGCCGTGATGAGCAAGGCGGGCGTGTACGGCCTGCTGCGCATCGGCGTGCCGGTGTTCCCCGAGGGCATCGGGAACCTCCTGATCCCCGTGGCCATCCTGGCGCTGATCGGGATCGTGTACGGGTCGCTGCTTGCCTGGCGGGCTCCCACCATGCGCCTGCTGGTGGGCTACTCCAGCGTGGCCCACCTGGGCTTCATCGTGCTGGGCATCATCGTGATCGACCGCATGGCGGCACAGGGTGCGGTGCTGCAGATGATCAACCACGGCATCGTGGCCGCCGCGGCATTCGCCGTGGTCATGATGATCAGCCGGGGAACGGGCACCGGCGACATGGACCGCCTGGGCGGGCTGGCCAAGGGCGCGCCGCGCCTGGCCGTGGCCTTCCTGTTCGTGACCATGGCGGCCCTCGCCCTGCCCGGGTCCAACGCCTTCGTGGGCGAGTTCTTCATCCTCGGCGGCGTGTTCGACCAGTACGCATGGATGGCGGTGATCGCCATGCTGGGCGTCATCTATGCCGCGGTCTACATGCTGCGGATGTATCAGGGCACGATGAACGGCCCGGTGCGCGGCGTGACGGACGACGGGCGTGCGGCGGAGATGGGCGCGCGCGACGCGATCATCCTGGTGCCCCTGATCCTGATGATGGTGTGGATCGCCCTGTGGCCCGGCAGCCTGGTGGGGGCCACCCGTGCCAGCACCGACCTGGCTCTGGCCCCGGCCCAGGTGGCCGAGGGCCGCCCGGTGGAGCAGATCGGCGTGCTGCCCGCGCGCGCCGCGATGACCCCGGCCACCGACCCCGCGGAGCGCCCGTGAACGCCGGAGCGGCACTCACCCTGTACGTGATGGCGGCCGTGACCGTGGCGGCGATCGTGCTGGCCGTGGTCCCGCTACCGGCCTCCGCGCGGCGCCTGCCCGAGGCCATCGGCATTGCCGGCATCGTCGCCACCCTCGCCATCACCGTCACCCAGTGGGGCGAGCGCCAGGTGGCCTTCAACGGCGAGCTCCGCATCGACCGCTTCGGGCTGCTGATGACCTGGGTCATCATGATCGCGGCCCTGGCCACGCTGCTGCTGGGGTGGGGCGAGCCCGCCGCCGCAGGACGCCGGAGGGAGTTCACCGGGCTGGTGCTGGCGGCCGCCACCGGGATGATGCTCACCGTGATGAGCGGCGACCTGATCACCCTGTTCATCGGCATCGAACTGCTGTCGGTATCGCTGTACATCCTGTGCGCCATGGAGGTGGCGCGCGAGCGGTCGCTGGAGAGCGGGCTGAAGTACCTGATCACCGGCTCAATCGGCACCGCGCTGCTGGTGTACGGGTTCGCCCTGCTCTACGGCGTGACCGGCACGACCTCGCTGGCGGGCATCGCGACGCGCCTCGACTCGGTGGGCGGGCTGGCATCCGATCCCCTGCTGATCGCGGCGATCGTGCTGATCGTGGTGGCGCTGGGCTTCAAGGCGAGTGCCGTGCCCTTCCACATGTGGACGCCCGACGTGTACCAGGGTGCGCCCACCCCGGTGACGGCCTTCATGGGCACCGGCACCAAGGCCGCCGCCATGGGCGCGTTCCTGCTGCTGTTCACCGGCGCCACCTCGCAGGCATCCGGAGACTGGCGCGGCCTCATCGGCGCGTTGGCGGTGGCCACCATGGTGGTGGGCAACGTTGGCGCACTGCTGCAGGACAACGTCAAGCGCATGCTGGCGTGGTCCAGCATCGCCCAGGCGGGATACCTGCTGATCGGGGTGGCCGTCGGCACCACCGCGGGCGCCGAGGCGCTCATCTACTACCTGTTCGCCTACGTGGCGATGACCCTGGCGGCGTTCGCCATCGTCATCCTGCGCGAGCGCGAGGTGGAGGATGGCGACCAATTGACGGCCATGGCCGGGTACGGGCGCGCGCGCCCGTGGGCCGGGGTGGTGATGACCCTCGCGATGGTGTCGCTGGCCGGGTTCCCGCCCTTCGCCGGGTTCGTGGGCAAGTTCCTGCTGTTCGGATCGGCCGTGGACGCCGGAATGACGTGGCTGGCGATCGTGGGCGCCGTGGCCAGCGTGATCAGCGTGGTCTACTACCTGCGCGTGGTGATCGTGATGTGGGGCCCGCCCGCCGACGACCGCAGCACTGTGCGGCGCCTGCGCGTGCCGCCCGCCGTGGCAGCCGTGGCCGTGACCGGCGCCGTGGCCATCGTCGGGCTGGCCATCGCGGCGCAGCCCATGCTGGACGTGTGCGCGGACGCTGCCCGCGCGCTGATCATCCCCTAGCCGCGCGGGCCGCGGTCGTTCCCTACGGGGCGACCCCGCGCAGAAAGATGTCCACGAACGCCGCGTTCTGCTTCGGAGTGATGCGGCGACCGCGCATGGTGCTGGTGGAGAGGATGGGGCCGATGAGGGACTCCACGGCCACCGCGGAGTCGATGCCGGGACGCATCTCGCCACGGTCGATGCCGCGCTGCAGCACGGCCACGATGACCCGCGTCCAGGGCGCCAGGACGTCGTTCATCCACAGCGCGTGGAGGCCAGGATAACGCGGCATCTCACCCACGACGGCGGCGAGCAGCTTCCCCGGAACGCCGTTGAGATTGATGCTCACCACACGGGTGATGGCGAGGAGGTCGTCGCGCAGGTTGCCGGTGTCCGGCTCGGCGATGGGCTCCCACACCTCGGCCAGGGCCGACACCACCAGTGACTGCTTGTCGGGCCACCGCAGGTAGATGGTGCCCTTGCCGACGCCGGCCGACTCGGCCACCGCGGCGATGGTGAGGCGCCCGAAGCCGCGCTCCAGCAATAGCGCCCGGGTGGCGCCAAGCACGACGCCCTCCACGCGCGGGTCGCGGGGGCGGCCACGCGGCCGCCGGATGGGGGGCTCCGGCATCTCGACGGGAGTGGTGATCATGGTCAACCTGCTCCGTATTCCGTTGTGGGTCTGATGATGGGGGACTGGCTCGCGGAATTTACACCTGCGCGGGCCGTGCGGCATCACCCGGAAGAGGAGGTGGACATCCACACCCGGACGGCGATGACGACCATCAGTAGGGCGAACACCACCCTCAGGGCGAGTTCCGGCAGGTAGTGGGCGGCGATGGCCGCGGCGATGGCCGCCGGGATGGCGCCGATGCCCACGAGCACCGCGGCCCGCAGGTGGACCTCGCCACTGCGCCGCTGCAGGAACGTGGCGAGCAGCGCCACCGGGATGATGGCGAGCAGCGACGTGCCCTCGGCGGTCACCTGCGGCAGCCCGAGCGCCAGGGTGAGCGCCGGCACGAACAGGATGCCCCCGCCCACGCCGGTGAGGGCCGCCACGACGCCCGCGACCACGCCGACGAGCGCGGCGATGACGTAGGGGGTCAATGCGCCACCACCAGGGCGATGGCGGAGGCCAGCAGCAGCACGGCGAACGCGCGGGCGATGACCTGCGTGGACACCCGGGCCCGCAACCGGACCCCGATGAGCGTTCCGGCGAGGGCGGGGATTCCCACCACCATCGCGAGCAGCCAGTCGACATTCCCGAGCGCGGCGTAGCTGGCCACCCCCCACACGGCGATGATGGCGATGGAGGCCAGGGAGGTCGCGGTGGCGTGGCGGGCGTCCATCCACGCAAGGGCCATGAGCAGGGGAACGATGACGGCGCCGCCGCCCACGCCCAGGAGGCCCGAGAACGCGCCTCCCGCCAGACCCACCACGAGCAGGCGGACGACCGGGGGCGACACCGCGCCCGTGTTAGCGTGACCGGGCGTGGTGGCTCCCCTCGATGCACAGGTGCTCGGCATTGCCGCTGCCGCGCGCGGGGACGGCGCGCGCACCGGCCTGCTGTTCGACATCGACGGCGTGCTCGCCCCGATCGTGCCGAATGCCGCCGATGCCCGCGTGCCCGCCGAGGCCCTCGACCTGCTGTCGGTGCTGACGGACCGTTACCTGCTGGTGGGGGCCATCAGCGGGCGGGCGATGGCGGACGTGGAGCGCATGGTGCCGGTCTCCGGCATCGCGCGGGGAGGGAACCACGGGCTGGAGGTGGCGGCGGCGGGGCACGACCCCCACATGGTGCCCGAGGCCGCGGCGCCCGTGGCCCACCTGCGCGCGTTCGTGAACGCACTGGACCGGGACGCGCTCGCCACGCAAGGCGCGTGGGTGGAGGACAAAGGGGCATCGGTGAGCCTGCACTACCGCGAGGCGCGCGACCCGCGTGCCGCCGGGGAATGGCTGCGGGCCCAGATCCGCCCCGCCGCAGTGGCGCACGGCCTGCGGACGCGCGACGGGAAGATGATCCTGGAACTGCTGCCCGACGTCGACGTGGACAAGGGCACGGCGCTCCGGGCCATCGCGCGGGAATCCGGCGCGCGGCGGATCCTCTACGTGGGCGACGACCACACGGACGCCGATGCCTGGCGTGAGATGCGGCGCATGCACGCGCAGGGGGAACTGGACGACGCCTGGTGCGTGGTGGCGGACGGCCCCGAGGTGGACCCCGTGGTGCGGTGCGCGGCGGATGCCACCGTGCCGGGAACCGGGGGGGTCCTGGCGCTCATGCGCCACCTGGCGGACTGAGGTCGCGGCCTCCCGGATTGCCGCATGTGGCGCGGTGTTGCGACCCGCCCATCCGGTCAGGATGACGCGTGTGACGGATGCTAGGTTGCGACCGCGTCAGACGGGCCATGGGGGGCATGCGGGTACTCGGCACACGGAGCGGGCTTGTCACGGTGATCGTGACCGGGATCGTCGCGCTCGGACTGGTCGCGGCATTCCTGGTCGTCGAGTGGACGACCCGCCCGGTGGTGGACCCGCTGCAGCCCCGCGCGGGGGGATCGATCAACCCGGGCACGCTGCCGATCGTGGTCGGCACGACATCGGGTGCGATGTCCGACCTGCGCGTGACGCTGGACGGCACGGACATCACCGGCTCTGTGGGAGGCGCCGGCGATGGCCTGGTCATCAACGCCCCGGACCTGGCCGACGGCCGTCACGTGATGTCGGTGTCCTACTCCGCGAGCAACCTGTTCTCGCGGGGGGCATCCGCCGAGTGGGAGTTCACCGTGGACACCACCCCACCGGAACTTGCGGTGGACAAGCCGGCGCTCGGCGGCAGCACCACGCATGATGTTGTGTTCGCCGGAACCACCCAGCAGGGCAGCACGGTGGCGATCACCTGGAAGGGCGGCGAGGTCACGACCCGGGCGGACGGCACCGGCGGGGCATGGTCGGCCACTGCGCGGCTGCCGGAGGGCCGGAGCGCGGTGACCGTCACGGCGACAGACCCCGCGGGCAACACGACCACGAAGAAGAAGCGCGTGATCGTGGACACCAAGGTGCCGACGCTGTCGCTGTCCGGCACGAAGCAGTTGATCAAGCTGACCACCACGGCGGAGCCGATCATCTACGGACGCGTGGGGGGCGACAAGCCGCGCGATCTGCTCTTCGGCGCGAAGATCAACGGGCGCCAGATCCCCATTCTGCGTGGCCGCGACGCCGTGGGCGGCAAGAAGGCCACCGCCGATGTGCCCGCGTCGGGCGGCAACCCGCCCAGCCTCACGATCAACGGCAACACGTTCGCGCTGTTCCCGGGCAAGCTGGCCGAGGGCCAGAACACGATCTCGGTGTGGGTACGCGACCCCGGCGGCAACGTGGCCCGCAAGCAGTTCACCTCCTTCGTGGACACCTCATCGGAGTTCGGCGCGTCCCAGCTGATGAAGGGCGCGATCGGCGCGGATGTGACGCAACTGCAGGAGCGGCTGGGCCAGGCCGGGGTGTGGAAGGGCGGTTCCACCGGGAAGTACGACGCCAAGACGGTGACCGCCGTCGAGAAGTACCAGAAGAAGCACACGCTGCCGGTGAACGGCAGGGTGGACGCCCGCACCCTGCGGGCGCTCGTGGGGAAGATCCAGGTGGACCTGTCGGCGCGCACCCTCACGCTGTACCGCGATGGGAAGAAGAAGAAGACCTACCGCGTGGCCGTGGGCACCACGCAGTACCCCACCCCCACCGGCACCTACAAGATCGTGACGAAGGAGAAGAACCCCACGTGGAAGCCGCCCGACTCCCCGTGGGCCGAGGGGCTCGGGCCGATCCCGCCCGGTGAGGGCAACCCGCTGGGCACCCGCTGGATCGGCACCTCGGCGCCCGCGATCGGCATCCATGGCACTTACGCCGACTACTCCATCGGCAGCGCAGCCAGCCACGGCTGCCTGCGCATGCACATCCCCGAGGTGGAGGAGCTCTACGAGGACGTGGCCGTGGGAATGCCCGTGGAGATCAACCCCTGACCCAGGCCCCGGGCGTGCCGGCGCTGGATGACTCCGGCTTCACCGCGCACGTGAGCGGTGCGGTTCCGGTGCTGGTGGACTTCTGGGCACCGTGGTGCGTGCCGTGCGAGAGGCTCTCGCCGGTGGTCGAGGCACTCGCCCGCGAGATGGAGGGCCGGCTGGCCGTGGCAGCGCTGGACGTGGACGCCAACCCGATCGCCGCAGCCCGCCACGCGGTGCTCTCGCTGCCCACCCTCATCCTGTTCCGCGAGGGGCAGGAGGTTGCGCGCCTCACCGGCACGCCATCGGAGAAGAAGATCCGCAGGATGCTGTCGCGGCACCTGCCCTGACTACCCTTTCCGGGCCGCACCCCGGTGCCAGGCACGAAACCGTCGAGCCGGAGACGACATGACCGACCAGCCCATGCCCCCCATGTACTTCAGCCTGCGCACGGTGCAGCCATTCGCGAAGATGGAACTGCGCGCCGTGGACGGCGAGGACGGAGTGGACCTGACGATCGCCGATGGCGAGGTGGTGGGGATGCTCCTGCCGGACGTCCGGCTGCTCAAGCGCCTCGAGGAGATCTGCGAGAAGGCCGGCGTGGACCCCGCCGAGTGCTGGAAGCGCGTGCGCGGTGACGTGGACCTGTCGGTCAAGATCCGCGAGAAGACCGGCTAGGGGGCCAGGGCGCTGACCAGCTCGGCGGCCTCCACGGCGCCGATGCGGCCGGTCTTCACCATCCCCACCTCGCCCGATGGGCCGATGACAATGCCCGCGGGCACGCTCCAGATGGGCAGCGCCCCGGCCTCGGGGTGCTCGTCCAGGTCGACGTCCACGATCTCATGCCCGCGGGCGGCGTCGTGGATGGCGGCCTTGGCCGGCCCGCACCGCGGGCAGTTGTCGGCCGTCACCACGAGCAGCCACGGACCCGTGCCGGACAGGCCGAAGGCGCTCTTCAGGTCGTGCGCCGAGCCGGCGCGCCGGGCGATCTGCTTCCAGGCGATGCACCCCACGCAGATGCCGCTGATGGCGGAGAAGAGCGCCACGACGGCCACCATGCCGGTGAGGATCCAGCCGGCGGTGGGTGCCCCCGCGTAGAGCAGCACGATGGCTGCGGCCAGCATGACCAGGGCCATCCACTGGGCGAACCGGACCGGACGCGAAGGCTCGAGTTCCGCGGGCTTCACGGGGAGCAGGGCGAAGAGATAGGCCACGGGTGACCAGCGGGGGCCGATCAGCGCGAGGACGATCAGGGCAGCGGCCACCGCCACCACGGCCGGTGTCTGGAACAGCACGGCCTCGAGGCACAGCAGGCCCGTGATGGCCTGCGCGAAGCGGGGCGCCCACGGATGCACGGCCGCGGGGGTACGGGAGGGAAGCGCGAAGGTGCTCATGTAGAGGGAATTCTTATGCGAGCGATAAGGAGATTGCAACCGGCTCGGCATCGAGCTCGCCATCCTCGCGGTGCAGGGGGGTGAACGGCACCCCGTGGCCCACGGTGAGGTCGGTGGCCAGCACCTCGCCGGCAATCCACTCCCGATGGGCATCGATGGCCTCGCGGATGCGGGCCGACCCATCGAGGTGCAGCACGATGCGATCCTCCACCTTCAGGTCGGCGGCGCGGCGGGCGGTCTGGATGGCCCGCACCAGGTCGCGCGCCAGGCCCTCCATCTCCAGCTCGGGGGTGATGTCGGTGGCCAAGCCCACGGCCAGCGCGCCGCCCTCCGCAACGGCGTAGCCCTCGGTGGGGCGCACCTCGCGCAGCAGGTCCTCATCGTGCAGCACCTGCTCGACGCCGTTCACGCTCACCGTCACGGACTGCCCGGCATCGAGGGCCGTCACGGCGGCCGTGGCATCCAGCGCGGCCACCGTCTGGGCCATTGCGGGCATCTCCTTGCCCATGCGCGGGCCCAGCGTGCGGTAATTGGGCTTGAGGCTGACCTCCACCAGCCCGCCGGCGTCGGTGACGAACCGCACGGCGCGCACGTTCAGCTCCTCCGCCACGATTCCCGAGAGGCCCTCCAGCGCCCGTGCTGTTGCGGGCGGGCATGCGATGACGGCCTCGGCCAGCGGCTGGCGCACCTTCAGCTTGGCCTCCTTGCGGGCCGAGCGGCCGAGGGTCGTGGCCTCCATGGCCGCCGCCATCGCCTGCTCCAGGTCCTCATCGCGACGGCCACCGGGGGCCGGCCAGTCCGCCAGGTGGACGCTCGGCGCAGCGGACGAATCGTGCACGGCCACGAGGTTGTCCCACATCTCATCCGCCACGAACGGGCAGAAGGGCGCCACCAGCAGCGCGATGGTGGTGAGGCACTCATGCAGCGTGGCGAATGCCGCCGCGGTGTCCGCGCGGTCATCACTGCGCCAGAAGCGGCGGCGCGAGGTGCGCACGTACCAGTTGGAGAGATCATCAACGAGGTCCTCGAGCGCGCGGCCCGCCGCCGTGGGGTCGTAGTCGACCAGCCGCGCCGTGACGTGCTCCACCGTGGCGTCCAGGCGCGAGAGCGCCCACCGGTCCATCGCGGGGCGCTCATCCACGGGCGGGGAAGCGTCGCCGGGGCTCCAGCCATCGGGCAGCGACGCATAGGTGACCAGGAACGCATAGGTGTTCCACAGCGTGAACAAGAACCTGCGGCGGGTCTCATCCACCACGTCCAGACTGAACCGGAACGACTCCCACGGGCTCTGGGCGGTGAACAGGTACCAGCGGAACGCATCCGCCCCCGCGTGGTCGATGACCGTCCACGGCTCCACCACATTGCCCTTGGACTTGCTCATCTTCTGGCCGTCGGCATCGAGGATGAGCCCCAGGCACACCACGTTGCGGTACGGGGCCTCGTCGAAGAGCAGCGTGCCCTCCGCCAGCAGCGAGTAGAACCAGCCGCGCGTCTGGTCGAGTGCCTCGCACACGAAGTCCGCGGGGAACCGGCCCGAGAGGTCATCGGGCCCCCCGAACGGGTGGTGGTGCTGCGCGAAGGGCATGGCGCCGGAGTCGAACCACACGTCGGCGACCTCGGGGACCCGGTGGGCCGTGCCGCCGCACGGGCAGCGCACCGGGATGTCATCCACCCAGGGGCGATGCGGGTCCAGATCGTCCGGCACCTCCACCGTGGCCCGTTCGCGCAGCTGCGCGAACGAACCGATGGCCGTCACCTCGTTGCAGTCGCCGCAGCGCCAGAACGGAAGCGGGGTGCCCCAGTAGCGCTCGCGCGAGATGGCCCAGTCGATGTTGCCCTCGAGCCACCGGCCGAACCGGCCGTCGCGCACGTGCTCCGGGTGCCATCCGACAGAGGCGTTCAACTCGAGCATGCGATCACGCACCTCGGTGGTGCGGATGTACCAGGACGGCTTGGCGTAGTAGAGCAGGGGGGTCGAGCACCGCCAGCAGTGGGGGTAGGAGTGCTCATACGGCTTCTCGCGCAGCACGCGCCCGCGGGTGGTGAGGTCGTCGATCAGCAGACGGTCGGCATCCTTCACGAACTGCCCCTCGGCCAGCGGGACCGTCGCGCTGAAGAGCCCCTGGCGGTCCACCGGGTTGGGGGCATCCAGGCCGTGCTCGCGCGCGGCGCCCATGTCGTCCTCGCCGAATGCCGGGGCGATGTGCACGATGCCCGTGCCGTCCTCGGTGGTGACGAAGTCGCTCATCACCACCACATGACGCCCCGGGATGAGGTCGAACGGTGGCGCGTACTCCATCCCCGCGAGCTCCGATGCGGGCATCACCCGCTCGATCACCGCGTCGTCACCCATCACCGCGGGCACGAGGGCCTCGGCCATCACCAGCCGCTCGTCACCGGCAACCACCACCGCGTAGTCCACCGACGGGTTGATGGCCGCGGCCTGGTTGGCGGGGAGTGTCCACGGGGTCGTGGTCCACACCAGCAGGGACAATCCGTCGCCGGTGGGGAACTTCACGTAGATGGACGGGTCCGTGACGTCCTTGTACCCCTGCGCGACCTCGTGGCTGCTCAGCGCCGTGCCGCAGCGCGGGCAGTACGGCACCACCTTGTCCGACTCGTACACGCGGCCGGCGTCAAAGAGGGTGGCGAGGCTCCACCACACGCTCTCGACGTAGTCGGTGTCCATGGTGCGGTAGGCCTCGGAGGTGTCCACCCAGAACCCGATGCGCTCGGTGAGGCGCTCCCACTCGTCCAGGTACTCGCCCACCGACTCGCGGCAGCGGGCATTGAACTCGGCGATGCCGAATGCCTCGATCTCCGGCTTGCCGCTGATGCCCAGCTGCTTCTCCACCTCGAGCTCCACGGGCAGGCCGTGGCAGTCCCACCCCGCCTTGCGCTCGACGTAGCGGCCCCGCATGGTGTGGAAGCGAGGGAAGATGTCCTTGAACACCCGCGACAGCACGTGGTGGGACCCCGGGCGTCCGTTGGCCGTGGGTGGCCCTTCGTAGAACACGTACGGGTCGGCGCCGCGGCGCATCTCCACGCTGCGCCGGAACACATCGCCCTCCCGCCAGCGCGCCAGCACGCGTTCCTCCATGGACGTCCATCCGGACGCGGGCCCCACGGGCTTCCAGCCACTCATGCTGCGGCCCTCTCCCCGGCCTCGAAGGCCCTCACGCCGCTCACGACCTGATGGAAGTCGTCGAACGGGACGTACTCCCGGCCCTGCTCATCGAGCCACTCCGCCAGGCCCGCGCGTGCGAACACCAGGTCGGCGATCCCCGACACGCAGCGGTCGCTGATGCCGTCGCCCACGTAGATGACCGGCTCGCCATCGTGGCGCGTGCGCACCGCGTGCCTCTTGCACCGGCGGTCGCACAGCCCGCACACCTCGCCACGATCGTCCGAGAACACCAGGGTGCAGCCATCGGCCGAGAACAGGGCCTCGTTCGAGACCACCTCCAGGTGCCCCAGCCCCATGTCGCCCAGCACCAGGTCGATCACCGACCGGAAGCCCGCGGACATCACCACGAGGTGGTGACCGGCGCGTTCGGCGTAGGCCACGAGATCGGCGAAACCCGGGCGTACCCCCGCGCGCTCGCGCACCAGCTCGGCGATCTCGCCGGGCGTGGCACGGACGGTGCGGAACTGCTCGGCCATCGCCTGCTCGATCGTGATGCGCCCGGCGCGGAGATCGGGCTCGAGTTCGTCCCACACGCCCCTGCGCCCGTGCTCGTCCACGATGACGTGCAGGGTGTCGCGCAGGGTGATGGTGCCGTCGAAATCCACGGCGAGCAGGAGCGGAGCCACGGCCGGTGAGGGTACCAACGACGTCGCTACCATGATCCGCGTGCAGGAGCAGCAGCAATAGACGCGCCCCGTCCCGTGTTCATCCACGGCGCCGGCCGCACGCCGGCATCGTGGGGCCCTCAGCTCGCCCGCTTCGAGGGCGCCCTGGCGGTGGCCCTCCCGGGCCACCCGGATGGCGCACCCCTGCACGGCACTGCGGCCATGGCCGACTGGGTCATCGCCGAGATGGAGGGCGTGCCAGGGCCGCTGGTGATGGTGGGCCACTCGCTGGGCGGCGCCGTGGCCCTGCGGGTGGCGCTCGCCCGCCCGGATCTGGCGGCCGGCCTCGTGCTGGTGTCCACCGGGGCCCGGCTGCCGGTCCCGGACGACGCCATCGAACGCATCGACCTGGACTTCGAAGCCGAATGCGCGCGCATGGTGGAGCAGTCGTGGCTGCACCATGAGCCGGATCTGATCCGACGTGGCACGAACTCCGTCATCGCGATGGGTCCGGAGAGCCTCCGCGCCGACTACGTGTCCGCGCGCGAGCACGACCTGCGCGGACGGCTGGGCGACCTCGGTGCTCCCGCCCTCGTGGTGAGCGGCGAGGAGGACCCGCTGGTGCCCACCTGGTTATCCGAGGAGCTCGCGGATGAGCTGCCCGATTCCTCGCTGGCGGTCATCGCCGGCACGGCGCACGTTCCGCAACTGGAGCGCCCGGACACCATCGACCTCCTCATCGCGGCATTCCTCGCGCGCCTCGAGCAGGCCCTGACCGGGGACGCATGAGCGAACCCCGCCACGCGGCGGACCACCCGATCGCGATCCTCGTCAACCCGCGGTCCACCGCTGCCCAGCCCGGGCTGACCGAGTACGCCGAGGCGCAACTGGCACCGTTCGGCGTGCGTGCGGTGCTGACCACGCAGGAGCGCGGACACGCGGCCGACCTGGCGCGGCTGGCCACGCAGGAGCACGAGGCGCTGACCGTGGTGACGCTGGGCGGTGACGGGACCGCCGCCGAGGCCGCGGGCGCGCTGGTGGGCACCGGGGCCGCACTCGCGCCCATGCCCACCGGCAGCACGAACGTGTTCGCGCGCACCATCGGGTGGCCCATGCAGCCGCGCCTGGCGATCGACCGGCTGGTGGATGCCCTCGCGCAGGGCCAGGACGCGGCCAAGGTCACCATCGGCCGCGTCGAGGCCGGCGATGAGGAGCGCTTCTTCATCGTCAACGCCGGCGTGGGGATCGACGCCGAGGCCGCCGACCTGGTGGAGCGCCATCCGCAGTGGAAGAAGCGCGTGGGACAGGCCTGGTTCGCCAGCGCCACGGCGCTAGCCGCCGCCCGCCAGTGGCGCAGGCCGCTGATGCGCGTGGCCATCGACGGCGGCACGCCCTTCCCCCTGGCCTCCATCAGCGTTGCCTGCACCCGTCCGTATGCGTACTTCCGCAGCCGCCCCTTTGACCTCATCCCCGATGCCGGGCACGAGGGCGCGCTGGGCTGGCTGGGGGCGGTGTCGCGCGGGCTGGGCGGCCCGGCCGTCGCCGCGGCCGGTGCGTTCACCGGTGCCTGGCATCTGGGGTCGTCGCGGGTGGCCCACGGCATGGCCACCGAGTCCATCGTCGTCGACGATGGCGACGGCGTGGCCCTGCAGGCCGACGGCGAGGCCCTGGGCCGCCACCGGCACATCGTCATGCGACCCGCCACCGGGCTTCTGGTGCTGCGCGGCGACGGCCTGACGGCCTAGATACCGGTCCCGGTCATCAGGTCGTCGAGGTGGGCGTCGATGCGGCGGCCCAGCATCGCGAGCGCCCGCGTGCTGCCGGGCCCCCCATGGCGCGCCGACAGGCAGAGGGTGGCCCGTACCTCGCGCATGGCGGATGCGGCACCCGCCGGCAGGCTGCCGCCATCCGAGGGGCCGGTGGGTGGCCACTCCGCGGGGCGCCCGTGCAGCAGTGGCGCGATCACCCTGCGCGTGCCGGACACCACCAGGTCGAACTCCGCGTCGGGGAGGCCGGCGCGGGCGTCGTCCAGGATGTCCCGCACCAGCGGCCAAGGGTCCGACGGCTCGCCGTCGGGCAGCGCACGCGCAAGGGCCGCGGGGTCGTCGATATCCGCGAGGCGCGCGGGGTCCATCCGGCGCGCGGGGGGATCCTCCTGATCCCCCACGATCAGCCGGGCGGGGGTGTCTCGCGACCCGTGGCGATGCCCATGCCGCCCTCCGGGTCGCGCAGCGGTCCCAGCTTCCGGAAGCGCTCGCGGCGCGCACGCCGGCGCTCGACCGGGGGCATCGCGCCCAGGTCGGTCAGCGCGCGGTAGATGTACTGGTCGAGGATCTCGGCGGCCTGCTCGTGGTCGGTGTGCGCACCGCCATCGGGCTCGGGCACCACGGCGTCCACCACGCCCCACCGATAGCAGTTGGCGGCGGTCGGCTTGAACGCCTGCGCCGCCTGCCGGGCCTTGCTGGCATCGCGCCACAGGATGGCCGATGCACCCTCCGGGCTGATGACTGAGTAGGTGCTGTTCTCCAGCATGAGGACGCGGTCGGCCACCCCCAGGCCCAGCGCGCCGCCGGAGGATCCCTCACCGATGATCACCGCGACCGTGGGCACGTCCAGTCGCCACATCATCTGGATGCTGCGACTGATGGCGCCGCCCTGCCCGCGCTCCTCGGCGCTCGCGCCCGGGAACGCCCCGGGCGTATCGATAAGGGTGACCACCGGGATCCCCAGGCGGTTCGCGATCTCCATCACGCGCATGGCCTTGCGGTACCCCTCGGGGCCCGCCATGCCGAAGTTGCGGAATGTGCGCTCGTTGGTGTCGCGGCCCTTCTGCTGCCCGATGAACGCCACGGGGCGATCGTGGAACCGCCCGAATCCCGCGACCATGGCGTGGTCGTCGCCGTACAGGCGATCGCCGTGGACCTCTTCGAAATCCGAGCACATGCGGGTGATGTAGTCGAGCGTGTAGGGGCGCTCCGCATGCCGCGCCAGCTGCACGCTCTCCCACAGGTCGTCGTCCCCGGCCTCCGGTGCGCGCCGCACCTTCTCGGCCACCTTCCGCACGAAGCGCCCGCCGCCGCGCTCGCTCATTCGGGATCCTCCCCGTCCGGGGACCCCGGCCTGATGCGGTCCATCACCTTGCGGGGGAGTGACTGCACGGCTCCTGCCGCGCGCTGCGCACCGCCCTGCGCCCACTGCAGCGCCGGGGATCCTGCGGCTCCCGGACCCTCCAGCTCGGGCCGGCGGAGGATGTGCAGCACACGCCCGATGCGCTCGGCCAGCTCGCGCCGGTCCACCACGGCGTCCACCTGGCCGTTCTCCAGCTGCCGCTCCGCGCGCCCGAAGTCGGAGGGAAGGACCTCGCGGGTGGTCTCCTCGATCACGCGGGGACCGCTGAAGGCGATGAGCGCACCGGGCTCCGCATAGGTGATGTCGCCCAGCGATGCAAACGAGGCCCACACGCCGCCCGTTGTGGGGTGCGCCAGCACCACCACCACCGGCACACGGGCCTCGGCAAGCGCATCCAGGGCGATGACCGTCTTGGCCATCTGCATCAGCGCCAACGTGCCCTCCTGCATGCGCGCACCGCCCGAGGCCGCGACCACGATGAGCGGCAGGCCCTTCTGGGCGGCATGGTCGCAGGCGCGTGCCAGCTTCTCGCCCACCACGGCACCCATGCTGCCACCCATGTACGAGAAGTCCATGATCGCGGCCACGGCCGGCACGTGGCGGACCTCCAGCTCGGCGCACACGATGGCCTCGCCCAGGCCGGTGGACTTCTCCGCGTCGGCGATGCGCTCGGTGTACGGCTTGAGGTCGGTGAACTGCAACGGGTCGGCTGCCCGGAGCTCGGGCCAGAGCTCCACGTAGCCGCCGGGCTCGCCCAGCTGCTCCAGCCGCTCACGGGCCGTCACCGCGAAGTGGTGGCCGCATGCCGGGCACACCCGCAGGTTGCGGTGCATCTCGTCGGCCGAGTAGTGGCTGTCGCACTTGGGGCAGGTGCCGGCGTCCGCGGAGATCTTGCGCGGGCGCGCGTCGCGGTGCGCCAGCTGGCGCAGGCGATCGACCGACACGTGGATGTTGCGCCCGACGCGACTCATGTGGCGTGCATCATCGCATGGACTCCGACTGATGGATGGGTGCCGCGCCCGTTGCCAGCCAGTCCTCGACCGCCTTACGGTACGTGGGCACGAGCCGCGCCTCGTGCCGGTGCTCCAGCAGGTCGCGGGCCGCCACCTCGGGGGACCGTCCCCGCAGGCGCAGCACCGCATAGGCCACGAACAGCGACCGGCGGCGGCCACGCTGGCAGTGGATCAGCACGCGGGCGTGGGGATCGTCGTCCAGCCAGCCGGCGGCGATCTCGGCGGCCTGCGCCCACTTCTCCGGCGGCTGATGGCGGCCGTGGTCCCACATGGGTGCCACCGCCACGTTGCGGTCGCCGAACACCTGCCGCTCAGCCGAGAGATCCTGGCTGAAGTGCGTCTGCAGGCGGGCTCGGCAGTTGACCACGTGGGTCACGCCCTCGCGGGCGAGCTCCTGCAGGCTCTCGGGCGTGGGCACGCTGCCCACGGCGATGCGCTCATCACCGATCCAGGTCCACGGGCGGGTCTTCGTGCCGGGCCCGTACAGGCGCGTGGCACCGCGGAACCAGGCATCACGGAAGGGCGTGAGCGCCACCCGCAGGCGGGACGGGAAATGCGGTCCCGCGTGCCCCGACCGCGCCATCAGCCCTCCACGCGTCGGAACGCCAGCGTGGCGTTGTGGCCGCCGAAGCCGAACACGTTCGACAGCGCCACGCCCACCTCGGCCTCCCGGGCCTGCCCCAGCACGTGGTCCACGCCCTCGCACTCGGGGTCGAGATCGGTCACGTTGATGGTGGGCGGCACGACGCTGTCCCGCACCGCCAGGGCGGTCAGCGCAGCCTCCAGACCACCCGCCGCGCCGAGGGTGTGGCCATGCATGGACTTCGTGCTGCTCACCATGGTGCGCGCGGCGCTGTCCTCGCCAAGCGCATGCCGGATGACGCGGATCTCGGAGGGGTCGCCCACGGGAGTCGAGGTGCCGTGGGCATTTACGTAGTCGACGTCCGCGGCATCGAGGCCGGCGTCGGCGAGCGCCATGTTCATGGCGAGCGCGGGCCCCACAGCCGTGGGGTCCGGCTCGGTGATGTGGTGGGCGTCGCCCGACAGGCCGTAGCCCGCGAGCTCGCAGATGATGTCCGCGCCCCGGTCGAGGGCATGCTGCATCTCCTCGAGCACGATCACCGCACCGGCCTCGCCCATCACGAAGCCGTCGCGACCCAGGTCGAACGGCCGGCTGGCGGTCGCGGGATCATCGTTCCGGGTGGAGAGGGCCTTCATGGCGTTGAAGCCGGCGATGCCCACCAGGGCCACCGCGCCCTCGGTGCCGCCCGCGATCATCGCGTCTGCACGCCCCAGGCGGATGTGATCGAAGGCATCACCAATCGCGTGGTTGGCCGATGCGCACGCGGTGGTGCTGCACGAGAGCGGGCCCTTCAGGCCCAGTTCCATCGAGGCCTGCGCCGCACCCATGTTCGCGATGATCGTGGGGATGAACAGCGGCGAGACGCGCGTGGGACCGAGATCCCGCAGGCGCACCGTCTGCTCGTGCCAGGTCTGGATGCCGCCGATCCCCGAGCCGATCAGCACGCCCATGCGCTCGGGCGACACCGTGCCCGCGATGCCCGAGTCCTCGAAGCCCAGCATGGCCGCGGCCACGCCCAGGTGCGAGAAGCGGTCCATCCTGCGCGCGGTCTTGCGGTCCAGGAACTGCTCGATATCGAACGATTCCGGCACCTCGCAGGCGAAGTGCGTGGCGCAGTCGGCGGGGTCGAACTGCCGGATGGGCGCGGCCGTGGAGGTGCCCGCCTTCGCGGCCGCCCAGGCCTCATCCCGGCCGATGCCGAGCGGTGACACCAGACCGATGCCGGTGATGACCACGCGGCGAAGGCCGCGTCCGTCTATGAGCGTGGTCGCCATGGTTCCTCCCGCCTACATCCCCAGGCCGCCGTCCACCGGGATGACCGTCCCGGTGATGAACGACGCCGCATCCGAGCACAGGAAGGCCACGATCCCCGCGACGTCCTCCGGTGCACCCAGTCGTCCCAAGGGGGTGTGGCCGATCAACTGCTCCTTGATGTCGTCCGACAGCACGTCCGTCATGTCGGTGCTGATGTACCCCGGGGCGATGGCATTGGCCCGCACCCCGCGGCCGCCCGCCTCCTTGGCGAGCGACTTCGTCATGCCGATGAGACCGGCCTTCGCGGCAGCGTAATTCACCTGACCGGCATTGCCCATGAGGCCCACCACCGACGAGATCGCCACGATGGAGCCGGCACGGCGCTTCATCATGCCCCGCAACGCCGCGCGCGCGCAGTAGAACGACCCCGACAGGTTGGTGTCGATCACCGCACGCCAGTCGTCGTCGCTCATGCGCATCATCAGGCCATCACGCGTGATGCCGGCGTTGAGAACCAGCGCACCGAGGGGTCCCAGCGCCTCCTCGGCGCCCGCCACCACGGCGTCGGCCTGCGCGGAATCGGAGATGTCGCCCTGCACCACGGCCGCGCTGACGCCGGCTGCGCGCACCGCATCGGCCGTGGCGACCGCACCGGCCTCGTCGGCCACGTACCCCACCGCCACGTCCTGCCCGGCAGCAGCCAACGCCAGAGCGCACGCCGCGCCGATGCCCCGGCTCGCCCCGGTCACCAGCGCGACGCTCACGCCATCACCCCGGCGATTCCCCCGAGGCCCTCGGGCCCGGACACCTGATGCAGCACCGCATCGCGCTTCACGCGCTTGACCAGGCCGGACAGCACCCGGCCGGGCCCGAGTTCCACGAACGTGTCGGCGCCCATCGCCACGGCGGTCTCCACCGCATGACCGAAGCGCACCGGTGAGGTCAGCTGATCCAGCAGCACCGCGCGCATGCGATCGGCGGGCTCCACCTGTGCGGTGGTGGTGGACAGGAACTGCGGGTCGGGGGACTGCGGGTCCCACGCCTCGAGTGCCGGCGCCAGCCGTGCCGATGCGGGCTCCATCAGGGGGCTGTGGAAGGCACCGCCCACCTTCAGCTGGGTCGCCTTGGTCCCCCGCTCGGATGCCAATGCCAGCAGGCGGTCGATGCCCTCGACCGTGCCGGAGGCCACCACCTGCCCGGGGCAGTTGTAGTTGGCCGGCCATACATCGCCGGCCTCGGCGCAGAGCGACTCGGCGTCACCGTCGGCCAAGCCGAGGATGGCCGCCATGGTGCCCGGCCGGGCCTCACCCGCGTCCTGCATGGCGGCGCCGCGCTCGCCCACCAGCCGGATCGCCTCGGCGAACCCGATCGAGCCGCACGCGACCAGCGCGGAGAATTCCCCTAGGGAGTGGCCCATGGCCAGATCGCCCCGCAGGCCGTGGTCGCAGGCCACGCGCAGGCACGCCACGCTCATGGCGAGGATCGCCGGCTGGCACACATCGGTGCGCACCAGGTCCTCCTCCGGGCCCTCGAAGATGATGCGGGTGAGGTCGTACCCCAGGGCGTCGCTGGCCTCGGCGAAGGTGTCGGCCGCAACGGGGAATTGCGCGGCGAGATCGCGGCCCATCCCCACCTGCTGGGCGCCCTGCCCCGGGAACAGCAGCGCGATCATGTGCGCGGCTCCCAGCGCACGAGCACGCTGCCCCACGTGAGACCCGCTCCGAAACCGACCATCAGCACCAGCGCCCCCTCCTCCAGCATTCCCGTATCCACGGCGTCAGCCAGCGCCAGCGGGATGCTGGCCGACGAAGTGTTCCCCAGCCTGTCCAGGTTCATCACGACCTTCGCCCGGTCGATGCCCATGCGCTCCGATGCGTGGTCGAGGATGCGCTCGTTTGCCTGGTGGGCCACCATCAGGTCGACATCGGCGATCGTCATGCCGGCCTCCGCGAGCAGTCGCTGCGATGACTCCACCAGGATGCGCGTGGCGAAGCGGAACACCTCGCGGCCGTTCATCTGGATGCATGTGTCGGCATGGGGGGTCTGGGGCGACACCGGCGACCGCGTGCCCCCGGCCGGCACCCAGAGGTCGGCGAACCCCGTGCCGTCCGACCCGAACTCGACGCCCACCACGCCGGTCCCCGGCTCTCCCCCATCGGCCTCGATCATCACCGCGCCGGCGCCATCGGCAAACAGCACGCATGTCGCGCGGTCGTCCCAGTTCATGATGCGCGAGAGCGTCTCGGCGCCCACCACCACCGCGCGGCGGGCCATGCCCGATTCCACCATCCCGGTGGCCTGCGCGATGCCGTACATGAAGCCCGAGCACACCGCGTTCGTGTCGTAGGCCGCCACGTGATCCATGCCCGTCATGGTCCCCACGATCGGCGCGCACGGGGGGAAGGGATAGTCCGGCGTGGTGGTGGCGACGATGAGCAGGTCCACATCCGACGCGTCGGTACCCGTGCGTCGCAGCAGGTCGCGTACGGCCTCCGCCGCAAGGTCGGTGGTGGCCTGGTCATCAGCGGCGATACGGCGCTCGCGGATACCGGTGCGCGAGACGATCCACTCATCGCTGGTGTCGACCATCTCCTCGAGTTCGGCGTTGGTCATCACGCGCTGCGGCACGTAGCCGCCCACACCTACGAGACGGGCACGGCGGCGCTCGCGGGGTCCCGCGGCGACCAGGCTCAGGGTGCGCCTGCCTGTTCGCGATCGACGATCGCGAACTTGAGGGTGGCCGTGCATGCCACGGCGTCGTCCACGGTGGCGACGGCCTCGGCCTCGCCGATGGGCCCGCGCACGCGGGTGACGCGCGTGGCCAGTTCCAGCGTCTCGCCCGGCCGCACGGGCCTCTTGAACCGGCACTTGTCCACGCCGGCGAACAGGGCCAGCTTGCCGCGGCCATCGTCCGTGGACAGCGCCGCCAGCGCGCCGGCCTGGGCCAGGGCCTCCACGATGATCACTCCCGGCATGATGGGCTCGCCGGGAAAGTGCCCGGCGAGGAAGGGCGTATCTGGGCGGAGCGTCCAGCGGGCGCGCGCGGACTCCCCCGGCACCAGCTCCACGATCTCGTCGATGAAGAGGAACGGGTCCCGATGCGGAAGGATGTCCTTGGGGTCGGGGAGGCGCGTCACGGTCCGGCAAGGCTAGTGGACCGCGGGCCGTATCCTCCCGCCCCATGCCGACGCCACCCGCCACGCACCCATCGTCATGCCCGGTGTGCGGAGGCACCGGTGGGCGTGAGGTGCTGCGCGCGCGCGACCACCGGCAGGGCATGCCCGGTGAGTTCCGGGTGGTCGAGTGCCCCACATGCCTGCTGTGCCGCACCGACCCGTGGCCCGATGACCCTGCCGCCTGGTACCCGGACGACTACCCGCAGCACGACCCGCGTCGTGCGTCGGTGACCGCGCGGGCATCCGGGCGCGCACTGTCGCGCGCGGCGGGTGCGGGCCGTCGGGCGGCCCGGGTGATCGGGATCGCCATCCCGGAGGCCGAGACGGGGGGACCGCTCCGCCCCGGCTCGCGGGTGCTCGACGTGGGCGCGGGCACGGGAATGGCCGTGGCGGCCCTCCGCGACGCCGGCCACGAGGCCTGGGGGCTCGAGCCGTCGGAGTCGGCAGTCCGCGCCGCGCAGGAGGCCGGGAACGCGTGGGTGGTGCAGGGATCGCTGGACGCCGCGCTGCACGAGGGCCGCCTGCCCGACACGCCGTGGGACATGGTGCGGATGTCGCAGGTCCTCGAGCACGTTCCGGACCCCGTGCCCACCCTGCGCGCGATCGGGGGCATCCTCGCCCCGGGCGGACGGCTGGTCGTGGGCGTCCCGAACATCCGCTCCCTCACGCGACGGGCCACGGGCGGGGCATGGGATGGCCTGGAATTGCCCCGGCACCTCGTGCACTACGACCGCGACTCCCTCGCCTGGGTGCTGGGCCTCGCCGGCCTCCGCGTGGTGTCGGTGCGCACGGTGCCGCTCATGGGCGTGCTGCCGGGCTCGCTCGATGCGCACACCGCGAGGGGTGAGCGCCAACGCGGCTGGGGCGACGCCCTTCCGGTGCGCGCCGCCCTCTACCCGGTGGAGTGGGGCCTTGGCGTCATCGGGCAGGGGGACGGCCTACTGGCCGTCGCCCGGCCCGCGCGCTGACCGCGATCACGCGTCCGGCTCACCACCGGCGACCGGTTCGTCCGCCGCCACCGCAGTGTCCGGGTCCCCGGCGGCCTCCGCGGCCTCCGTTGCGGCCTCCTGTTCGTCCACCGGCGCGCAGGTCGCCACGCTGTCCTCGTCCCCCACGTCCATGAGGCGCACTCCCTCGGTGCTCCGGCCCATGCGCTTCACGCCGTCCACCTCGATGCGGATGACCTGGCCCATCACCGACACCAGCAGCAGCTGCTGGCCGGGCCGCACGATGCGCGCGGTGATCAGCTCGCCCTTGCGATCGCTGACCTTGATGGTGCGCACGCCCTTGGTGGGGCGCCCCTTGCGCGGGTACTCGGTGATGGCGGTGCGCTTGCCGTATCCGTTGCCGGTCACCACCAGCAGGTCGGCCTCGTCGTCGGCCACCGCCACTGCCAGCACCCGATCCTCCGGGTCCAGGTTCATCGCGCGCACGCCCTGCGTGCCGCGGCCCGTGGCGCGCACCTGGTCCTCGCTGAACCGTGCCGCCTGGCCGCGCGCCGACACGATCAGGAGGTCGGCCTCGCCATCGGTCAACTGCACGCCCACCAGCTCATCGTCATCCGCGAGACGGATGGCGATGATGCCGGCCTCCTTCAGCACCGTGTTGTAGGCGCCGAACTCGGTTTTCTTCACCATGCCGCCCTTGGTGGCGAGCACCAGGTACCTGCCCTCGGCGTAGTCGCGGGTGTTGAAGACCTGCCGGATCTCCTCGTCCGGGAGCAGGGCCAGCACGTTCGCGATGTGCCGACCACGCGCGTCGCGGGCCGCCTGCGGGATCTCATGCACCTTCTGGCGGTACACGCGCCCCTGGTCGGTGAAGAACAGCAGGTAGTCGTGCGTGGACGCGATGAACAGGTGGTCCACGCGGTCCTCGTCCTTCAGCCGGGCGCCGCGCAGGCCCTTGCCGCCGCGCCGCTGGGCACGGTAGGTGGTCACCGGCAGGCGCTTGATGTATCCGCCCGCAGTGATGGAGATCACCATCTCCTCCTCGGCGATGAGGTCCTCCAGGTCGATCTCGCCCTCGGCGGGGATGATCTCCGTGCGCCGCTCGTCGGCGTGCCTGCCCCGGACCTCGGTGAGCTCCTCGCGGATCACCTGGTACACCCGCGCCTCGTCGCCGAGGATCGCGCGCAGCTCGGCGATCTCCTCCTGCAGCTCCGCGTACTCGGCCTCGATCTTCCCCGCCTCCAGCTGGGTCAGGCGCTGCAGCCGCAGGTCCAGGATGGCCCGGGCCTGCAGCTCGCTCAGGTCGAAGGTGCTCATCAGGCCCGCGCGGGCCTCATCGGGATCGGCCGCGGCACGGATGAGTGCGATGACCGCGTCGATGTCCTTAAGGGCGATCAGCAGCCCCTCGAGCACGTGCGCTCGCGTTTCCGCCCGGTCCAGGCGGAAGCGCGAGCGGCGACGGATGACGTCGCGCTGGTGATCGAGGTAGTGCCGGATCATGTCGCGCAGCGACAGGGTGCGCGGCACCCCGTCCACCAGCGCAATGGCGTTCACCCCGAAGGTGGTCTGCGCCTGGGTGTGCTTGTACAGCTTGTTCAGCACCACCTTGGGCACGGCGTCTCGACGCAGCTCCACCACCACGCGGATGCCGTCGCGGCCGCTCTCGTCGCGCAGGTCCGCGATCTCCTTCAGCACGCCGTCGTTGGCGAGCTCGGCCATCTTCCGCAGCATCTCCGACTTGTTCACCTGGTACGGCAGCTCGGTGAACACGATGGCGTTGCGGCCGTGCTTCAGGGGCTCGTTGTGCGCGAGGCCCCGCACCACCACACGGCCGCGGCCGGTCCGGTAGGCGTCGCGCACGCCCGACAGGCCCACGATCTGGCCGGCGGTCGGGAAGTCCGGCGCCCTCACGAACTTCATGAGGCCGTCGGAGTCGATGGCGGGATCATCGATCATCGCGATGCAGGCATCAACGACCTCACCCAGGTTGTGCGGCGGGATGTTGGTGGCCATGCCCACGGCGATCCCGGCGGAGCCGTTCACCAGCAGGTTGGGCACACGCGACGGCAGCACCGTGGGCTCGCGCCGGCGGTCGTCGTAGGTGGCGATGGTCTCGACGGTGTCCTCGTCGATGTCCCGCAGCATCTCCGTCGCATAGCGCGACAGGCGCGCCTCGGTGTACCTCATGGCGGCAGCCGCGAACTCCTGCGAGCCGAAGTTGCCCTGGCCGTCCACCGTGGGGTACCGGCTGTTGAAGTCCTGGGCCAGGCGCACCAGGGCGTCGTAGATGGCCGAGTCGCCGTGGGGGTGATATTCGCCCATGACCGTGCCGACGATGTTCGCGCTCTTCACGTACCCGCGGTCCGGCTGCAGGCCCCGGTCGTGCATGGCGAACAGCACGCGGCGGTGCACCGGCTTCAGGCCGTCACGCACGTCCGGCAGAGCTCGCCCCACGATCACGCTCATCGCGTAGTCGAGGTACGACGCGCGCATCTCCTCGGCCAGCTCGCGTGGCTCGATCCTCCCGTGGCGATCGATCGCCATCTCAGACGTCCAGGAACTCGACGGAGCGCGCGTTGCGCTCGATGAAGTCGCGACGGGGCTCGACCTTGTCGCCCATCAGCATCGAGAACAGCTCGTCGGCGGCGGCCGCGTCGTCCATGGTGACGCGCTGCAGTATCCGGCGCTCCGGGTCCATCGTCGTCTCCCACAGTTGCTCGGCGTTCATCTCGCCAAGGCCCTTGAACCGGCTGAGCGAGATGCCCTCGCGCGCGAGATCCATGATGGCTCCGCGCAGGGCGTCGTATGTGGCGGCCTCACGCCGGCGGGCGCCACGGGTGACCACGAAGGGGGCCTCGCCCACCTGGTCCCGCAGCTTCGCGCGCGCTGCGCGGAAGGCCGCGAGCTCGGGGGCGGCGTACAGCGCCAGCGGGATCGTGACCGTGCGGGCCTCACCGGTACGCGACTCCACCGATCGGGCGCGCACGGACGCGGCCCCTGCGTCCTCGTCGATCACGGTGAGCTCCGCGGTGTCACTGGAGGCCGCCACCACGGCGGCGCCGAGGGCGGCGATATCTGCCGGCTCCGCCTCCACCAGCCCGTGCACCTGCAGGAAGTCCACGAGTTCGTTCCCGTAGGTGGCCCGGAGCGCCGACGACCAGCCGTCGTGCTCGCGCAGTGCGCGCGTGTACCGCTGGAACCGCACCTTGGTAAGCGCCGACTCCGCCCCCTCCGCGGCCTGCAGCGTCATGTCGCCGATATTGCGCTCCAGCAGCCAGTCCTCGAGGTCGGACTCCTTCTCGATGTACTGCTCGGTGCTGCCCTGCTTCACCTTGTACAGCGGCGGCTGGGCGATGTACACATAGCCCTGTTCGACCACCTCGGGCATGTGGCGGAACAGGAAGGTGAGGATGAGCGTGCGGATGTGCGCGCCGTCCACATCGGCGTCGGTCATGATGATGAGCTTGTGGTACCGGGCCTTCGACAGGTCGAAGTCAGCGCCGATGCCCGTGCCCATCGCGGTGATCATCGCCTGGATCTCCGCGTTGCTCAGCACCTTGTCGATGCGCGCCTTCTCGACGTTGATGATCTTGCCGCGCAGCGGCAGGATCGCCTGGAACGACGACTGCCGGGCGCGAACCGCGGAGCCCCCGGCGGAGTCGCCCTCCACCAGGAAGATCTCGGTGTTCTCCGGGTCGCGATCGGAGCAGTCGGCCAGCTTGCCGGGCAGGCTCGTGGAATCCATCACGCCCTTGCGGCGCGCCAGGTCGCGCGCCTTGCGGGCGGCCAGACGTGCCTGGGCGGCGTTGGACGCCTTCGTGCAGATCGCCTTGGCCGTCTGCGGGTTCTCCTCCAGGAACTCGGCGAGCCGCTGGTTCACCACGGTGGCCACGAACCCGGCGAACTCGCTATTCCCCAACTTGGTCTTGGTCTGGCCCTCGAACTGCGGCTCGCGCAGCTTGACTGAGACGATCGCCGTGAGGCCCTCGCGGGTGTCGTTGCCCTCGAGGTTGTCGTCCTTCTCCTTCAGCAGGTTCTTGGCGCGCGCGTAGTCGTTGATGCAGCGCGTGAGGGCGGTGCGGAAGCCGGTGAGGTGGGTTCCGCCTTCGTGGGTGTTGATGTTGTTCGCGAAGGTGAACACCGACTCGGTGAAGCCGGTTGTCCATTGCATCGCGATGTCCACCTGGCCCTCCTCGCCCTCGGCGGAGATGGCGATGACATCGCCGTGCAGGGGGTCCTTCGTGGAGTTGAGGTGCTTCACGAAGTCCGTGAGCCCGCCCTCGTAGTGGAAGGAGTTCTCCCGCCGCTCGCCGCGCTCGTCGGTGAGGGTGATCCTGAGGCCCGGCGTGAGGAACGCCGTCTCGCGGAACCGCGTGGCCAGCGTGTCGTAGTCGAACCGGGTGTCCTCGAAGATCTCCGGGTCGGGCGTGAAGCGGATGGTGGTGCCCGTGGCGTCGGCGTCGCCCGCGTCGCGGATGGGCCCGTCGGGCATGCCGCGCTCGTACGACTGCACCCACAGGTGGCCGTCGCGGCGCACCTCCGCGGTGAGCCGCTCCGAGAGGGCGTTCACGACCGACACGCCCACGCCGTGCAGCCCACCCGACACCTTGTAGCCCTCGCCGCCGAACTTCCCGCCGGCGTGGAGGACCGTCAGCACCACCTCGAGGGCGCTCTTGCCGTCCTGGTCGGCCATCGCCGCGACGGGGATGCCGCGCCCGTCGTCGGTAACCGAGCACGATCCGTCCGGGTGCAGCACCACGTCCACGCGCGTGCAGTGGCCGGCCATGGCCTCGTCGACGGAGTTGTCCACCACTTCGTACACCAGGTGGTGGAGGCCCCGGGGGCCGGTGGAGCCGATGTACATGCCGGGCCGCTTGCGTACGGCCTCGAGGCCCTCCAGCACGGTGATGGCGCCGGCGTCATACGTGGCGGCATCGGTGGTGGCGTCGAATCCCGGTTCGGTCACCTGTCTCCTCGCGTCGGGCCGACCCATGCCGCCCCTCCTCAGGGGCTGTGCCGGGGCGGCGCGGCGATCGGCGCGGGGACGCCCGATCGCCGCCTGTGTGCAGGGGGAAAACTACCAGCGGGCCCCACGGAAACCGGGCGCGCCGGGCACGTCAGGGGCCGGTCTCGCGCTCCATCGCCCGGGCGGCCATGCGCGTGATCACCGCACGCAGTTCCGGGTCCTCGATATGGGCGGTCGCCTCGCCCGCGCGCCGGAGTGCCTCGGGGCCCGGTTCCGGCAACGGCGGGCGTGCGGGCACCTGCGCCTCCGCCTGTGGAATGGCGTGGTCGGCCACCACGAACCGCAGGCCCGCGACGGCATCGGGGTCACCCATGGCGGTCGCCAGGCGTGCGGAGATCTCCTCCTCGCGCATCCCCAGTTCGTGCGCCCACACCGCATCGGCGCACGCCACGGTCACCACCCCGGCGCGACTGCGGCGGATCGGATAGGCGTGGTTCACGGTGCCCGGGCCGGTGGCGTCGGGCCATGCCGCGCGCACGGAGGTGAGGACCGAGTCCCCGGGGCGCGTGAATGCCCGGGTCGCACGGCCCAGCAGGTCGCCGATTCCGACCGGATCACGACGTCGCCGTCGAGGCACCCATCCCCCTCTCCACCATCACCACGTGGGCTCCCCGCTCTGCTGCGGCATCCGCCGCGGCGGGGTCGGCGGTGGTCAGCAGGCACTGCCCGGCCCCCACCACGGCGTCCAGCAGCAGTCCGCGCCTGCGCGGGTCCAGCTCCGACAGCACGTCGTCCAGGACCAGGATCGGCAGGCCGACGCGTGCGCCCAGGTGCTCCCGGTGCGCCATGATCAGCGCCAGCACCGCGGTTCTCTGCTCGCCCTGGCTTCCCACCGCGCGCAGGTCCACCACGGCGCCATCGCGCTCCTGCCCGACAAGGACGTCATCACGATGAGGGCCCGCCAGGGTGAGTCCCGCGGCGACCTCACGGGGCCGTGCATCGCGCAGCCGCTCCATCAGGTGCCCTTCCAGTGCGTCCGTGGGCACGTCGGCGAGCGCAGCCGGGGATGGCTCGAGGCGCACGACTCCCCCGGGTCCCCCGCCGAGGTCGTCCATCCACCGCGCAAAGGGCTCCGCCAGCGCGTGCAGGGCGTCGCGCCGCGCGGCGACGATCCGGGCCCCATGGGCCGCGATCGCGGGCTCCCAGGGCGCCACGGCATCAACACCCGCCCGCCCGGCGCGCACGCCGCGAAGGGCCGCGTTCCGCTGTGAGAGCGCGGCGCTGTGCGCCGCCAGATCATCGGCATATCCCGGGACCGTCGCCTCCAGCAGCCGGTCGAGGTGCCTGCGCCGTGCCGCCGGGGGCCCCTTCACCGCGCGCAGTTCCTCGGGGAGGAAAACCAGCACGCTGCCGGCTGCGCGCCAGTCGGCCAAACCACGCACGGCCTCACCATCTCGGGTCAGCCGCCGCCCGCGTCCGGATGCGTATCCGATCTCCCGGTGCTGCGCACCGGCCGGGCCCTGCACATCCAGGGCCACGTGCAGGGCGGGTGCTCCCGCGCGCACTACCTCGGATTCGCGCGACGTACGGCATGACACGCCGAGGCACGCCAGCACGAGCGCCTCGGCGAGCGAGGTCTTTCCCGCGCCATTGGGTCCGCACAGCACGATGCCACCCGGCGGGAGGTCCAGCGACACCCTGTCCCATGACCGCACGTCCGCGACATCCAGGTGCGTGGCCGTCCAGGCGCCGGCCCGCATGGTCCTACCCGGGAAGGCGGATGGGCATCAGGAGGTACCGGTGATCGTCCGATTCCCCGCGCAACAGGCCCGGCCGGAGCGGACTGATCAGTCCCAGGCGCACCTCATCACCGGACATCCCATCGACGCCCTCCCTCAGGAAGTCGGCATTGAAGCCGATCTCCATCGGCTCGCCCGCATATGCCACGGGAAGCGATTCGCGCCCCTCGCCCACCTGGTCGCTGGCTGTGGCCACCGTCAACTGGCCCTGCTCGAATGACAGGCGAAGTGGTGCCGTGCGCTGAGCAAGCACGCCGATCCGGGTGAGCACGCCCAGGAACTCGGCCCTGTCGAGCCGGACCTCCTGCTCGAACTCCGCGGGGATCAACTGCCGGTAGTCCGGGAACTGCCCATCGATGAGGCGGGTGGTGAGGCGCACGCCGCCGCAACGGATGGTGGCCTGCGACTCACCGAGCGCGATCTCCACCTCGGCGTCGCTGGCCTGCGATGCCAGGCGGGTGGCCTCGGCCACCGCCCGGGCAGGGATGATGGCCTCGCGCTCCTCGGAAGGGGGGTTCTCGAGTGACACGGTGCGCACGGCCAGCCGGTAGCTGTCGGTTGCCGCCATCGTCAGGCCGCCTGGTCCCATCCTCACCAGGACCCCTGTGAGGACGGGTCGTGTCTCATCCCTCGAGGCCGCGCGCACCACACGGTCAGCGCACTCCGTGAACGTCCGGGTGGGCATGGGCACCCCCACGCCGCCGTCCTGCGGAAGCTCGGGGTACTCGCCCGCCTGATGGCAGTTGAGGCTGAACGAGGAGCCGCCGCCGGAGATCTGCACCTGCCCCTCATTCTCGGCATGCACGATGGACACGGGACCGGGGGCCATGCTGCGCACCAGGTCGGCTGCCAACCGCGGCAGCACCACGGATCCGTGTTCCTCCACGCCGGCATCCTCCAGCGGCACCCGGAGCGATACCTCCATGTCGGTGGCCGCGAGTTCCACCAGGCCCTCCTCAGCCCTGAGGAGGACGTTTGCGAGCACGGGGATGGTCCCCTTGCCGGATGCCGCACGGGACGCCAGGGCGAGGCGGGCGGCAAGGTCATCACGGGGGCAGGTCAGGCGCACGGCGGCAGCGTACCGGCCGGGACTCGCCACATGCCCCACCCCGGACGCGCACTGTCATACCTCTTCACCTCAATATGAGAAGAGGAGGTGGTCGGAGAAGCCATAGGGCCTGTGGAGGCCGGGGATCGACCGATGAAGGCGCTGCTGACAGAGCGTTTCAGGGGGTGTGGATAGCCTGTGGGGAACCCCCCGCGTGTGCTCGTATCACCCACACCTGTCCACACCCGGCATACCGCATGCCACCTGAGATGTGGAGGAGTGTGGAGGACGGCGCAGGGGTGCCAGGGGCCACCCACAGGTTATCCCCAGGAATTCATCTGCCGACCCACAGTCGCCGACGCAGGAGAAAGCCGCGCTATGCGGGGAAAAGCGCAGGGCACCTCCCGCGCCCGGCACCGAACCCCTGACACCCGATGTCAGGGGTTCGGTGCCCGGGTACCGCGGTTGCTAGCGGGATGAGCCCGACAGTGACTGCGTCAGGGACTGGACGGACTCGTACACATCCCCGCCGTCGGTGAGCAGCCCCGAGATCTTCTGGACCGCGTACAGGACGGTCGTATGATCGCGTCCCCCGAAGGCCCGGCCGATCGCCGGCAGCGAGGCGTCGGTGAGCTCGCGGCAGAGGTACATGGCCACCTGACGGGGCACCACAATGCGTTTTGTGCGCTTCTCGCCGACGAGCTCATCGATGGAGATCGCATAGTGACGCGCGACGGCCTCCTGGATCAGGTCCATCCGCACCTCGCCGTCGGCAGCCGGGAAGAGGTCGGTCAGCACCTCCTGGGCCAGGTCCACCGTGACCGGGCGTCCGGAGATGGAGGAGTGCGCGACGACCCGGATGAGGGCACCCTCCAGCTGACGGACGTTGGTCGAGACCCGCGCCGCGATGAAGGAGAGAACCTCCGGGTCGCGGATCTGGTAGCCGTCGGTCTTCACGCGCTTTCGCAGGATCGCGATGCGGAGCTCGAGATCGGGCGGCTGGACGTCGGTGATCAGGCCCATCTCGAACCGCGATCGCAGGCGGTCCTCCAGGGTCTTGATGGCGCTCGGCGGGCGGTCGCTGGAGATCACGATCTGCTTGCCGCTCTCATGCAGGGCGTTGAACGTGTGGAAGAACTCCTCCTGCGTCTGCTCGCGCCCTTCCAGCATCTGGATGTCGTCGATGAGCAGGATGTCCGTCCCGCGGTAGCGGTCCTTAAAGGACCGCATCGCCCCGTCGCGGAGTGAGTTGATGAACTCGTTGGTGAAGGTCTCGACCGACACATAGCGCACCGACAGGCCCGGATGGTTCTCTGCCGTGAAGTGCCCGATGGCGTGGAGCAGGTGCGTCTTCCCCAGCCCTACGCCGCCGTAGATGAACAGCGGGTTGTAGGCGCGGGCGGGGGTCTCGGCCACCGCGAGGGCTGCCGCGTGGGCGAACCTGTTGCTCGGGCCGATGACGAACGCGTCGAACGTGAACCGGCCCTGCAGCCGAGACGCGGGGTCAGCAGCCGGAGGTCCTGGCGCCCCGGCATCCGGTGGCGCCTGGGCAGCAGCGGAGGCCGGGGGCGCGGCCGCAGGTACCGTGCCCGCATCATCCTGCTTCGGCGGAACGACCTCCACGGCGACCGCCACGTCCTGGCCGAGCACCTCGAACAGTGCATCCCGGACCAGTGAGTCGTAGCGCTGGACGACCCATCCGCGTGCGAACTCCGTCTCCACGCCGATGCTGAAGCGCCCATCGTTGAAGCCCAGTGCCTGCGCCCTCTCGAACGTGAGGCTGTAGGTCGCGGCGTTCAGGGCACCGCGAAGGCGCTCCAGGACCTGTGCCCAGACCTCCTGGAGGCGGGCCTCGTCCTGGATCAGGGGAACCGATGCGCCCATGGGCTAGAAGAGGGTCGCCACGATCGCGGCCCCGCGCTCGGTGAGCACCCGGCCCCCGTCGGCGAAGCGGGCAACCAGCCCCCGGTGCTCCATGAGCACGAGCTCGCGGCCGACGACGCCGAGGGGGAGGTCAAGTTCTCGCGCCATGGTCTCGGGGTGCGCGGGCGACATCTCGAGGAGCAGGGCGAGCAGGCGGCGCTGGGCATCGCTCGGGCCGGTTGAGGGGTCGTCCGGCGCAGGCGCGGCGTCGACCGTGATGGTCACGACCGTGCCGCCGCCCAGGTTGTCCTCCACCTCGAGCAGGCCGCCCTCCGCGGCGACCAGGCCGGCGGCCAGCGCGAGGCCCGACCCGGCTCCACGCACCACCGCCCGGACCGCCTCGTCCGCCGTGGTGTAGCCGGGCTCCATGGCGCGGCGCGCGTCAGCGATGCCCGGACCGCGGTCGGACACGCGCACCGTGCGGCCGGCATCCAGCACGGTCACCAGGGCGTCCCGGAAGTCGGCGTGTACGAGGTTCTCGACGACTTCACGCAGTGCGAGCGGTGGCACGGACGACATCTGCGCAGTGCGGGAGAACACCGACTCGATGATGGCCGCCGGCGCGATGTCGCGCACCTCGGTGATGACCGGTGGCTCCAGGGCCGCCCTATGCAGTGCGATGCGCACCACGTAGGTGTGACCGGGCAGTTCGACCGAAGCGGTATCGGGGGTGTCGGCGGGCATCTGGAAGCGCCACGCTACCAAGGCGACATTCCCGGATTCGGCGCTGCGGTGGCCTGTGGACAGGTGCATGCCGTGTGAGCGGGAAAAACGTCTCCAGAGGGCCCCTGCAGCTGCCGCGGACCGACACTGTAAGATGACAATGAGCAGGAAATACGCTGGTTATCCACAGAAAGTTCCACAGTTGTGGACAGATCGGGGCGCCACTGCAGCCAGGTCTGTGGTGCACCCGCCACCCGGGAGAGGTTCCCGCGGACTGGTCGGCCGGCCTCGGCCGCTTTGGTAGTGTTCTCGCGTCGTGCGCCCGGGTTCCCGTGGCGCCACCCCGTAGCCGGACCCCAAGGAGCAGCAGGCGAGTGAAGCGCACCTACCAGCCGAATACGCGGAAGCGCAGCAAGACCCACGGCTTCCGCAAGCGCATGTCCACTCGCGCCGGGCGGGCGATCATCAAGCGCCGGCGCGCGAAGGGCCGCGCCCGGCTCTCGGCGTAGGCCGCTGCGCCCGTGCCCGACGGCGGCGCCCGCCGAGGCAGGCGCAGCCGGGTCACCCGATCCGGTGACTTCGACTCGGTCTACCGCCGCGGCACGTCCGCTGCAGGTCGTCACCTCGTGGTGTACGCATTCGAGCGCGGAGAGGGCGATCAGCCGCGCCTGGGCCTGTCCGTGGGGAAGCGCGTGGGCGGCGCTGTGGAGCGCAACCGCGTGAAGCGTGTGCTGCGCGAGGAGTTCGCCCGCATCAGCGGATCGCTGGCGCCCGGCGTGGACTACGTGGTCATCGCGCGGCCCGGTGCGCACGAATACATCAACGAGCGGGGAGCCCGCGCGCTGGGCGATCGCCTGGGCGAGCTGGCGGAGAAGGCGACGGGCCCGCGCTCGTGAGGTCGTTGGCCATTCGCATGGTGCGGAGCTATCAGCGCCTGGTCTCGCCGCTGTTCCCGAGGCGCTGCCGGTACTACCCGACGTGCTCGGAGTACGCGGTGCAGTCCATCCAGATGTTCGGCGTGAGCAGGGGTTTCGTGCTGGCCACATGGCGCCTGCTGCGGTGCAACCCCTGGAGCAAGGGTGGCGTGGACCATCCCGCTGACCAGACACTGTTCGGGGCGCGATGAACCCACTGGACCTGCTTGAGGCGCCGCTCCGCGCTGTCCTGGATTTCTTCCACTCGATCGGTTTCACCTGGGGCTGGGCCATCGTGATGCTCACGCTGGTGGTGCGGCTGATCCTGCTGCCCCTCTTCGTAAAGCAGTACAAGTCGGCGCGGCGCATGCAGGAGGTCGCGCCGCAGATGAAGGAGATGCAGCGGAAGTACAAGGGGAACAAGCAGAAGCTGCAGGAAGAAATGATGAAGTTCTACAAGGAGAACGACGTCAATCCGTTCGGCTCCTGCCTCCCCCTGCTGCTGCAGGCACCGGTCTTCATCGCGCTGTACTACACCCTGCGAAGCCAGGACTTCGCGGACGGCACCGACCTGTCGTTCATGTACGTGGTCCCGGACGTCTCGAAGCTGCTGACCGAGATCGGGTGGGCCGTGGTGCCCCTCATCCTCGTGTACGCGGTGTCCCAGCTGATCTCCACGGAACTGTCGGCAACAGCGACGATGAGCAGGAACCAGCGTTGGCTGATGCGCCTGCTGCCGATCGGGATCGTGTTCTTCATCTTCCAGTTCCCGGTGCCAGCCGGTCTGGTCATCTACTGGGCCACGACCAACCTGTGGACCGCCGGCCAGCAGTTGGTGCTGAAGCGCCGCATCGAGGCCGAGATCGAGGCCAAGGGCGGCACCCTCCTGGGGGCGGCACCCGCGAAAGACGTGTCCACGGACGACCAGGATGCGGAGGTGGACGGTGCCGCGGAGGCTCCCGTGGCCCCCGAGGGAGAGCCCGTGGCCACGGAGGACGTGGAGGTCCGCACCAAGCCGCTGCCGCGGCGCAGGAAGGGTAAGAAGGCCCAGGCCGCGGAGGCGACGGCCTCTGCGCAGGGCGCATCAGAGGCCACGCCCTCGCAGCCGCAGGATGCCGCAGCACCCGGCGATGCCGCCAATGGTGCCGCGGGAGCGGACGAGAAGCCACCCCCCGCACCGAGTGGCGACCCGGCATCGGGCAAGAAGAAGCGCAGGCCGCCAACCCGCAAGAAGGTATCCGGGGGGCCGTCACGGCCTGCCCGCCGTAAGCCACCGAAGAGGCGCAAGTGAGTGAGGATCCGGGACGCAGTCCACTGAAGGACGTGGTGGAGGCCGCGCTGGAGGGGCTTGGCGTGGTCGCGACGGTCGAGATCGATGACGGTGAGGAGGGCGGCCTCGTCGCCCGGATCGAGGGGGACGACCTCGATGCCATCATCGGGAGGGATGGCGAGGTCCTGGACGCGGTGCAGCTGCTCGCGGCCCAGGCGGTGCGGCGTCAGCCCGGGGGCCAGAGGCGCGGCGTGCTCGTGGACGCCGGTGGGTACCGGGCACGGCGCGCGGAGTTGCTCGCGCGGCTCGCGCACAAGGCAGCGGACGAGGCCGTGGAGTTCGGCGAGGAGATCGAGTTGGAGCCGATGAGCGCTCTGGACCGCCGGACGGTGCATATGGCCATCGCCGACCGCGCAGATGTCGAGACCCGCAGCGAGGGCGAGGAGCCACGACGACGCATCGTCGTGGTCCCCGCTGCGGGGGCCTAGGCGACGCGCCCGTTTCACGTGAAACGGGCGCTGGCGGACCACGCGGTCCGCGCTTCGGGCGTTTCACGTGAAACACGCTGCCGGCCTGCTGCGAGATCGGTGCACCGCCATGGGGGTGGATGTGCCCGCCCCGGCTGCGGATGCGCTCGTGGGAATCCTGGGGGACATGCTCGCAGAGCCCCAGAACCTCTCGGCCGTCCGGGATATGGATGCGGCCATCTCGCTCCATGTCGTCGACTCCTTGAGCGGGCTCCAGCTCGACGAGATACGGGATGCGCCCGGCCTCCTGGACATCGGGAGTGGCGGCGGATTCCCCGGCCTGGCCCTGGCCGCGGTGCTGCCGGATGTCCCGGTGACCTTGGTGGAGAGCGAGCGCCGGAAGGCGGCATGGCTCGTTCGTGCCTCGGCGGGATTCCCTAATGTGCGCGTCGTGGCGGATCGCAGCGAGACCTTGGCCCGGGCGGAGCGCGATGCCCATCCCGTGGTGACCGCGCGGGCACTCGGCCCGCTGCCGGTGGTGCTCGAGTTGGCCGCACCCCTCCTGGCCCGGCGGGGGCGCCTGGTGGCCTGGCGGGGGCGCCGCGACGCCGACGACCAGGTGGCGGCCGCCGCCGCGGCCGGAGAGCTCGGGATGTCCTTCGCGGGTGACCCCGACGCTGCTCCGCTTCCCGGCATGAGCAGGTATTTCTCCATGTGGGAGAAGACCGCCGATACCCCCGTGCGCTACCCGCGGCGGCCCGGGATGGCTGCGAAGAGGCCCTTGGGATGATCTATGCGCTGGGGAACCAGAAGGGCGGGGTCGGCAAGACGACCTCGACGGTGAACATCGCCGCATGCCTTGCCGAGGCGGGGCATCGCGTGCTGCTGGTGGACGCTGATCCGCAGGCGAATGCCACCAGCGGTGTGCTGGGCGGAGATCGGCCGTCGCCGGATGCACCCACCACGGCGGACGTGCTGCTGGATGGCGCCCGGGTGCCTGCCGTCGTCATCTCCACGGTGGTGCCCGGCCTGGACCTGGTGCCCTCGGGCCCGGATCTCGCCGGCGCTGCCGTGGAGCTGGTGTCGCGCCCGGGCCGGGACGCGCTTTTGCGGACGGCACTGACGGAAGTCAGCAATACATACCCATACGTGTTCATCGACTGCCCACCGTCGTTGGATCTGGTGACGATCAATGCGTTGGTTGCCTCAACGCGCCTGATCGTGCCGGTGCAGTGCGAGTACTACGCCCTGGAGGGGCTGTCGCGGCTCATGGAGACGGTGGGCGAGGTGCGCGCACGGCTCAACCCGGATCTGGTGATCGCCGGGCTGCTGATGACCATGCATGATCCCCGTACGCGGATCAGCGGCGAGGTCGTGCAGGAGGTGCGCCGGCACTTTCCCGGACTCGTCTTCGGCACCGTCGTTCCACGGAATGTGCGGGTGACCGAGTCGCCCTCTCATGGCGAGCCGGTGATCCGCTACGACCCCCACTGCGCGGCGGCGGACGCATACTTCGAGGTGACCAAGGAGATCGTGGCACGTGGCTGAGAAGCGCTCATCCGGGCGACTGGGCCGGGGCCTGTCGTCGCTCCTGGGGGACGCCCCCGTGGCCGCGGCGCCCGGGGTGGGCGCCGCCCCCGCCGCCACGGCATCCGGCGAGTCCCTTCGGGTGCTCGGGGTCACCGCGATCCGGCCGAACCCGTCCCAGCCGCGACGGCGCATCGATCCGGAGGCCCTCACGGCCTTGGCAGACAGCATCGCGGCCACGGGACTGCTGCAGCCCGTGGTGGTGCGACCTGTGGGGGACGGCACCTACGAACTGATCGCCGGCGAGCGTCGGTGGCGGGCGGCCCAGCAGGCCGGCCTGGACACCCTGCCCGCCGTGGTGCGTGACGCCGACGAGCGCGAGCGGCTGGAGGCCGGGCTGGTGGAGAACCTGGTGCGCCAGGACCTGGACCCCATCGACACCGCTCAGGCGCTCGCCGCACTGGTGGAGGACTTCGGCCAGACCCAGGCGGATGTGGCGCGCAGCGTCGGCCGCAGCCGTCCGGCCGTGTCCAACCTCATCCGCCTGCTCGAGCTACCGGATGACGTGCAGGAGATGCTGGCCGACGGCAGGCTTTCGGAGGGGCACGGCCGCGCCGTGCTCATGGCCGATGGTGCCCGTCGCCGGCGCGAGGTGGCGCGGGCTGCCGTGGAGCAGGGGCTGTCCGTGCGCGCCACCGAGGCCCTCGCCCGTGCGGCATCCGATGCACCATCCGCGGGAGGACGCGCCCGCCGACCCGCCCCGGGTATCGCCGATGAGGCAATGGATGCGTTCGCCGGGGCCTTCGAGGCGCCCGTGCGCGTGCGCGCTGCTGCCCGCGGCGCGGTGGTGGTGGAGATCATCTTCGACGACGAGGCCGCCGTGGTGCGGGCGCTGGACCGCCTCGACGCGCCCGTGGGACCGGTCGGCACCTGAGTGCGAGGACTCCGGGGAAGTGGGCGATCCAGGACTCGAACCTGGGACCTCATCCTTATCAGGGATGCGCTCTAACCACCTGAGCTAATCGCCCGCGGCGCGGGACCATAGCAGCGGATGAGCGGCACCGGCGCGTCTATGATCGGCCCATGCAGGAGATGGTGATCTACGGCGTGAGCTTCGACATGGTCGGCAAGCAGCCCATCGTGCTGCTGAAGACCGCCGACGGCAACCGCTTCCTGCCCATCTGGATCGGCCATGCGGAGGCGGCGGCCATCCTGATGAAGCTGCAGGGCACGGACTCGCCGCGGCCGATGACGCACGACCTGATGGCCGACGTCATCGAGGGCCTGCATGCCGAGGTGGCCCGCGTGACGGTGACCGAGATGCGCGACAGCACCTTCCACGCCCTGATCCAGCTGAGCACCACGGGTCCGGATGTGGAGGTGGATGCCCGGCCCAGTGACGCCATCGCGGTGGCGGTGCGCACGGGCGCGCCCATCTTCGCCGCCGATGACCTGCTGGACGAGAACGCCATCGAGTTCGAGCACGAGCCCGAGGACGATGAGGACATGGTCGAGAAGTTCAAGGAGTTCCTCGACCAGGTGACGCCGGAGGACTTCGCGGGCTGAGGTCCCGCGGCCGCGTCAGTCCGCGGTCTCGCGCTTGGTCAGCTCCAGCACGTGTCCGTAGATCTCGGTGAGCCCCTCGCCTGAGAGGGGGCCGCCATTGGCCCCCTGCAGGTACCGGTGCATCCACTCCTCGCGCGAGGGGTCCACGAACTCCAGTCCGCGCTCGTGCTTGTACGCACGCAGGCGCGCGACGAGCGTGAGCCGCTGGTTTATCGCCTGCACCAGCTTCAGGTCGTTGTCGATGATCTGGTCGCGCATCTGGCGGATGGCGACATCATCCGCCGTGGAGGTGGGGTCATTCGGCATGCGGCGAACCCTATCCCAGCCACATCGGGGGCTGGCCCCGGAACGCGCCGGGGTCTAGCCTTCGCATTCGCATGTTCGACCTCTCGCCCATCCAGCTCATCATCGTCCTGGTCATCGCGGTGCTCGTGCTTGGCCCCACCAAGCTGCCGGAGTTCAGCCGCGCCGTCGGCAAGGGCATCCGTGATTTCAAGGACACCCTCAGCGGCGAGCGCCGGGACGACCCGGAGCCCGCGGCGGCACCCACGCAGGCCGCCCAGGTGGCGCCCGTGACCAAGGCGACGGCCGGCAGCCCCGAGGCCCCCACCACTGCCGCCGACGTGCTGGAGGGCGTGGTGGTGAGCGGCGACGCTCCGCCGCAGGAGCGCCCGCCCGCCGCCGGATAGCGCAGTGGGGGGCCTCTTCGGGCGCCTCGGCGTGAGCAGGGTCGCGCCGGACGATGAGCTGAGCGTGGTGGAGCACCTCACGGAGCTCCGCACGCGGCTGTTCATCGCGGTCGGCACGCTGGCGGCCGCATTCGCGATCCTCTACGTGTTCAACGAGTGGTTGCTCGACGTGCTGCTCGAGCCGCTCGCGCCCGAGTACCGCAGCCTGCTGGCGCTGTCACCCACCGAACCCTTCCTGGTGATCCTGAAGGTGGTGTTCGGCGCCGCGGTGCTGGTGACCCTGCCCGTCCTGCTCTACCAGCTGTATGCGTACGTGGTCCCGGCGATCGGCCGCCAGACACGCCGTCGCATGCTGGTGGTGGTGGGGGGCGTGTCGCTGCTGTTCATCGGCGGCGTGCTCTTCGTGTACTTCCTGGTGTTGCCGGTGGCACTTCAGTGGCTGCTCGGCTTCGCGGGCAACGACTTTGAGATCGCCCTGCGCGCCAACGAGTACTTCTCATTCGCTCTCACCATCATGTTCGCGGGCGGTCTGGTGTTCGAGGTGCCCGTGGCCATGCTGGTGCTTGCCCGGCTCGGACTGGTGAGCGCCGAGCAGTTCCGGCGTGGCTGGCGGGTGGCGATCGTGGTGATCGCCTTCGTCGCCGCGATCCTGCCGGGTGGCGACCCGGTCAGCATGATCCTGCTCATGATCCCCCAGCTGATCCTGTACGCCGTGGGCATCTGGTTGGCCTCGGTGTTCGGGCGCCCGGCCCCCTGGTCCCGCGGCGATGCCGCCGAGCCCTCGGAGACCACCGCCTAGCCCGGGGGGTCCTCTCCCGCACTCTCGCGCAGCGAGTGGCCCGTGAGGATGATGAAGAGGTCCTCGAGGGTGGCGCGCCTCTCCGCGACGAGGTCCCATCGCAGGCCCGACCCCGCGGCGCGGTGCCGCATCGCGTCCGCATCGTCCCCGAAGGCCAGCACCGTCTCGCCGGCGACGAGGTGCCGCGGCGATGCTGCGGCCGCGAGGGCGGCGGCATCGCCGGGACCCGTGCGCATCTCCAGCACCTCCTCTCCCACCTCGGCGCGCACGAGCGCCGCCGGCGATCCCTCGCGCATGACCCTGCCGTGATCGATGATGACGAGGCGGTCGCACAGGCGCTCGGCCTCGTCCATGTAGTGCGTGGTGAGGACGACCGACGTGCCCGTGGCGCGCAGGTCGCGCAGGCGGTCCCACACGAGCCGCCGCGCCTGCGGGTCCAGGCCGGTGGTGGGCTCATCCAGCAGGATCATTGCCGGGTCGTTGATGAGCGCCCGTGCGATCTGCAGGCGCCGCTGCATGCCCCCCGACAGCCGCACGACGGTGTCGCCGGCACGGTCGCCCAGGCCCACGAAGTCGAGCAGCCCCGCCGCGCGCGACCGGGCGTCCGCAGCGCGCATCCCGAAGTAGCGGCCGTACACGACCATGTTCTCGATGACCGAGAGCTCGAGGTCGAGGTTGACCTCCTGCGGCACCACGCCCAGACGCGCCTTGAGCGTACGCGGGTCGCGATCGGGATCGGTGCCGAGCACCTCCAGCTCGCCGGCGTCGCGGTGCGAGAGGCAGGCCAGCATGCGCATCGTGGTGGTCTTGCCCGCGCCATTTGGGCCGAGGAACCCGAAGCACTCGCCGCGGCGGATGTCGAGGTCGAGCCCGTCAACCGCGACGCGGGGGCCGTAGGCCTTCATCAGGCCCCGCGCCCGCACGGCCGCCCCGGCCACGGGGACTACCGGCCCGGTGCGCGCGTGGTGCCCGCGATGGTCATGCGCAGGCCATCGGCGAGCCCCACGGTCGGCTCCCATCCGAGGATCTCCCGCGCCCGGGAGATGTCGGGCTGGCGCACGGCGGGGTCGTCCTGCGGGAGCGCCTCGTAGACGATCTCCGATGCCGACCCGGTGGCCCCGCGGACCGCCTCGGCCAGTTGCAGGATCGTGTACTCCTCGGGATTGCCGATGTTCACGGGTGAGTGCTCATCGCTGCGGATGAGACGCACCAGTCCCTCGATGAGATCGGTGACGAAGCAGAATGACCGGGTCTGAGCGCCATCGCCGAACACGGTGAGCGGTGCGCCGTCGCGGGCCTGTCGCAGGAACGTGGGGATGGCACGCCCGTCCTTCGGCCGCATCCGCGGGCCATAGGTGTTGAAGATGCGGACGATGTGGGTGTCGACCCCCTGCTGCCGGTGGTACGCCATCGTGAGCGCCTCCGCGTACCGCTTGGCCTCGTCGTACACGCCGCGCGGCCCGATGGGGTTCACGTGCCCCCAGTAGTCCTCGCGCTGGGGGTGTACCTGGGGGTCGCCGTACACCTCGCTGGTGGAGGCCAGCAGGAACCGCGCCCGGTGCTTCTTTGCGAGGCCCAGGGCGTTGTGCGTGCCGTAGGAGCCCACCTTGAGCGTATGGAGGGGAAGCCGCAGGTAGTCGATGGGGCTCGCGGGCGAGGCGAGGTGGAATACCTCGTCCACCTGCTCGTGGATCTCGAGGTGGCGGACCATGTCGTGCTCGAGGAACACGAAGTCCCCCGAGCGGATGTGCTCGATGTTCTCGAGCGTCCCCGTGTCGAGGTTGTCCACGCAGATCACGCGATGGCCGTCGGCGAGGAGGCGGTCGCAGAGGTGCGATCCCAGGAAGCCCGCGCCGCCGGTGACGACGGATGTCGGCATGCGGGTCAGGCTACCGGAGCACGTGTGGTCACCGCACCGCGTCGACGGCGCCCATGATCTCGCCGAGCCCCGTGGGGTTGGTGACCCGCCGCTCCCCGCCCGGGCCCTCGACCACGAATGCCGGCGTCTTGCGGACCCGGTCCGTGCGCGCCGCCTTGCGGACCCGGTTCAGGTTGCGGACCGTCCGGCGTGCCTTGGCGTCACGTGTCAACCGCTTGGCCGATACGCGCTTGGCGGACCGCACCACCCTGCGGAGCGTGGCCGCGGTGAGCCAGTCCCCATCGCGCGTGAGCCGCGTGCGCGCGAGCCCCGCGGCCACCTGCCATGCCCGGTTCTGCCGTGATGCGGCCAGCAGCACCCGTGCCGCCTCGGTGCTGTTCACGTCGCGCCGCGTCACGAGCGGGCAGAGCAGCACCCGCGCCGTGCCATCGGACGCGACGGCGTCGAGCAGGTCGGGGCTGATGGCCAGGTGGGCGTAGGCGTCATCGGGATCGCCGAGGTCCACGTATACCTTGATCGTGATGGGTCCGCGACCCGCGGCAAGGCCCCGCGTGCGAACGCCGGAGGGCACTGCGGTGGTCGGCGTGGTGGCGGGGGCCGTGGATCCGCTACCCGTGCCCGCTCCCGAGGTGCCGGCCGTCGCGGGTGCTGCACCCGCTCCGGACGTGCCGGCGCCCCGGTCCCCGGGGCTGGTCGACGGGCGGTCATCCCGGGGGGACCGCCCGGCTGCCGGATCGCGTGATGGGCGCGATGGCGCGATCGGGTTGGGCGGGAGCACCGGTTGCGGTGGTGCCGCCTGTGGTGGGACGATCGGGTTGCGACCCCCGCCGTTTCCGGGGTTGCGACCGGGGTTGCGACCGTTGCCCCCGCCGTTCCCGGGCCTGTCGGGACGCGCGCGCGCCTCGTTCCCGGCCTCGGTGCCGCGATCGCCCGGGGGTGGCCCCGGTGTGGCGACGGCTGCTCCCCCGCAGGCCAGAACCGCGGCGCAGCCGATCGCCGCGAGATGGGGGATCATCCTGCTCATGGCCTGAATATGACGCATGTGTGCCCATCCGCGCATGCATGCGCGGCGTTCGCACACAATGTCCTTACAAGGCGTTCCCCTGCGACCCGGCCGTCATCCGCGTCCCGCAGGCATGGGAGCGGGCTCGGCCGATACCGTCGCGATATCGCGATCGGGGCCGCTGCCCAGGCCGCGCAGTGACCACGCGATCCGCAGGAAGTGCACCCCGCCAGCCAGGCCGTCGTGCATGGACCTGCCGGTCGATGCCCGCATGACCACGGGGATCTCGCCGATCCGGAACCCTGCGCGCCGCATGTGAATGAGCAGGGTGGTCTCGGTGAGTCCGCCGGGGAAGCCGTGATGGGCCAGTCGTGCGGCAGCCCCGGGGGTCATGGCGCGCAGCCCGGATGTCGGATCGGTGATGCAGAGGCCGTCGGCGGCGGCGCCCATCCACCGGCATGCCGCCATGCCGGCGCGTCGGAGCACGGGGATCCGGTAGCCGGGCGTGGGGCCCAGGAAGCGCGACCCGATGACCATGTCGGCATCGGCAAGGCCCGTGAGGAGGCGGGGCAGGTCACCGGCACGGTGCTGGCCGTCGCCGTCCATCTGCAGGAGGGCGTCCATCGGCCCCGCGAGCGCCGCACGGTAGCCCGCGCGCAGCGCGCCGGCGTACCCCGCACCCGTCGGCAGGGACAGCACCTCGGCACCATTCGCACGTGCGCGCGATGCCGTGCGGTCTCGCGAGGCGTCGTCCACGACAATCACCCGTGCGGCCGGCAGCGCGGCCCGGGCGCCCGCGACCACGTCGCCGATGGCGTGCTCCTCGTCCCGCGCGGGGATCACGACGGCCGTATGCATTGTCCGCCACGATACGCGATCGGTCAGGGGTCCCACCGCCAGATGGTGGCGCGCCCGACGCGCGCAACCTCGCGCAGCCGGGTCCATGGCACCCCGGCCTCGATGGCCTCCTGGGCGTCGCGCCAGTTGTCCGGCCAGCCCCGGGTCCCGCGGACCGGCCCGGTCACGACGTAGCCGCCCCGGTAGGACGCCACATCGGGCAGGGGGCTCAGCAATCGGGCCCGTGCACGCTGCTGCTCGTCGAGGAAGGCCGGGTCCACGGCCCGTGGCACGTTCAGGCGGCCCCGGGGGACGTAGGCGTTCAGCTTGGCCCACCACGTGTAGTCGCGCGCCAGTACGGGTCCCGGCGGCAGGTCGCGCAGCCGGTCGGCCACGGCCGACACCAGGATCACGTTCGCGCCCCGGTTCCCGGATTCCAGGCGCGGCGCCACCGCCAGCACCGTCACCACGGCCACGGCAGGGACGATGAGCGGGCTCAGGCGGCTGTCCAGGGCAATGGCCACAAGCAGCGCCGCCGGCACGGTGAGGAGGGTCAGGAACCGCACGGGCTTGTCGACGCTCACCAGCGTTGCGATCTCGAGGCACGCGAAGCCCCAGACGAGCCATGCGCCGGGCAGGAGCGCCGCAGGCAGTCGTCGTGTCACCGCCACCGCTCCGGCCATGAGCACGAGCGGCAGCGCCATCAGCAGCGGTGAGCGCGCATCGCCGACGCCCGTGACCAGTTGCGACAGGTACGAGGTGGTGGCGCCCCACCCCTCGGTGGGCGATCGCAGGCTGCTTGCGCCCGCCGTGGCCGTGAGCGGCCACAGGGGGCGGCCGTCGGCGGCGAACACCAGCAGCAGGGCGAGCGGGATGGCGCAGAGGCCCCCGGCGAGGGCCCCGGTGCGCCGCGGCATGGCACGCAGGGCCGGCCATGCCGCGTACACGACCACCGGGAGCATGAGCAGGGCGCTCTCGCGCGCCGACCACGCCGCGCCCATCAGCACGCCCGCCCCGGCAAGCCACCATCCGGCGTGCCGCCCCCGGCGGGCGCGCAGTGCCGCCCACACGGCGAGCGCCACGAAGGCCGGCATGACGGCGTCGGGCCGCAGCCGGGTTGCCCACAGCACCTCCACTGGGGCCACGGCCACGAGCGCCGCGGCGACCAGCGCGGGCCGTCGCCCGGCCAGTTCCCGTCCCACGAGGAACGCCGCGGCGATGGCCAGCAGCGAGCAGACCAAGGGCCAGGTCACCGCGCGGTAGTCGTCGGCACCCGCGAGGCGGAACATCAGTGCAACCGGCCAGAGGAACACCGCGCGCGACCCGAACCACTCGGACTCGCCGTCGGGAAGGGAGCCCCCCGCCAGGTTCTGCGCGACGGCCACGTAGCGGGCGTCGTCGGACCCGATCCCGAACTCCAGCCCGCCGAAGGCCCATATGCGGATGACCGCGCCGAGCCCCAGGATCGCCGCCAGAAGGGCACCGGTGATGGTGCGGGGCCCGGGACGCCAGCGGGTCATCGGCGCCGGGAGAACGAGAGGTTCCGCAGCGAGGCGCGTGCGTCGGCGAACTCACGCGGTGCCACGGTGCGCACCACCGCGGTGAAGGCCGCGCCACCCACGAGTGACACCACCGCGAGCCACGTGAGTGCACCCCAGAAGGTGGCGGTGTCGGCGGGCATGAGGAATGCGGGGATGAGCGCCACCGCGCCCCCGACCACGCCGGCCGCGAGGATGCGTGCCTGCTGCGCCCCGAGCCACCGCAGCGAGAGCTGCGGGGTGCGGCGACGCAGGAACCAGAGGGTGATCCCCGTGTTCGCGTAGACCGCGATGGCACTGGCCAGCGCCAGCCCCGCCTGCTGCAGGGGTCCGAGCAGCAGCAGGTCCAGGCCGATCGTCAGGACGACCGTGACGATCGTGGCCACCATGATCTCCCGCGCGTGGTTGCCGGCCGAGAGGGTCCGGTTGAGCAGGTAGCCGATGAAGTTCCCCCACACGGCGATGCCGTAGAAGGCGAGCGGTCCGGAGATCTCCGCGACGCAGCTCGCGTCGCACTTGCCGCGTCCGAAGGCCACCTGGGCGATCTCGGTGGCCCCGATGAACATGAGGATGGAGAGCGGGATCGACACCATCGCGAGGATGCCCGCGGCGCGCCGGAAGGCATCCACGCCGTCCGATTTGCGGTTTTCGGCGAAGAACCGGGCGATGAGCGGGAACAGCGGCGTGAGCAGGGGGAACAGCAGGACGGTGCGTGGTGCGGACCCGAGGGCATTGGCAAACGACAGCGCGGCGTTCCGCCCGGCCTCCAGCGATGACGCGAACAGCTTGTCGGTGAAGGAGTTGACCTGCTGCAGGATCGACGCGGCCGCCACGGGGATGGCCAGCACGGCCACCTGTCCCAGGCGCGGGTGCGAGAAGGCCACGCGCAGGCCGCCCCCGGCACGCGACTCACGCACGAACTGCGGGATCTGCAGCAGCACCTGGAGCAGGGCCCCCAGCGCCACGCCCCAGGCAGCCGCCGTGATGCCCAGGCTGCCCGCGCCCGCGATGACGCCGACGAGGATCCCGGCATTGAAGGCCACGCCCACCGCGGCGGGCCCGGCGAAGCGTCCATGCACCTGCAGGATCGCCGTGAACAGCGCGGAGAACCCCTGCAGCATCAGCGCGGGGGCCATCACCCGCAGCAGGCCGGAGGCGATCTCCGCCCGCTCCGGGCCCATCTGGAAGAACCAGATGATCGCCTCGGGTGCGATGGCGACGATGCCGGTGAGGACGATGAGCGCGATCCCGATCCACCCCGCGATGGCCCACAGCAGGCCCCAGGCGCTCTGGGCCCCGCTGCGCTCGCGTTCCTGCTGGAACACGGGGATCATGAGGGTGGTCAGCACGTACAGCAGCACGGCCGCCACCGTGTTCACCACGAAGAGGGCGTTCACCAACGCATCGGTATCGGCGGTGGCCCCGTACACGCCGGCCAGCACGATCTCGCGCACGAACCCCAGGACGCGCGAGAGGATCCCGAAGAGCGCGACGACGGCGGCCGCGCGGGCGACCTGCCGGATGCTCATCCCGCGGGGGTCATCCCGTAGAGCCTGCGCACGCCGGTGAGGACGAGCATGCCGCGTACCCCGACCGCGGGCGTGTACCGGCCATCGGGGAAGGCGAACACCCGCCGTCCGGTCCGGGCGTCGAGCGCGTAGGTCCTGCCGTCGGACGGCACGCGGGCGATCGTGGAGAACCAGACCAGGTTGCCGATGACCGTGGGCGAGCCGGCGATGCGCTCCCCGGCATCGAAGGTCCAGCGCACGCCGCCGGTGACGGCATCGAGGGCGTACAGCTTGCGGTCATACGAGCCCACGTACACGGTGCGTGCGTTCACCGCGGGACTCGAGTAGGCCCAGTCGCCCAGCACGCGCACCCAGGCCACTGACCCGGTGCGCGCATCCAGCGCGATGACCCGTCCATTCACGTTGCTGGCGTAGATGCGTCCGTAGGCCACCGCGGGGTTCGCATAGAAGGCGCCGGCCCCGCTGAGCAGCCGCCCCGGGCTGGTGGTGCGCCACCGGATGCGCCCGTTGCGCATGTTCAGGGACGTGATGCGCCCGCCGTAGTCGCCCACGATCACCTGGTTGCCTGCCCGGGCGAGGCTGGACTTCACCTCGCCCGTCGCGCGCGCGGTCCAGATGAGCCGCCCGGTCCGCACGTCCATGCACAGGATGAGCCCGCCGAGAGTGCCCACGTACGCGCGCTGCCCGATGATGAGGGGCGACGACTCGGTGGAGGTCCCCACGTCGCGTCGCCACACCACCTGCGAGGTGTCCTGCCGCATGGCCTCGACGTAGCCATTGATGGTGGTGAACAGCACCAGATCGCCGGCGATCGCCGGGGACGCGGCGGACCGACCGGTGAGCTTGCGGCTCCATGCGATGCGGCCTGTGCGGAGGTCGAGCGCGAAGGCCTTCCGCTTGTTGGTGCCGACGAAGACCCGGCCGTCGTTGATGACCGGCGGGAACTCCAGGAGCGAACCGAGGTCGCGCGTCCACGCCCGGCGATAGGGCGGCGGCAGCCGCAGGGCAGGGTTCGCCCGCGTGCGCTCCTCGTTGTATCCGTACTCGGGCCACCGGTCGCTGCCGAGGTCGTCGCGCGGGGCCTGCCGGGCCTCGAAGCCCTGCGTCGTGCCCAGCTGATCCCCGTCGTCGAGCCCACCGGTCACCAGGACGAGCCCGGCCAGCACCACCGCGAGCGCCGCGAACACGCCGGAGATCGTCCAGGCGATGGCCTTCTCGGAGCGCGGCACGAGCCTCATGCGGTGCCCTCCGCTAGGCCGTCCCGTCGCCGCGCCGCAGGCCGCCGCTGGTGGCGAGCGCGATGACGATCCCCACGAGGAATCCGATGATGGCGCCCGTGATGGCGGTGCGCACCCGGTTGGACATGCGGGCCGACGACGATGCGCCGGTGGCCAGCGTGACGATGGCGGGGGCCTCGATCTGCTGCGCGCGGGCCAGCTGCAGCTCGGAGGCCACCAGCACCTCGCGCACGTCGGCGAGACGCGCCATGTCGTCGGCCGTGGCGTCGCGGCGGGTGCGTGCCTGCAGCCGGGCCTCCTCCGCCGACAGCCTGCGCACCTGCTGCTCGAGCGTGCTGCTCACGGCCTGGTAGCCGGTGCTGGCGCTGGTGAGCGCCGCCTCGGCATAGGCGTTGGCGAGGCGGATGGACTCCTCGCGACTGGACGTGGTGGCGCGGATGCTGGCGATGGCGGGCTGGCCGGTGCTGCTGGTGCCCGGCGCCCGCGGCACGCTGACGGCGCTGCGCGCACGCACCTGCCCGCGGGTGAGCCCGGTCTCCTTCGCGACGGCGTCCACGACCGCGTCGCCCTGCAGCATCGTGGCCGCGGTGAGCGGGTTGGTGCCGGGGGTGGAGGCCAGGTTGCCGAGGATCGTGGTGGCCTGGCCCAGGTACACCTTGGACGTGGCCGAGTAGGTGGTGTCGGCGGTGTACGTGATGCCGAAGGCCACCAGCCCGGCGATGACCGTGGTGGCGAGGACGATCCACTTGCCGCGCCAGATCGCGCGCCACAGGTCGCCGAGTGTGATCTCACGATCAGACGCCACCGCTCACCGCCTCCCCGCGTCCGTCCATCGGCCGCAACCGGTCCCCGTCCCGCACGAGGACGTGCTCGGACAGGAAGCGTGTCATCACCACGCCCGCCCTGTGTGTTCCCAGTCGGGGCGCGACGTCCTCCCCTGCGGCCATCGCCAGGATGAGCGCGGGGTAGTCGCCGCCGGCGGCGAGCGGCAGCGGGAAGCCCCCGCCGAAGCGCGTGTTGATGTCGGTGACGCCCAGGATGCGGCCGTCCTCGCGGAAGCACTGGATGGTGCAGGGGCCGCACAGGCCGATCCCCTCGATGACCGCTGCCCCCAGCTCCACCAGCTGCGGGTCGTCAAGGGTCTCCCCCTTGATCTGCTCCCCGCCCTTGCTCTGGTACATGGCGCGGGGGATGGCCGCGATGGCGCGGCCATCCGGTGAGGCCAGGCAGTCGATGCTGAACTCCTCGCCCGGCAGCGCCTGCTGAAGCACGCTTGCCACCGGCGTGCGCGCGAGGAAGAAGTCGAGCTCCCGCCGGTCCTCGCACCGGTGGATCCAGCGCCCGGCGAACCCGATGCGCGGCTTGATCATCATGGGGTACGGAAGGTCGTCGCGGTCGGTGCCCTCCACCGGCCACGTCGGCGGTGATGGCAGCCCCGCGTCGGTGAGCATCTCGTGGCACAGCCACTTGTCCTGGCAGGCCGCCGCCACCTCGGGCGACGGCAGCATCACCAGGCCACCGGCGTCGGCCACCAGCGGCGCGGCGGTGGCCAGCACCACGGGGTCGAGATCGGTCAGCGGCAGCACCGCCCCGATGCCCTCGCGCGCCACCACGTCCGCGACTGCCGCCCCGTAGGCGGGGTCGTCCACCGGGGGGAGGTCCACCACGAGGTCCGCGGAGAACAGCGTGGGCGAGAGCGGGTCGAGGTCGCTCACCACCACGCGCCCGCCAGCGCCGCGCCGCGCCAGGGCATCGCGGAACGCGCGCACGATGTCGTCGCGCTGCCCCGCGCAGGTGAGCAGCACTGAGGCGTGGTCAGGCATCCGGCGCCCCCGCCAGGTCGAAGCCACCCTCCTGCCCCCGGTACTGGTCCTCGCCGCGCAGCACCACGCGGATGGTGTCGGCGATGATGCGCAGGTCGAGCCCGGGTGACCAGCGGTCGACGTACTCGACGTCCAGCGCGATGCGCCGCGACCAGGGGATCGCCGCGCGCCCGCGCACCTGGGCCAGCCCGGTCATGCCCGGGCGCGCCAGCAGGCGTCGCCTCTGCGTGGCGTCGTAATGGGTGATCTGCGATGGCACGGTGGGGCGCGGGCCGACGATGCTCATGTCGCCGCGGATCACGTTGAGGAGCTGGGGCAGCTCATCGAGCGAGAGCCGCCGCAGCACGCGCCCTGCGCGCGTGATGCGGTCGTCATCCTCCAGCACCGCGAGCCCCGCACCGCGCCCCTCCGCGCCGTCCACCATGGACCGGAACTTCAGGCAGGTGAACGGCCGCCCGAACGCGCCGGCCCGGCGCTGGCGGAAGATCGCCGGCCCCGGCGAGTCGATGCGCACCCATGCGGCGATGCCCGCCATCACGGGCGCCAGGGCGACGGTCGCGGGGATCGCGATGGCGAGGTCCATGGCGCGCTTGGCGGTCCCGCCCACGGGGCGGGTACGCGGCGGCGTGCCGGCCCCGGTATCGGGCGCGGTGTGCTGCACGTGCGCCGCACGGTAGCGGAGCCGGGTGCGCACCGGGATCACGCGGCCCCCGCCGCGAGTTCGTCGACGAGCGCCACGAAGCGCCCGGCCAGCACCGCGCGGTCATACTCCGCGAGCGCATGCTGCCGCCCCGCCGCCCCGCGGGCGCGGGCCGCGGCTGGGTCCTCGGCCGCCTGGCGGATGGCCGCTGCCATGGCCGCGGGGTCCTCCGGCGGGACGTTCCATCCGCACCCCGCCCGGTCCACCAGGCGCGTGAGTTCGCCCGCCGGGGCGGCGGCCAGCACGGGCCGCCCGGCCGCCAGGTAGTCGAACACCTTGTTCGGAAGCGCGCCGGCGAAGAGGTCCCGGTCCTGGTACGGCAGCAGGCACACGTCGGCCCGCGCCAGGAACGCCGGAACCTGCCGCTTGGGCACCGGGTCCACGAAGACGACGTTGTCCAGCCCGCGTTCGCGGGCATCGGCCACCAGCGCGGGCTTCCGGTCGCCCCCGCCCACCAGCACCACGCGGATGCGCGGGTCGTCCTGCAGCAGGTCGGCCGCCCCGAGCACGGTCTCGAGCGACGAGTACGTGCCGTGGGCGCCCACGAACATCGCGACCACCGCATCGTCGGGCACCGGGAGGTCCGCCGGCCGGGCGGGGTCGGGCAGCACGTCGAGGTCGATGCCGTTGGTGATGAGGCTCACCCGTCCCGCCGGGATGACGCCCGAGGCAACCACGCCGTCGCGGATTCCCTCGGTCAGGGCCACCACGCGATCGGCGCGCCGGTAGCAGTAGTGCTCCATCCGGCGGGCGGTCCCGATCACGCGGGGGTTGGTCACCAGTCCCATGGCGACGGCGGAGTCGGGCCAGAGGTCCCGTACCTCCAGCAGGAAGCGCGCCCGGCGGGCGCGCGCCAGCGCCGCCGCGGCCGCCGCGGCGGGAAGCGATGGCGACGATGCCACCACCACGTCGGGTCGTGGGAGCCGCAGTTCCGCGATGGCCGACCACAGGGCGAAGGTGCCGTAGTTCGAGAGCCGCGACCGCAGGTCACGGCCGTAGCCCGGCGTGGAGTAGGTGCGCACGATGTCCAGGCCGTCCTCGGATGACCGGACGATGCGCCGGCCCCGGTACTCGTCGGGGATCGTGCGCTCCTTGTGCTGCACGTACGAGGTGACCACGGTCACGTCGTGCCCCGCGCGTGCCAGGGCCCGGCAGTGCTGCCAATGGCGCACCCCTCCGGGCTGATCGCCGCTCACGAAGTACTGGGACACGTACAGGACCCGTGCCATCAGCCGAGCACCTCCGCGTAGAAGCCGGTCAGCGCATCGGCCTCGCGCTCGAAGGTGAGCCCCTCGAGGAATGCCCGCCGGCCCGCCTCGCCCATCCTGCGCGCGCGGTCGGGGTCGTCCAGGAGGCTGCGGATGGCCTCCGCGTGCGCCGCGGGATCGTCGGCCGGCACCACGATGCCGCACCCCGTGGACCGGACGATCGCTGCCATGCGCGGGAGGTCGCTCGCCACCACCGGCCGCCCCATGGCCATGGCCTCCACCAGCTTGGTGGGCACGGCCCTGTCGTAGTTGCCGTGGCGGCGCAGGGGTATCCAGGCAACCGACGCACGCGCGAGCAGGTGCGGCACCTCGGAGTGGTCGACCACGCCCAGGTACTCGACGCCCGGCGGCAGTTCACCGGGATCGCCCGGCCCGGCGAGCAGCAGTCGCGCTCCCGGCACGCCCACCTTGGGGAACGCCTCGAGCATCAACGGCAGCCCGCGCAGGGGGCCCAGGCCGCCCACGTACAGGACGATGCCGCCCTCGGGTTCGCCCGCCACCCCGAACTCCGCGGCGAAGGGGCTGTTGGCGACGCTGACGGCACGGCATCCCGCGGCGGCGAATCGCGCGGCGAGGTCCTCGTTGGCGGTGACCACCCCGGCCAGCCTGCGTCCGGCGGCGCGTTCGGCCCCCGCGGCGATCGCAGCGACGGGACGCCGCAGCGGCCCGGGGATCCACCGCTTGGTGCGCGCGGTCTCGCCCAGGTACTCGTGGGCGTCGTAGATGACGGGCCGGCCGGTCACCCGCTGCAGCCAGAGCGCCTGCGGCAGCATCTCCGGATCGTGCACGTGGTAGGCGTCGGCGTCCATGGCCCGTGCACGCCGCGCGAGGTCCCAGCCGGCGCGCGTGCGGTGCGCGCGCGGTACGGGGGCCTCGAGGCCCACCACCGAGGCGTCTGCGCCCGCCGCGGCAAGGGCCCGGACCTCCTTGTGGAAGATCCGCACGTCGCGTGGCCGGTGGACGCTGGTCAGGTGCACCACCCGCCGTCCGTCCAGGCGGGCACCGGCCGCCGGGTCCGGGGGTGCGATGGGCCCCATGCGGGCCCCTCGCGCGGCGAGGTCGTCGAGCAGGTCCTCCCAGAGGCGGTCGTAGCCCGGTGCCCGTTCATCGGCCAGGTAGGTGTTGTGCCACAGGAGCGCGGCGGCGCCGCCGGCCCGGCGCACGGCGTCGAGCACGCGCAGCGCGCGCCGGCGGGCATCAGCGGCATCGAGCCCCAGGTGTGAGTGCAGGGTGGTGTCCATCACGCACAGCGGCACCAGGGTGATGTCGGCTGCGCGCTCCTGGCCCACGATCCACGGCCGGAAGGGGCGTGCGTACCCGGCTGCGAAGCCCGGTCGCTCGCTGAAGCCCAGGCTGGCGTCGTACGTGAGACCGGCGCGCTCCACGCGCAGCGGCGTGTCGTGGTACCGGAAGCGCAGGTAGTGGAATCGGACCCCGCGGATATCACCGGCCTCATCGCGCAGGGTGCGGAGTTCCCCGCGCAGCGCCTCCTCGGACTCCGATGACGCGAAGGCGCCGTGCAGTGCCACCTCGGACCCTGCCGCGCGCACTGCGGCGGCCAGGTCCCGGCGCTCCCGCTCGTACGTGCGACGTGGGGTGCCGTCCAGCCGGTGGGCGTTGCGCCCGATCAGGAACACCGTGGACCGCAGCCCGCGCCGCCACGTGGTCTCGAGGAGGTCCGGCACGTTGTCCCAGGGGTCATGCCCGGCGAGGTCGCGCACGGCCCTGTGCCGCCGCCGCTTGATCGCGCGGGCGATGCCCCGCGGCGTCCGCCGCCGGATGCGGTCGATGTCGTGCGTGAGGAACACGGTCCAGGACTCCGGTGCGGGAATGCCGAGCGCGTCCCGCAGGGCGGCCAGGTACCCCTCGACGGCCGGCTCCTCGATGTCGAGCCCCGCGATGGTGGCGAAGGCGCTGCGGGCGTACGGCAGCCTGCCGAAGCGGTCGCGGTCCGCCACCCGGTATTCATCCCACCGGGCCAGCAGGTAGAAGGCGCTGGCCACGATGTCGCCCGGTATCTCCGCGCCCGGGGCGGCCGGGGGGAAGAGAAGGGCGAGTCCTCCTGCCCGGTGCACGGCATCCGCGGGGAACGCCCCGGGGCCCTCGAAGAAGGCCTGTGCGGTGTCCTGCAGAGGGATCCAGCACGCCTCCTCGCCCGCGGGCGGCGGCACCGGCGCGTACACGATGTCCGCGGGCCCGTTGGTGAACCGCGCCTCGCGGCCGAGTCCCTCGGCCAGGGTGGACAGCACCCACCGGGCGCGTGGGCCGAATGCCGGGCGTGCGCCCTCGATCCGGATACGCAGCGCGTTCCCGTTCATCGGGCAGCCCCTCGCGCGGAACGGCCCGCCGCGGCCCGCGTGATGCGCGCGGCCTGTACGAGGCCTGGTCGCGGGTCCGAGAGGGAGGCCACCCCGTCGATCACCGGTGGCCGGAGCGTGGCCGCCGCCCCGCGGGCACCCCAGCGCCCCCGCCGGAGCTCGCCTGCCGACGCGGGGAGGTGGCGGGCCGACAGCACCCATCGCATGTCGCTGCGGTGGCCCTCGGGCCAGGTGCGCGGGCTCCCGGTGGCATCGAGCCATGCGGCGAGGGGGATGTTGACCCCGGCTGCCGTGGCGAGGGAGATCCACAGCCACGATCGCGGGTTGACCTCGATCAGGTAGTCGCGCCCGTCGCGGGGGTCACGCTTCACCTCCACCTGCGAGATGCCGTGGAAGCCGATCTCATCCAGCAGCGCGTGGCCGCGCCCGGCCAGCCCCGGGTCCCACCATGCCTCCGCCGCGCGCGCGGTGCCGAACCCCGGTGGCCACTGCCGCAGCTTGCGTCCTGTGAATGACGCCAGCGGGCGGCCGTCGGTGCCGCGATAGGAGCCGAGGGTCCACAGCGCGTCGTCGCCCCCGGGGATGACCTCGGACACCTGCGGCCGGTGCTCCGCCGCGCGGTCCCACTGGCGCACCAGCGCGTCGGGGTCGTCGGCCTCGAGCACCTGCCGCCCGAACGCCGACTTGAAGCCCGCGGGGTCGCGCCGCGGCTTGAGGACGACCGGGAACCGCAGCTCGCGTGCTGCCTCACGGACGTCGTCCCCGTCGCCGGGCTCCACGGTCGCCGGGACGGGGAAGCCGATCCGCCGGGCGGCGGCGTGCTGGCACGACTTGTCCAGGTATGGCGCCAACTGCTCCCACGGCGACCACGGCATGTCGAACCACTCCGCGAGGCGCGCCTCGTGCGGACCGATGGCCTCAAGCGCCTCGTCGTGCGTGGGGAACAGCACGCCGCGGGCATCCAGCGATCGCCCGAGCACCTCCAGCTCAGCCACGAATGCGTCCGGGTGCGCCACGGGGTCGGCCAGCACGACCTTGCGGGCGTGGCGCGACAGCAGGCCCATGGCCCGCGGGTCGTGGTCGGTGGCCATCACCGGCACGCCCTCGCGGGCGAGGGACCGGATGATGCCGAGCGCGTTCGGGCCGGATGCCTGCAGCACCACGGCGACGGCGTCGCCGCGCCGGCTCACGCGCGCATCACGTCCCGGTACACGGCCTCCATGCGCCGCGCGTTGGCCGCCCATGTGTAGTCCTCGCCGGAGCGCCGCAGGGCCTCTGTGCCCATGGCCGCCCGGAGGGCGTCGTCGTCGAGCACCCGTGCCAGTGCCTGCGCCAGCGCACCGGGGTCGTGCGGCGGCACCAGCAGCCCGGTGTGCGGGTCGTCGACGATCTCCGGCGTCCCGTCCACCGCCGTGGCCACGACCGGCAGCCCGCAGGCCATGGCCTCGCACACCACGGTGGGCAGGCCCTCGGACAGTGATGGCAGCACGAAGACATCGCCCGTGGACATCACCCGGCCCACGTCATCGTGCGGCACCTTCCCGAGCCAGGTGATGCGGTCGGCCACGCCCAGCTCGGCCGCGCGCCGCTCCAGGAGCTCGCGCAGCGGGCCGATGCCCGCCATCACGAGCCGCGGCGCGCCGCTCGCGCGCGCGGCAAGGATGCCCATGGCCTCGACCAGGTCGTCCACGCCCTTCCGCGGCACGAGCTTGCCCACGTACGAGATCACGGGTCCGTCCGCGGGCAGGCCGATGCGCTCGCGCGCCGCGGCGGCGCCCCGTGGCAGGAACACTGTCTCGTCGGCGCCGTTCGGCACCACGGTGATGGGGCGCCGTGGGCGGGCGATGGCACCGGCGGCATCACCGATGGCACGGCTCACGGTCACCACGGCGTCGAGCGTCTGGATGGCCTCGGCCACGCGCATGCGGGCCTTTGCGCCCTGGGCCGGGACGTCCAGCACATCCGCCCGGTGTGCGGTGCCGACCGCGGGTACCCCCAGTTCGTGGCCGATGCGTGCGGCTGCCCAGCCGTCGGGCACCATCATGTGGGCATGCATGACATCGATCGGCCACTCGCGCTGGATGCGCCGGACGGTGCGGCGGATGCCCAGCAGGAACGCGTCCGCGTTGCGGTGACCCAGGCGCCCGCCCGGAAGGGTCACCTTCCGGGGGTAGTGCACGACCACGTCGTCCACCGTGTCCCGCGGCACCACGTCGCGGTAGCCCGACCAGCGGCGGATGCCCGGCGGCGCCCAGCCCTTCGGTGACACCACCTGCACGTCGTGGCCCCGCGCACGCAGGGCGCGCACCTGCTCGTGCACGAAGATGCCGCCGGTCGGATTGACCGGGCTGGGGTACATGTGGCTGATCATCAGGATCCTCACGGGATCCTCCCGTCCGGGCCCGCCCGGCGGGCGAGCACGATGGTCGTGAGGCAGAGGCCGAACGTGATCCACATCGGCGCGAAATGGATGGCCGTTGACGGCCCGAGGCTACCGGCGATGAAGCCCAGGAGCGCGAGGCCCCCCGCAAGGCCCATGTAGCGCAGCCAGGGGTCGGGGGTGCGCCGTGCCACGCGCAGGTTACCGGCGAGCATGTACGCGTAGAGCGCCACGAGCAGACCGAGGCCGATGACCCCGGTGTCCACGAGGACCTCCAGTGACCAGTTGTGGAGGTTGGCGACTCCCTCGTAGCCCTGCTGGGCGCGCACGACGGCCTCTGCGCCCCCGGCGCCCACCCCCACGCCGCCGGTGTCGGCGGCGATGCCCAGGCCCCGCTCGAGCAGCGACGTGCGCACGGCCCCGGAGCCGGTGCCGCTCTGCACCTGCGCGAGGAGGGTGCTGAAGTCCAGCTTGGCCACGGCCTGCTCGGGGAGGGGCACGATTCCCGCGCCGAACATCGACGGCACGATGAGCACCAGGGCGGCGCCCACCACGACGACCGCAGCGATGAATGCGCGGCGCATGGCCGGATCGAGGGCAAGCACCACCAGCATGCCGACGAGGATGATGCCGGTGGCGATGAGATTGGCCTTCGACCCCGAGAACAGGATGAGCGCGATCGCGACGACGGCGCCTGCGAGCCCCAGCGCACGCAGGCGCACGTCGCGTGCCACGACGGGCAGCACGAGCAGGTAGGGAAGCGCCAGCGCAAGGTACGTGGCGAAGTTGTTCTGGTTGCCGAAGAACGACGTGGCGGCGAACGCCCCCACCCGGTTGGCCAGCGCGCTCGTGGGCAGGCGCATGCCCGTGGCGATCTCCGCGAGGGCCACGACCACCGCGAGGGCGAACGTGAGGCCCAGCGCGCCGAGGAACCACGCAAGCCGCCGCCGCGATGATGCGGCAATGGGGATCGCCAGCATCAACCCGGTCATCAGTGCGAGGAAGAAGCTCCATCGCAGGGCCGTGGTGGTGGACGGCGCCCAGAGCGTGGACACCAGGGCCCAGGACACCCACGCGGCGGCGATGGCCGTGGGCCATCCGAGCCCATCCGGCACCGGGACGCCGCGCCCCATGGCCAGCCAGGCGACGACCCCGGCGGCGATGAGCACGGCGAGCACGCGGAATGCGAACACCTCCCGCGCGGAGGGTGCGGCGAGGTTCGGGCCGAGAAGCGCGGTCACCATGGCCACGAGCACGGCGGCCCGTCCGAGTGCGGGGAGCGGCGCGTCGCGCAGCAGCACGGCGACGACCAGCACGGCGGCGAGGCCCAGGCCGATGACCGGGGCATGGACGGCGAGGGCGCCGGCCGCGAGGGCGGCGGCGAGGGCCAGGGCCACGGCGCGGATGCCGGGCCCCCCGGACGCGCCGGAGGACCGCATCGGGGCGGGTGCCGACATCGGAGCGGGACGGTAGCAGTCGGCCCCGGAAACGCGGCCTATGCAGGGCCTCCCGCGGCCCCGCGCAACACGCCCAGCACGATGGAGGATTCGCGGGCGAGCGAATGGCGAAGCGCCGCCTCACGGCATGCCTCCGGGGCCGGCGGCGCATCCAGCATGCGCGCGAGGGCCCCGGCGATCGCGGCGTCATCATGCGGATCGACAATCGCACCGGCGACGCCATCGGGGACGACCTCGCGCAGTCCGCCGATCGCGGTGCCTACCACGGGTCGCCCGCTCGCCAGTGCCTCGAGTGCGGCCACCCCGAGGGGCTCCACCAGGCTCACCTGCGCCACCACGTCCGATGCGGTCATCCACTCCGCCACCCCGGCATCGGCGAGCACGCCGGTGCGGATGACGTGCCCCGCGATCCCCAGCCGGGTGGCCTGTGCATCGATCGTGGCGGCGAGGGGGCCGTCGCCGACGAATGCCAGCAGCGCATCGGGGTGGTCGGCGGCACGCATGCGGGCAAAGGCGCGCAGGAGCCCCCCGGGGTTCTTCCGCTCCGTCAGGCCGCCGACTGCCAGCACCACGGTGACCCCGGGGGCGAGGCCCAGTCGCGCGCGCGCGGCGTCCCGCGGGCGCACCGTGAACCGGTGGTCATCCACGCCCATGCTCGCGATGCGCGGGTGCCGGGGCGGAAGGCCCTCCTCGCGCATCCGCCCTGCCAGCCACTCGCTTACGCAGATGACGGCCGCGGCGCCGCGCACGCCGGGCGATGACAGTCGCCGCACGGGATCGCGGGCGAGGTTGGCGACATCACCGCCGTGGGCGGTCACCACCCACGGGGTGCGCGTGATGCCCCCGGCAATGGCGCCGATCAGGCCGGTGGGAAAGAGGTAATGCGCCCAGATCACGTCGGCGCGCCGGGCGGCGCGGATCGCCCGCAGGGTCAGGCCGGCGTACTTGGCCGGGGTGCGCAGCGGTCCGGATGACCGGGTGCGGATGACCACGCGCTCCACGTCGGCGCCCTGGCGCTCGAGTTCGCCGCACATGCGCGCGATGAATGCCCCGTAGTCGGGGGCATCGGGCCCCGGGTACATGTTCGACAGGCACATGACCCGGAGGCCGGTCATGGCGTGGCCTCCCCCCGGGGCCCCATTGCGGCGAGCACCACCAGCCCCGCGGCCAGGACCCATGTGTACGGGTCCTCGAACAGCGCCGAATAGAGAAGCGCGTGCACGAAGATCCCGGCAATGCCGCCGAGCATCGCCGCGGCCGGGATGCCCACGTCGTCATCGCGATCACGGGCGGCGCGGATGCCGACGATGGCGGCGATGACGCCGAGCCACGCGAACAGCGCGAACCCGATCGCGCCGCCCTCGCTCAGGATGGTAACGGGGGCGTTGTGCGAGATGACCACGCGGGTCCGGTTGCGCTCGCGCTCGGACAGCAGCGCCGAATAGTCGGTGGCGAAGGAGCCCAGGCCACCGCCCGCCACCGGGTGCTCCATGAAGATGTCCACGCCGCCGCCCACCAGGTCGAAGCGCCCCTCCGACACCTTGTCCAGGCGCTCCACTGACGTGATGGCCTCCCGCACCTGGGCTGATGCCGCGATGGCCACGCCGCCCCCGAGCACGGCCATGATGGCCGCGGTTGCGAGCGCCCGCCGCCACCCGAACAGCCGCAGGGCGAGGATGAGCAGGCCCACCATCAGCATCAGGGCGCTCGACCGGGAGAACGTGACCACCAGGGCCGCCGCATCCACCGTGGCCACCACTGCGCAGGCCACCAGAACGCGGTTGCTGCCCCGCCATAGCCAGGCGACCGCGACCGTAATGAGCAGGGCCAGCACCAGGTAGCGCCCGAGGATGTTGGGGTCGTAGAAGATCGAGTTGACCCGGAAGAAGCGGCTGTACACGTTGGCCTGCATGAGGCGGTGGTTCCACAGCACCTCGCGCGCGGCGAACTCGCCCAGCGCGAGCAGCGCGACCGGCACCGACATGGCCATCGTGGTGACGGCCAGCACCCGCAGTGCGCGTCCCTGGCGCCAGATGGCCACGCAGGTGAGGTACAGCAGCACGAAGGGAACCCAGAAGAAGGTGGCCTTCACGGCGCCCTCGGCGACGTCCGACGACCAGGCGAGCGAGACGAGCGTGAAGCCCACGAACAGCAGCAGGGGGAGGTCGAGCGGCGTGGTTGGCCACGACCGCGCACGCGTTCCCCACCGCTCCATCCACCACAGCACTGCGATCCCGATCGCGATCACCGCGTAGAGCGGCAGCAGCAGGTTGGCGTCCTCGCCGCCCACCGAGATGGGGATGCGCACCGGCAGCGCGAGCCCGAGCAGGAGGAACCAGGTCCATGGCCGTCGTGCGATGAGCCGCCCGGCCAGCAGGATCAGGCCGAGTCCGATGATCACCCCGGCGGCCCCGGCGGCGAGGCCCACGGGGGTCGACAGCCGGTCGGACACCGAGTCCGGCACGAGCGTCCCCGCCATCGCCACCCAGGCGATGAGCACGATGACGAGCCCGGTGAGGCGGCGACCGCGCTCGGGCAGGCGGGCAGCCCCGGCGAGCGCGGTGGGCGCGAGCATGAGGATGAGTCCCGCCGTCGCGGCGAACGCGGCGGCCACCTGCAGCGCCCCGGTGGTCATCCGCCCTCCCGGAAGCCGATCAGCGCCTGGCGCCCGGGGCCCGTGGCCGCGAGCAGCCAGACCTCAGCCGGGCGAACGTCGTCCGGAATCGTGATCCGGGCCTGCGATACAGGACCGGTCACCGGGTCGCCGATGGGGTCGCCGAGGATCCGCGTGCCGACGGGGTCGCCCGGCGTGCCGAGGCGCCGGCGCAGCGACAGGGTCACCTCGGGGTTTCCGCGGCCCGCGATCGCCACGCCGACGGCGTCGCCCGATGCCGGCTGGCCGGGCACAGCGCGGGCGTCGAGATGCGCGACCCAGCAGGTGAGCACACGCGAGGCGCGGTTGCCGCGCTCGTCGCGCGCTGTCGTGCGCACCGGCTGGATGCCGGGTGGTACGCGCCTGCCCCGGGAGTCGCGGCCATCCCACGTCCATGACGTCGTACCACGTGCGCCGATGCTGCGCGGCTCCGATGCCACGCCCGCGGTCGGGGCCGAGAACGTGATGGTTGCGGGCTCGCCAGGTGCGCCTGCGGTGGCGATGCACCCGGCCGGCACCGACTGCACCGTCACGGCGGGTGACGGCGGGGTGGTGTCCACCACGACCCGTCGGCTCTTCGAGAACTTCTTCTCGCCCGCCCGCGCGGCGAGGTCGATCGCGTAGCTGCCGTCGGGCACCGTACGACCGTCAGGCCCGGTGCCGTCCCATCGCACGGCGAGCGTGCGCCGCCGCACGACCTCAGTTCCGTCCGCGAGGCGGGCCACGACCTCCCCCGTCTCCGGGTCCTTCACCGTGATCGCGACGTTGCTGGGCTCGCTGAGGCGGATAGCCACGGTGGCCACGGCGCGCCCCTGGTCATTGCCCGGGCTGAAGGCCCGCGTGGCGACGAACCGCGTGATGATGGGGGGCGGAGTGGTGAAGGCGAACGGCAGCACGAACACGCCGAACGCCACCAGCACGAGGGCGATGATGCCCCCGGCGACGAGCCCGCGCCGCCCGCCGTCGGGCATCAGGGGAGGGGGCGGAAGCCCAGGACGATGTAGAAGCCGAAGCGCCCGAGGCGCGTGCCCGATGCGCGGCGCTCGAGGTTGCGCACCGACGCGCTCCGGTAGGCGCGGCCCATCTGCGAGCCGATCCTGCCCCCGGGCCGGAAGAAGATGCCGCGACGGCTCACCGGCACCATGCCGGCTGCCGCCGCGTGCGACTCCAGGTCCACCCAGGTCTGCCAGTTGTCAACGGGCGCGAGGCTCAGGCGGATCCCGGGCACGCCCTTCTCGGCCAGCCACCGCCGGGCACCCGGGAGGCTGCGCCGGTTAGGGGTGGAGATCACGAGCAGGGCACCGGGCGCCATCTGCGCGCGCAGTGCCCGCAGGCACGCACGCGGGTCCTCCAGATGTTCCAGTACATCGGTCAGGCACACGAGGTCGAACGGGCCCTCCGGGGGCTCATAGGCGCTGCCCACCCGGGCATCCAGCCGGTCGGCCGCGCCGATCTCGGCCAGTCGCGTGCGCGCGATGTCCACCGACTCGGGCGACAGGTCGATTCCCACCCCGGAGTACCCGCGCCCTGCGAGCGCCTCCAGCAGGAAGCCGCCACCGCAGCCGACGTCGAGCACCCGGCCGCCCGGGCCCGGGCCGTGGCCGTCGATCGTCGCGAGCACGCACGACATGCGGCTCTGCAGGTGCCAGTTCTGCTGCTCCACCGCCCGGAGGTGCGGTGCGATGCGGTCGTAGTAGGCGCGGACGTCGTCGAGCGTGTCGCCGTCGCGCTCCGCCCCGCTCACGGTGCCCACGACCCGGGGCGGGCGGAACCGGACGCCTGCGCGACGAATCGCGACCACGCGGGCTTCTGCGTCATGTCGCCGCGCAGCAGGCCGCCGGTCCAGAAGGGGTTGTCCTGGAGGTTGAACCACACAGCCACCTCCACCCGCGGGTACCGGTTCGCGACCCTGTAGGTCTGGTCCAGCCACGACGCCTGCTGCGCCTCGCTCACGAAGTAGCGGTGGTAGCGGTTGTACGAGGTGTGATAGCCGGTCTCCGTCACGTAGATGGGCGCGCCGCGCTTCAGCCTATCCACCAGCTTGGTGATCTGCGGGATCGTCCTCCACGACGGCACGAAGTACGCCTTGGCCGGGGAGCCGATGGGGTAGAGGTGCATGCTCCATGCGTCGATGGGCACCCGATGGCGGATCATCTCCTTCGCGAAGGTGATCGTGCCCACCGAGGAGTCGGCCTTGTCGCACCGGGATCCACCCACCGGACCGGTGACGCCTGCGGTGACGATGGACGCCGGGCTCGCGGCCTTCACGCGTGGGTAGGCCGCGGCCACCAGGGCCGAGTACTGGCGGGCCGACGTCATGACGTACCGGCCCTTCTGGCGCCGGCACTGCGGGAACCAGAACGTCGCGATGTTCGGCTCGTTCCAGATCTCGATGCGTCGCACCAGCGGGAGCACGCCACCCCTGCCGTCCGCCCACGTGCCGTTGTACCGGCGCGCGATCGCCGCCGCGAAGTAGGCGGCGTCGGCGATGCGCGGGGCGGCGTTGGGCTTGCCCGTGCGCCCCGCCCATGTGGGGGTCCAGTAGTAGGTGATCATGGGCGTGATGTCACGCGCCACGAGCCCGCTGATCATCTGGTCGTAGCGGCTCCAGTCGTAGGCGGGGTCCGCCGGGTTCATCGGGTCCGCAGGCCGCGTGGGTGCGACCCACCGCCAGATGACATCCACGCGCGTCACCTTGGTGCCGCTCGACTTCAGCAGGTCCAGCCGCTGGTCCAGTGCCGGCCCGCTCAGGTTGTGCAGTTGGTCGTCCTGCAGCGCGGGGATGGCACCGTGCGCGGGGATGGCCAGTGCCAGGGTGGCCGCCCCCGCGAGCGCGCCCGTGATGGTGCGCATGCTCATCGGACCCTCCCCGCGATGCGGACTGCGGTGGATCGCACCGACGTGGTGCGCTTCCCCTTGGTCACGCGGCGCGTGATGCGCTCGAACACCGCGACGCGGGTGCCGTTGGTGGCCACGGCCGCGATGGGGCCGCGTGCATCGGCCACCTTCCGCGCCGACCCCCCGCGGCTCGTCAGCACGGTACGGCCCGCGCCGATGGCAATTGCCCGTCCGCCGGCCGCGATGCGCGGTCGCTTCGATCCGCGCCACACGATCCGCACCCGGCCGGTCGCGACATCGGTGCGGGTGACGCGGTAGCCACCCCGACGCACGACGGCGGCGATGAACCGCGGCGTCGCGCGCACCTCCAGCACCCGTCCGCCCTGGCGGGCCTCGCGCAGGTTGCCCACGCCGTCATCGGCGGGCACGCCGAATCGGATGACGGTGCCGCGACGATCGGCCCAGGCGGCGATGCCGGTGGTCACCGATGCGAGGCCGGGGCCGGGGTTGCCGGGGATGGGCGCGGAGGTCTGGCGCTCCTGGGACTCCACCGGGTCGGCGGATCCCAGCACCGCTCCGTTCCTGCCTCCCGCGATCCACCGCACGCGGGTGCCGTCGAGGCCCGAGGCGTACGGACGCGGGGCGTCCCCGGCGCCATTGCTCGACACCACCACCTCCTGGCCCCCTGAGGTGCAGCACCAGGTCACCGGTCCCGCGAAGGATGCCCCCGATGCCGTGAGCGTGAACCCGCGCGACACGCCGGTGGCGCGGATTGCCGTACCGGTGAGCGCGCCTGCGCTGGTGCGGACGGTGACCGGCTTTGTCACCCCGCGGATGCGTGTGCCCGATACCCGTGCCCGGCCGGCATCGGTGCGCCAGTACGTGAACGTGCGGGTGCGTGCCGGCTGGGCGTCGGCCCACACCAGGGTGCCGCCCGCCATGTCCGCGCTGATCGCACCCCATCCGTTGATGTTCGTGGCGCCAGCGGCCGTGCCGGCCGATGCGCTGCATGCGAGGGCGACGATGCCCGCCAGCGCGAGGCGGCCTCCACGCCATGCATTGGGCAGGGCGCGCGGTGCCCCGGGGGCGGTGCGGTTCTCGGGTCGTGTGCTGCGGATACTCATGACCTCCGGTGCGTGCCGATGGAGCGCGGACGGGCCGGGGGTCCGCCCCATCGCGGCGACGAGGCTAGCGGAGCGCCCCGCCCCCGGCGCCCCCCGGGGGTTCCGCCCCACCGGCGGGCGCATCACCCCTGCGTGCCGGGCGGCAGCACCGCACGGCCGCGGAGATCCTCGATGTCGGCGATCTGCGTCTTCAGCCACTTGGCGATGTCGTTCTCGCTGATCACGTGGCGGATGGCCTCCCCCCGCGCGCGGCGCTCGGCCCGGGGCATGGTGAGCGCCTGGTGCAGGGCCTCGGCCTGCGCCTCGATGTCGAACGGGTTCACGCCGATGCTGAAGGCCCCGATCTCCTCGTAGGCGCCGACGTTCTCCGACAGCACCAGCACGCCATCGCGCTCGTTCACCAGCACGGATTCCTTGGCCACGAGGTTCATGCCATCAAAGATCGAGTTGACGAGCATGACGTCGAAGTGCTTGTAGGCCGTGACCGCGAGGGGCAGGTTGCTCTCGAACCGCAGCTCGATGGGCATCCAGTCGGTGTTGCCGTGCTTGGTGTTGATGCCGCTCACCAGGTCGGTGATGCGCGTGACGTACTCGACGTACTCCGGCACGTCCTGCCGCGAGGGCTGCAGCATGGCGAAGAAGGTGATCTCCTCGTGGAACTCGGGGTGGCGGTCGAGGAACGCATCGAACGCCGTGAACCCGCGGAGGATGTTCTTGGAGAGGTCGGTGCGGTCCACCCGCACCACCAGGTGCCGGCGTCGCCGCCGCAGGAACGTGGCCTCCTCCTGCCGCACGGCGTCGCTGTGGGCCAGTTCGGTGAACCCGCGCGCATCGATCGAGATGGGGTAGTGGCGCACCGCCACGGTGCGACCGCGATAGTCCACCGTGAGGGCCTCGTAGTCCACCTGGAGGTCCAGCAGGTCCTCGCAGGACAGGAGGAAGTTCCGGGCGTACCGCTGGGTGTGGAAGGCAACGATGTCGTTGGCCAGCAGGCCCTCGACGATCGCGTCACGGATGTGCGGGGGCAGCACGCGCCAGTAGTCCGGCTGGGGCCAGGGGATGTGCACGAAGAAGTGCAGGAACGCGTCGGGCGCCCGCGCCCGGATGCGCGCGGGCGCCGTGTACAGGTGGTAGTCGTGGATCATCACGACGGCATCGGGACTTGCCTCGAGGGCCTCGACCACGGCGTCGGCGAACAGGTCATTGGCCACCACGTAGCCCTCCGACCATGCCGCGAGTTCCTCCCCGCGGATGTCCGGCACGTTCGACAGATCCCACAGGTAGTGCTGGATGAACCACAGCATGGGGTTGGCGACCACGTTGTAGTAGCGCTCGTAGACCTCCGGCTCCATCACCACGAAGCGCCCGGTCGTGGACACACCCGCCTGCGGAATGGGAAACGGGCCGTCCGCCTCGGCGGCGACCTGCCGATCGCCGTCCTCGATGGCCGCCGAGATCCACAACGCCGGGACGATGTCGATGAGTCCCGTGAGGGCCGTCACGAGCCCGCCCCCGGAGCGCACTACGCGCGTGCCGCCCTCCCCGTCGTCGATGAAGCCCACCGGGCCCCGGTTCGAAACCAGGATGAGCGGCCGCCGCTCCATGCGTCCACTGTACTCGCGATCCCGCGCCCGGCGGGTCGCCGGTGCGATACTGCGCGCACATGCTGAACGGGCGCCTCTACCGGCTCTCATGGCTCGTCGCGGCGCTTGCGCTGCTCGTGGCCCTGCTGACGCTGGAAACTCCGGGCGGCACCCCCGACCCGCCCCTCCCGCCTGCGTTCGACGCGGTGGCGGCCCGGGGCATCGCCGCGGACCTCGCCGAAGTGGCGCCCGAGCGTGCGCCCGGCACCCGCGGGGATTCCGCCTCCGCCGCGTGGATCGCCACCCAGCTGGGCGCGGTCCCGGGTGCCACGCCCGTTCGCCGGCAGCGCTTCTCGGTGCTCGGCCCGTCGGGCCGCGTGATCACCGAGAACGTCTACGTGGTGCTGCCGGCGCGGACCGGCGCGTCCGCGGCGCCCGCCCTGGTCATCTCCGCACCGCGTGACACGCCGCCCGGTGTCAGCGGCGGGGAGAGCGGATCCGCCGTGCTGGTGCAGCTGGCCCGCTCGCTGGGGGCCGTCGCGCGCAACCGTCCCGTGGTGCTGGTGTCCACCGGCGCATCCACCGTGGGCAATGCCGGCGCCCGCTGGTTCGCCAGCCGGTTCTCCGGGTGGCCCATCGCCGCCGCGGTGTCGCTGGATGATCCGGCCGGGGCACCCGCGGGCCTGCACATCTGGGACGACGGCCAGGACGGGCGCCGGTCCATCCCGGTGGCGTCCGCCGCCGAGCAGGCGGCTGCCCGGGCGGATGCGCCCGTCGTACCCGCACCGGGGCCATTCCCGCAGATGGCGGGAATGGCCGTGCCCCAGACATCCGGGGACCAGGCTGCCTACATCGCGCTGGGGATCCCCGCGGTCTCCCTGGCATCGCGACCCGAGGGCCCTGCCATGGGTGGTGGCCTGCCTGCGGAGGATTCCCTGGGTGATGCCGGGCGCACCGCCGAGACCCTCATCGCCTCGCTGGACGAGGTGGACACGGTGCCGGCCCCGGCGGCGGGGGTGATCATCAATGGCCGCGAGCTGCGTCCGGTGATGAGCCGCGTGGTCATCCTGCTGCTGGCCCTTCCCCTCCTGGTCGCGGCGCTCGACCTCATCGTGCGCCTGCGGCGCGCGGGCGTGCGCATCACGCCGTTCGTCGCGGCACTGCTCTGGCGCTTCGTGCCCGTGGTCGTCGCGCTGCTGGTCGCGCACCTGCTGGCCACCGCCGGCATGATCGCGCCGGCCGCCGGCGGATGGCCGCCGCTCGCCGAGCAGGTTCCCTTCGATCTCGCCGCCATCGTGGCGATCGTCCTCTCGGTTGGAGCCGGGGTGCTGGCCTGGCTGGCGGTACGCCACCGGGCCACCCGGCGCGACGCCGAGGTGGCCTCGCGCGCTGCGACCGGGGTGATCGCGCTGGGGGTGGTGTGCGTGCTGCTGTGGCTTGCGAGTCCGTTCGGCCTGTTGGTGGCGCTGCCCGCCGCCCACGCGGCGCTGGTGGCCACGCGGGCGCGCCGGCCATGGCAGGTGGTGTGCCTGGCGCTCGTGGCCGCGGCGCCCGCGGTCCTGCTCACGTGGTGGGTGGCCGGACGCATCGACCGCGGCATCCCCTACACGGCCTGGTACCTCATCGAGACGACCGCATCCGGCGCGCGCGGCGTGACCGGACCCCTGCTGGCCGCTGCCGTCCTGGTGACCGTCTGGAGCCTCGGCTCGCTCGTGATGTCGCGGGTGCGCCGTGGGCTCGTGGCATCCGGTCCGTACCGGCCGGTGCCCACGGAGGACGAGCGCATGGCCCGTCGCGGGCGGCGTCCGCTGCCGCGTGCGTCGCTGCCGGGGCGGCGCGGCTGATGGCATCCCACCGTCTCATCTCCGTCGTCACCCCGGTATTCGACGAGCGGGATTCGCTCGAGGAGCTCGTCGGGGAGCTCCTGCCGGTGATGCGTGCCATCGGCGCGCCCTTCGAGGTCATCTTCGTTGACGACGGCTCACGCGACGGCGGCGACCTGGTACTGGCCGACCTGGCCCGCCGGCACGACGAGATCCGCGTGGTGCGCCTGCGCAGCAACTTCGGCAAGGGTGCGGCGCTCACCGCCGGCTTCCGCGAGGCGCGCGGCGAGGTGGTCATCACCATCGACGCCGACCTGCAGGATGACCCCGCGGAGATTCCGCGCCTCCTCGCGGCGCTGGATGACGGCGCGGACCTGGTGTCGGGCTGGAAGCAGCAACGCAACGATCCGTGGAACAAGACCGTGCCGTCGCGTGTGTTCAACGGCGTCGCCCGCCGCGCCTCGGGGGTCGACCTGCACGATCTCAACTGCGGCTTCAAGGCATACCGCGCGGATGTCGTGCGCGCGCTGGCCATCCCGGGCGAGATGTACCGCTTCATCCCGGTCATCGCCGCATCCGAGGGCTTCCGGGTGGCAGAGGTGCCGGTCAACCACCGCGCCCGGCGTCATGGACGATCGAAGTACGGGTTCGAGCGCTACGTGCGCGGCCTGCTCGACCTGATCACGATCTCGTTCGTGGGGCGCTACCGCCACCGGCCGATGCACTTCTTCGGTGGACTGGGCCTGTTGCTGTTTCTCGTGGGCGTGGGGATCTCCGTGTACCTGACCATTGTGAAGATCCTGGGCCAGGCCATCGGCGGGCGGCCACTGCTGCTCCTGGGCGTGCTGCTGATCGTCGTGGGGATTCAGCTGTTCACCATCGGCCTGGTGAGCGAGTTGATCCAGCGCGGGCGCATGCGCTCGGAGGATGACGAGGCCACCTCGCGCATCGAGCGCGTCATCCGGGGGTGACCTGGCCTCCGAAGGTGGAGTGGGTGGGCACCTACGAGCGCGCCTACCCCCGCACCCGGGTGCTGGTGGAGGGCCTCCGCGCGCACGGGGTGGGCGTGACGGAGCGGCACCGGCCCGTGTGGGAGCGCACCCGGCACAAGGCGGGGGGCTTTCTGGCGCCCACGCGCCTGGGCCGCGCCGCCGGCGCATGGCTGGGCGCGTGGGGCGGCATCGCGATGGCGGAGGCCCGTGCCGCGGGCCCGGTGGACGCCGTGGTGGCGGGCTACCCGGCCCAGCCCGACGCCCTGCCCGCCAGGATGGTGGCGGCGGCACGCCGCGCACCGCTGGTGGTGGACATGATGGTGTCGCTGGCCGACACGCTCGGTGACGACCGCGGGCGCACGGGCCCTGTTGCCCACCGGGCCCTCGCGGGGGTCGATCGCCTGGCCCTTGGGGTGGCGGACCTCGTGCTGGCGGATACCCGGGCCAATGCGGAATTCCTGTGCGAGCGCTTCGGTGTCGCCGATGGGCGCATGATGGTGCTGCCGGTGGGCGCGGAGCCCGGCGCCTTCCCCTGCACGCCCCTCCCCCCGGGCCCGTGCCATGCGCTGTGGTACGGGAAGCTCTCGCCCATGCACGGCCTGGACGTGGTGCTGGACGCCGCCCGCATCCCGGGGACCCCCCCGATACGGCTGATCGGCGAGGGGCAGCTGGACGCATGGCTCGCGGCGGAGCTCCGCCGCGAGCCGCCCGCGGCACTGCGCCACGTGGCGTGGGTTCCCTACGGGGCCCTGGGCGAGGAGGTCGCGACGAGCGGGATCGTCCTCGGCATCTTCGGCCGGAGCGCGAAGGCGGCGCGCGTGGTTCCGAACAAGGTCTTCCAGGCGATGGCCGCGGGCCGGCCGATCATCACCGCCGACACGCCGGGCATCCGCGAGGTGCTGACGCACGGGCGTGACGCCGTACTGGTGCCGCCCGGCGAGCCCGCCGCTCTGGCCGCCGCGCTCATCGCGCTCGCCGGGGACCCGGCCGCCCGGCGCGCGCTCGGCACCGCCGCACGCCGGCGCTATGAGCAGGTCGGAACGCCGGAGGCCGTGGCGCGTCCCCTTGCCGCCTGGTTGCGGGAGCGCGCGCGGTGAGCGGCCGCGGGTGGGTGCGGTGGGCCGGGCTGGCCGCGGGCCTGGCCATCATCGGGGCGCTGGCCTGGACGATCGCCGACGCCTGGGACGTGGTCACGTCGTTCGACTGGCAGCCCTCGGCGGGGTGGCTGGCCCTGGCCGTCGTGCTCGCGTTGGGATCCCTCGTGCTGTCGGCACTCGCGTACGAGGCGATCCTCGCGGGGCTGCACCGGCCGCCGCCCCCGGTGCTGGCCACGGTGTCGGCCTGGGCGCGGTCCCTGCTGGGCCGGTACGTGCCGGGCAACCTGCTGATGGTGGTGGGGCGCGCGGTGATGGCCGAGGCGCACGGCGTGCCGAAGCGCGTGACGGTCGCGGCCACCACCTACGAGCAGGTGGTCGCGCTCGTGTCGGCGTCGCTGCTCGCGGTGGTGGCCCTGCTGGACATCGGCTCCTCCAGCGCGGTGGGACCGGCCGCCTGGCTGGTGCTGGCCGTGCCCCTGGCCGCACTGCTGCTGCACCCCCGTGCATTCGGTCCGGCCTCTGCGTGGGCGTTGCGCCGCGTGCGCCGCGAGCCGCTCGCGGTGCTGCTGCCGTTCGGCCGCGTCGCGCTGATGGTCGGTTGGTACATGGCGACCTCTGCGCTCCTCGGACTGTCGGTATGGGCCTTCATGCGGGGCGTGGGCGGCCCCGAGATCGGTGACCCCGTCGGGGTGGCGTCCGGGTTCCTTCTGGCGTTCGTGGTCTCGATGCTGGTGTTCATCGTGCCGTCGGGCCTCGGCGTGCGCGATGCGGTGCTGGCACTGGTGCTCTCCCGGCAGGTTCCCGGTGGGGTCGCGGTGGCCCTGAGCGTGGGCTCGCGCCTGTTCCTGATCGCCGTGGAGCTGGTGTTCGTCGGCGTGGCGGCATTCGCGGGCCGGAAGCGCGGCCGGCCGTGAGAAGCAGCCGGGCATCGCAGCGCATGCGCCGCTGGCGCCTGGTGCGCGACCTGCCGCTCACGCTCGTGCTGGTGCTCGCGACCACATGGGCGGCGCTGTTCTCGTGGCTCTCGGTCGCACGGCATGAGGGCTGGTGGACCGGCCGCTTCGACCTCGGGAACATGGTCCAGGCCATCTGGAGCACCGCGCACGGGGACTTCCTCATGGCCACGAACGCGGCGGGCGAGCAGGCCTCGCGGCTGGGGTCGCACGTCGACCCGCTGCTGGTGGTGCTGGTGCCCCTGCAGTGGATCACCGACTCGGCGGTGCCCCTTCTGGTGGCGCAGGCCGTGATCGTGGCCGCCGGCGCGGTCCCGGCATTCCTGCTGGGCCGCAGGTGGCTGGGGGATGACCGCCTCGCAGTGGCCGGGGCCCTGATGTGGCTGCTGTACGCGCCCATCCAGTGGGCGGTGGTGACCGACCTGCACGCCGTCACGCTTGCGGCGCCGCTGCTCATGCTCGCCATCTGGGCCGCCGAGGTCCGCAACGACTGGGTGCTCGGGGTGGCCGCGGCCCTGGCCCTGATGGGGAAGGAGCAGGTGGGGCTCGCGGTGGCCATCCTGGGCGTCTGGATCATCGTGCGCCAGCGTCGGTGGATCGCGGGCGCGGTGTTGTCGGTGGCATCCCTGGCCTGGACCCTGATCGCGGTGCTGGTGATCATCCCGGCCGCCGGCACCGACCTGCCCCGCCCCTTCAGCGAGCGCTTCGGGCGCTTCGGCGACACCCCGTCGCAGGCACTGGTGGGGGCCCTGTCGCAGCCGCTGGAGGTCATCACGACCATCGGGGGGTGGCAGAGGTTGTCCTATCTGCTGGCCCTGCTGCTGCCCCTGCTGTTCCTGCCGCTTTTCGCACCGCTGCTCGCGGCCGCCGCACTGCCCGATCTGCTGCTGAACATGCTGGCCGACTGGTGGCCCAATCACTCGATCGAGTTCCACTACGCGGCGGTGCCGAGCCCCTTCCTGGTGGCAGCGGCGATGCTGGGGCTCGCGGGGCTGCGGCGCCGCAGCCGTCCGGAGTGGCTGCGGCGCATGCTGCGCCCGGCCGGGGCCGTGGCGCTGGTGCTCGTGGGGGCGGGCGTGCTCGGCACGGTCGTCACCGGTCCGGTGCCCATCGCCCCGTCGCTGTCGCGCGCGACCGAATCGCGCCTGCAGCAATACCGGCCCGGACCCCATGCCGGGGTGCTCGATGAGGCCGCGGCGCTCATCCCCGCGGATGCGGTGGTGTCGGCGGGCAACGGCGCCGGGGGGCACCTCTCGGCACGGCGGCGCGCCCTGGTGTTCCCCGAGGTGGGCGACGCCGCATGGGTCATCGTGGACCGCACCCGGCCGGACGTGTTCGATCGCCTGGACCCTGCCGGGTTCACGTACTGGCTGGACCGCCTGCGCGCCCGGGGGGACTTCCGGCTGGTGTTCGACCGGGATGGCGTGATGGTGTTCCGGCGCGTGGGGGGCCAGGGCGGATGAGCGGACGCGGTCGGATACTGGGGGTGGCGGTGGTCGCCTGCGGTGCCCTGGTGGCGCTGCTGCCGGTGCTGCCGTGGTACGCCGCCACGCTGCGGTCCGGGACGGCCTCGTTGTCCGGCTACGGCGCGGGCGGGGCGTCGTGGATCCTGCCGGTGATCGGGGCTGCGCTGGCGTGCACCGGCGGGCTCATCGCGTGGTGGCACCCTGTGCCCGGTTCGCGCACGGCGCGTGCGCTGGGCGGCGTGGTCATCCTGCTGGCGGTTGCCGGGGCCGCGTGGGCGGCGCTGATCGCCCTCGCACCCAGGGTGGACGTGGTGGTGCTGCGCACGGGGGTGCGGGATGCCCCGCTGGGTGGTGAGTGGGCGATTGGTGTCCTGCCCCCGGCGTGGGCATGCCTGGCCGCCGCCGCGCTGGCGGGCATGGCGGGGATCCTCCTCATGGTGCCGTCACGCCGCACCGGCGGTGCGGGGCACGGCGACCCCTAGGGGGTTGGCGCAGGCGCAGGGGCCGGAGCAGGCGCCGGGGCCGGAGCAGGCGCAGGCGCCGGAGCAGGCGCAGGGGCAGGGGCAGGGGCCGGAGC
>CALIKX010000030.1 GCA_938017905.1 uncultured Thermoleophilia bacterium | reverse complement strand
GGCGGAGCACTGCGCGGCCATCGACCGGGCCCGTGATGCCGGGCTTCCCGTGCTGCTGGGCATCGAGATGGACTGGATCCCCGGGCGCGAGGACGACATCCGCGCCCTGCTCGCGTCCCAGCCGTTCGACATCGTGCTGGGATCGGTGCACTGGCTGGGCGACCTGGCCGTGGATCACCCCGACTATCCCTGCTGGGATTCCCTGGGCGCCGAAGAGACCTGGGGCCGCTACCTCGATGAACTCGCCGCAGCCGCCGGGAGCGGCCTCTTCGATGTCCTGGCCCACCCGGACCTGCCGAAGGTGTTCGGCACGCCGATGCCCGAGCGGCTCACGGCGCGCCGCGATGAGGTGATCGCGCAGATCGCGGAGTCGGGCGTGGCCGTGGAGTGCTCATCGGCCGGCCTGCGCAAGCCATGCCGCGCGCTGTACCCGGACCCGGACTGGCTCGCGGCCTTCCGCCGCGCCGGCGTACCCGTGACCCTCGCGAGCGATGCGCACCGGCCGGAGGATGTCGCCCGCGACTATCCGACGGCTGTCGCGGCCCTCCGCGGCGCGGGCTATGAGACGATCACCCGGTTCCGCGGCCGCGAACCGGAGCAGGTGGCCATTCGATGGGCATGAGGGTCGGCATGGGCGTGGATGCGCACCGCCTCGAGGCGGGCGTTCCCCTGGTGCTGGGCCTGATCGGCATCGACCATCCCGAGGGCCTTGCGGGGCACTCGGACGGGGACGTCGTGGCGCATGCGGTGTGCGATGCCCTGCTCGCGGCTGCGGGAGGTCCCGACATCGGCGTGCTGTTCCCCTCGGGCGCGCCGGAGTGGGCCGGGGTCACCGGCACGGCGATGATCGCGCACGCGATCGGCGTGCTGCGGGAGCAGGGCGCCACCCCGGTGAACGTGCACGCGGTCGTCGTGTGCGAGCGCCCCCGCGTGTCACCGCACCGTGCGGCCATGGAGGAGGCGCTCACGGCTGTCGTGGGCGCGCCGGTATCGGTGCACGCCACCACCACCGATCGCATGGGCTTCACGGGCCGCGGCGAGGGCATTGCCTGTCAGGCCGTGGCCCTGGTGGATACCCCGTGAGCCTGCGCCTGCACTCCACCCTCACGGGTGGGCCGGAGCCCGTCGTCGCCGACGCGGATGGCGTGATCGGCATCTACGCGTGCGGCCCCACCGTGTACTCACGCATCCACATCGGCAATGCGCGCCCGTTCGTGGTCTTCTCGGTGCTGAAGCGCTACATCGAGCGCCGCGGCCAGCGCGCGCGGCTGGTCATCAACGTCACCGACGTCAACGACAAGATCTACGACGCCGCGCGGGCCGAGGGGATCCGGTCCACCGAGTTGGCGGAGCGGTGCACCCGGCAGTACATCGAGGACACCGACCTGCTGGGGCTCGGGCGCCCGGATGCCGAGCCGCTGGTCACCCATTCGATGGACGAGATCGTGGCGCTCATCGCGGATCTCGTGGGGCGCGGCCTGGCGTACGAGGCGGGCGGAGACGTGTACTTCCGCGTGCGCGGGTTCGCCGACTACGGCTGCCTGTCGGGCCGGCGGCTGGATGACATGCCCGACACCGACCCGGGCGACGTCAAGGATGATCCCCTCGACTTCGCGCTCTGGAAGGGCCTGAAGGAGGGCGAGGACGCCTGGTGGGACTCCCCGTGGGGTCGTGGCCGCCCGGGGTGGCACATCGAGTGCTCGGCCATGGCCGAGAAGGAGCTCGGCATGGGCTTCTCGGTGCACGGGGGCGGCATCGACCTGGTCTTCCCCCATCACGAGAACGAGATCGCCCAGAGCGAGGGCGCGCACGGCGCCCCCTTTGCGCGCATCTGGATGCACAACGAGATGCTCGAGCTCAGCGACAGCAAGATGAGCAAGAGCATCGGCAACATCGCCCTGCTCGCGGACGTGGTGGCGCAGTGGGGCGCCGAGACCGTCGTCGCGTACTTCATGCAGAGCCACTACCGGTCGCGGCTTCCCTTCTCGGACGAGCGCATGCGCGACGCCGAGGCCGCCTGCCGACGCATCCGCAACGCCGTCCGCGCGCTGGATCGCTCGCTCGCGGAGCCCGGGGACACGATCGACGTGGAACTCGCGACCGCCGCGGCAGCGGCGCGCGAGCGCTTCATCGCGGCGATGGATGACGACTTCGGCACCCCGGGCGCCATGGCGGCGGTCTTCGACCTGGTGCGCGCGATCAACCAGGCGATTGAGCGCGGACGACTGCCCGAGGGGCAGGTGCAGGAGATCCGGTTGGACCTCGCCGCGCTGCTCGACATGCTCGGCCTGTCCGGGCTCGCATCCCCGGGCGATGACGAGGTTCCTGACGAGGTGCGCGCGCTGGTCGATGATCGCCAGCGCGCCCGCGCGGACCGCGACTTCGCCCGCGCGGACGAGATCCGCGATGCCATCCTCGCCCTGGGCTTCGAACTCCGCGACGGGCCGGACGGGCCCGAGGTGTTCCCGGCGTCGTGACCAGCCGGCGCCATGGGCGGAGGCCCCGCCACGGCGACGATGACGGACCCGTGCTGGTGTACGGGCGCAACCCCGTGCGCGAGCTGATCATGGCCGGCAGGCGGCCCGTGGGCGAGGTGTGGGCGCTGGCACAGGCCGCCGACGACCCCGCGCTCGCCGGTGTGCGGGTGGTGGTGAAGAGGCGCGAGGACCTGGCCCGCCTCGCGGGCACGGGCGACCACCAGGGGGTGGTGGCGATCACCGATGAGTACCCCTACGCGGACCCTCAGGCCGTGCTCGAGGGTGACGGCCCGGTGATGGTGCTCGATGAGGTGCAGGATCCGCGCAACCTGGGCGCGGTGGCGCGGGTGGCCGATGCGGCGGGATTCGCCGGGCTGGTCATCCCGTCCCGGGGCAGCCCGGGGATCACAGCCGTGGCGTGCAAGGCATCGGCCGGCGCCGTGGAGCACCTCCCCATCGCGCGCATCGGATCGGTCGTGGCCTTCGTCAACGACCT
>CALIKX010000029.1 GCA_938017905.1 uncultured Thermoleophilia bacterium | reverse complement strand
CCGGTGCGCGCCGCCCGGGCGGCCCCCGGCCACATTGCACGGGCGGTGGGGCTGAGGTCACCCACCGCGAGCAGCGCTGGCAGATCGCCCTGGTTCCCCGGCCCGCCAAGGGAGGTCCGCACCGTGCGGCCGGTCTCGGTGGGGCGCATGCCCCGGATGGATCGCGTCGCGGTGATCTGTACGAGCGCCGAGATGTCGGCCACCGGATCGGGCGTGATGCCGCGGCAGCGCCCGCGGGCGCACAGGTCACGCAGGGCCGGGGCGACGCGCTGGTAGAACGGCACCTCCAGCCCGTTGAACGTCGCGGGATCCACCACCGAGTCCATCACCAGGTGCGTGACGCGCGACGGGAACTGCTGCGCGTAGTACTGCGTCACGTAGGTGCCGTAGGAGATTCCGCCCAGGGCGAACGCCGGCACGCCGAGGCCGTCGCGCAGGGACTCGAGGTCCAGCACGCTGTCGCGGGTGGCGTACAGGGCGCGGTCGGGGCCAAGCTGCACGGCGCAGCGCCCGATGGCATCCACCGACCCGTCGGAGTCGCGCCCGTCCAGAGCAGGGCATGTGAGCGCCCCCGTACCCGTGCCGCGCTGGTCCAGCATTACCAGGTCCCATCCCGGGATGGCGGCGGCCACCGGGTCATCGGGGGTGATGGGCGTGCCCGCCTGCCCCGGGCCGCCGGCCAGGAGCACCAGCACGCCACGGCGGCTGCCGCGGGTGGCCAGGCGCTCCACGTGCAGCGACAGCGTTCCGCGGCCGGGTGCCGCATGGTCGAGCGGCACCTCGAGGGTGCCGCACTGCACCGGCGCGCGCCCGGCGCACGTGGAGAAGGAGATGGGGGCCGCTGCCGCCGTGCCCGCGGCGCCACCCAGCGAGGCGGCGACGACGGCGAGCACGGTGGGGGGTCGGATCACGCGGTGAGCATGGCAGACGGCGGAGGTCCGCCGACCCCTGCCGGTCCGGCCGCGCCGCAGCGTAGCCTTACGCGCCATGGCACGAACCGATCCCGCTCCTCCCGCCGAGCCGCTTGCGCACTCCGATGTCCGTATCGCCGCCGTCGTCGCGGGCTTCCATCGCGGCATCGCCGAGTCACTTCTCGGCGGCGCCGTCGCGCGCCTGGCCGAGAGCGGGTTGCCCGGGGACCATGTGGATGTCCACTGGATCCCCGGCGCCTACGAGGCGCCGGCCGCCGCCGCTGCGCTGGCGGCAACCGGTCGCTACGCGGCGGTCATGGCGCTGGGCGCCGTGATCCGTGGCGAGACCGCCCACTTCGAGTACGTGTGCGACGCCGCGGCACACGGCCTGATGCGCGTGTCGCTCGACACCGGCGTGCCGTGCGCATTCGGCATCCTCACCTGCGACACCATGGCGCAGGCGGAGGCCCGCGCGGGCGGGGACAAGGGCAACAAGGGCGACGAGGCCGCCGATGCGGCCGTGTCGATGATCAACCTGCTGGCCGCCGCCCGGGCGATGGGCCCGGCAGGGGCAGGCCGGTCCTAGGCGCCGGAGACGGCCTTCTGCACCTTGCCGGCCTTCAGGCAGCGGGTGCAGACGTACGCGCGGGTGGGCGTGCCGTCGATGACGATGCGGACCTTCTGCAGGTTCGGGTCGAAGCGTCGGGACGTCGCGCGCATCGAGTGACTGCGGTTGTTGCCGAACGCAGGGCCCTTGCCGCAGGACGTGCAGACCTTCGCCATGTCGACCACTTACCTCGGGTAGGAGAAACGGGATGGCGCCGGGCGCCACGACCCGGGCACGATGCCACAACCGGGCACCGGTTGCCAGCGTGAGCGTGCCGGACGTCGCATTCGGGGGTGCTCCCGCCTCTGCCGGAGCCGGCGCACGTCCCCAGCGGCCGGGGCCCGGCTGGTGGGCTGCCCCGCTGACGGAGTTGCCCGGCGTGGGGCCTGCGACCGCCCGCCGGGCTGCGGCGATCGGCCTCGCCACCATCGCCGACCTGGCGGAGCACCTGCCCTCGCGCTACCTCTCCTACGACGCCGCGCGGCCCATCGCGGATCTGGCGGACGGCGAGGAGGCCACCATCCGCGTGGTGCTGGAGTCCATCGCGGTGGTGCCCACCCGCAGGCGCCGGTTGCGCATCGTGCGCGCCCGGGTGCGCGACGACAGCGGCACCATCACGGCCGTGTGGTTCAACCAGGCATACCTGGCGGGAATCCTCACGCCCGGCGACGAGCTGATGATCCGCGGTCAGGTGTCGCTGCGCCCGCAGCGGCAGGTGACGGTGAAGGCGCACGAGGTCCTGGGCGCGGGTGCAACCGCCGGCGTGCACACCGAGGGGCTCGTGCCGGTATACCGCGCCACCGAGGACCTGCCCGCCCGCAGGCTGCGCGAGATGGTGGATGCCGCGCGCCCGCTGCTGCGGGCGGCCCCTGAGGTGCTGCCCGCGTGGATGCGGGCCCGCATCGGCCTGCCCACGCGTGCGGATGCCCTGGTGGCCCTGCACTTCCCCCGGAACCCCCGCGAGCCGCGGGCCGGGCGCCGCCGGCTGGCATTCGAGGAGCTCCTGGTCCTGCAACTGGGGCTGCTCGCGGTGCGCCGGCACGAGGAGCACGCGCGGCGCGCACGGGTGCTCCGTGCCACGGGCGCCCTCACCCGTGCGGTGCGCGATGCCTTGCCGTTCACCCTCACGGCCGAGCAGGAACGGGTGCTGCGGCAGGTGAGCCGCGACCTGGCACGCGAGCGGCCCATGCGGCGGCTGCTGCAGGGCGAGGTGGGCGCCGGCAAGACGGTGGTGGCCGCCCTGGCGTGCGCGCAGGCGGCGGAGGCCGGTGCCCAGGCGGCCATCCTGGTGCCCACCGAGACGCTGGCCGAGCAGCACATCCGCACGCTGCGCGACCTGCTCGGCCCGGCTGGCGTGGAGCCGGTGCTCATCACCGGAAGCGTGCCGCGCGCCGAGCGGGAGCGGCGTGAGATGGCGGTGGCAACCGGGACGGCGCAGGTGGTGGTGGGCACCCAGGCGCTGCTGGTGGGCGGCGTGCGCTTCCACGACCTGGGCCTGGTGGTGGTGGACGAGCAGCACCGGTTCGGCGTGGAGCAGCGGCAGGCGCTCGCCGAGCAGGCGGGATCGGGCGCCGACGCCGCTCACCTGCTCTACATGACCGCCACCCCGATCCCGCGCACGCTGGCCCTCACCGCGTACGGCGACCTGCGGGTGTCGGCCATCCGCGGGCGCCCGCCCGGCCGCCGCGACATCGCCACGCAGTGGGTGCGCGAGGAGCAGCGCGAGGATGCCTACGAAGCCGTGCGGGCGGAACTGCGTCGCGGGCGACAGGCGTACGTCATCTGCCCGCTGGTCAGCGCCAACGACGCCGGCACGCCCGCGCGCTCGGCGGTGGATGAGGCCCGCGCGCTCGCCGAGGGCCCCTTCCGCGACTTCCGCGTGGGCCTGGCGCACGGCGCCCAGCGGGCCGATGAGCGCCGTGCGGCGATGGCGGCCTTCGCGGCGGGGGAGACCGACCTGCTGGTGGCCACCACGGTGGTGGAGGTGGGGATCGACGTGCCCAATGCGACGGTGATGGTGATCGAGGACGCCGATCGCTTCGGGCTCGCCCAGTTGCACCAGTTGCGCGGCCGCGTGGGCCGGGGCGAGCATCCGGGGACATGCCTGGTGTTCGGCGAGCCCGCGGCCGAGGACGGCATCCGCCGCCTGGAGGCACTGGTGCAGACCATGGATGGCTTCCGGCTGGCGGACATCGACCTGGACATCCGCGGTGAGGGCAGCATCATGGGGTTGCGCCAGTCGGGGCCCACCGACCTGCGGTTCGCGCGCCTCTCGCGGGACCGGCAGCTGCTCGCCCGTGCCCGCCACGTGGCCAAGGCGGCGCTTGCCCGGGACCCCCGCCTCGATGCACCGGAGCACGTGCTGCTCGCCGCGGCGGTGCGTGAGGCGTTCCCCGGCATGCCGCGGCTGCTCGACGCATGAGGGTGATCGCCGGCAGCTTGGGTGGACGTCGGCTGGTGGCCCCGCCGGGACGGGGCACGCGTCCGACCTCCGACCGGGTGAAGGAGGCCCTCTTCTCGATCATCGGGCCGGTGGAGGGCGTGGCCGTGCTCGATCTCTTCGCGGGCTCCGGGGCGCTCGCGATCGAGGCCCTCTCGCGCGGCGCGGCGTCGGCCGTGTGCGTGGATGACGACCGTGGGGCCGCGGATGCCATCCGCGCCAACGCGCGCGTGCTGGGCCTGGAGGGGCGCCTGCGGGTGGAGCGCCGCGGATGGCGCGGGGCCCTGGGCGCGGCCGCGGAGCGCGGAGCGGCGTTCGGCCTGGTGCTGGCCGACCCGCCGTATGCACTGCTGCCCGTCATCGTCGAGGAGATGGGGGAGGCCATCGGCGGCGTGCTCGCGCCGGGCGCGGTGGTGGTCATCGAGCACGCCCGGGGTGCGATCATCGACCCGCAGGGGATTCCCGGGATCGCCGTCGAACGGGACACCACGCGCAGGTATGGGGATACGGAGATCACCGTGATGTGGACGCCGGGAGCAGGAACATGAGCACCGAAGGGCGAATCGCCCTGTGTCCGGGTACCTACGACCCGGTCACGCTCGGTCACATCGACATCGTGGAGAGGGCATCCCGCCTGTTCGCGACCGTCGTCGTGGCCGTTGCCGAAGGATCCACGAAGAAGCAGCCCCTTTTCACCGCGGACGAGCGAAAGACGATGATGCGCACGGGTACCACCCACCTCGGGAACGTGGAGGTCACGGGCTTCACCGGCCTGGTGACCGCCCATGCCCGCGACGTGGGCGCATGCGCGATCGTCAAGGGCGTCCGCACCGCGGCGGACTTCGACTACGAGGCGCAGATGGCCGGCTTCAACGGCCGGATCGCCCCGGGGCTCGAGACCGTCTTCCTGCCCGCATCGCCCGAGTGGGCATTCCTGAGTTCCTCCGGCGTCCGCGAGGCCGCCGCGTGGGGGGCGGACATCAGCGGGTGGGTTCCCGCGCATGTCGCCGACGCCCTCCGGGACCGAATCGGCCGCACCGCCTGACAAAGGACGACCCCATGGATGTTCTCGCCCTCATCGACAAGCTCGACGACCTCGTGCACAACGCGCGCGCCGTGCCGCTCACGGACCAGGTGCGCATTGATCGCGAAGCCGTGTACGAGCTCCTCGACCAGATGCGCTCCACGATCCCCGAGGAGATCAAGCAGGCGCGCTGGATCGTGAAGGAGCGCCAGGAGATGCTGGCCGAGGCCAAGCGCGAGGCCGATCGCATCGTGAGCGAGGCCAAGGACAAGGCGGAGCGCCAGGCGTCCCAGCAGGAGGTCGTCAAGCTTGCCGAGAAGCAGGCGTCCGACCTCCTGGACGACGCCCGCATGCGCGAGCGCGAGGTGCGCCTGGGTGCCGAGGACTACGCCGACGAGGTGCTGGGCACGCTCGAGGTGAACCTCGAGAAGTTCACGGCCGCCGTGCGGCGCGGGCGCGAGCGCCTGCAGGGCAAGTCCGAGGACCGCGCGGGTGATGGCCCCTTCATCACCGACGAGTCCTCGTCCGACTACTGATCCGGTGAGCAGGGCGCGCGGGGACGAGCCGACGGGGGTCATCGACCTCCGGCGCCTCGACCTGTCGCCCGGCGCGGGCGCACGGGTTGATGTTCCCATTGCCCTGCCCGACATGGTGATGGGCGGGCAGGTGTACGCGCCGGACCCCCGGGAGGTGACGGCCCGGGTGGACGTGGCCTCCTCCGGGTCGGGGCTCGGCCTGCGCCTGCGCTTCGCGACGGCGCTCACGGGGCCGTGCCAGCGCTGCCTGGCATCGTCATCCGTGGACGTGCAGGTGGACGCCCGGGACTTCCAGGCATCCGGCCGCGCCGGGGACGACGAGCCCGATGACGACCTGGACTGCGAGCACCTGTCCGGGCCCCTGCGGATGGAGCTCGACGTGGCGTCCTGGGCGCGCGATGCGGTGGCGGAGGCCATGCCCATGTCCGTGCTGTGCACGGAGGGGTGCGCCGGACTGTGCCCGCGCTGCGGCACCGACCTCAACGCGGGCTCATGCGGGTGCACCGACGACGCCACCGACCCGCGGTGGGCGGCCCTCGGCGAGTTGCGCGAGCGCCTCGCGAAGGGGGAGGATGACCACGCATGATCCGCCCGGCCTGCACCGCTTGCCCGTACCGCGGCTGAGGCGCTAGTCTCCCGCGTCGTTCCGGACCCGGTCCCTGACAGGAGCCACGTTGGCCGTTCCCAAGCGCAAGACGTCCCGTGCCCGTCGTGACAAGCGACGCGCCACCCATTCGATCCAGGCGACGCGCCTCGGTCGCTGCCCGCGCTGCACGGCTCCCGTGATGCCCCACCATGTCTGCATGGTGTGCGGTCACTACAAGGGTCGTGCGGTCGTCGACACCGGCGCCTGAGCCCGATGTCCGACGTCGTCGTCGCCGTCGATGCGATGGGCGGCGACAAGGCGCCCCAGGTGCCCGTGGCGGGCGCGGTGGAGGCGGCCCGGCAGGGCGTGGGGATTCTGCTCGTCGGTGATGCAGCGTCGCTCGAGCGCACGCTCGAGCAGCACGGGGACATCCCGTCGAACATCGAGGTGGTTCATGCCGCCGACCGCATCCATTCCGCGGAGGACGGGGTGAAGGCCGTGCGGTCCAAGCCCGATGCCTCGATGGTGGTGGCATGCCGCCAGGTGCACGAGGGCCGGGCGGGCGCCGTCATCTCTGCGGGCCACACCGGTGCGATGCTCGCGGCGTCCACGCTCATCCTGCGGCGCCTGCCGGGCGTCATCCGCCCGGGTCTGGCCGTGCCCATGCCCTCCATCGCCGGCCCGATCGTGATGATCGACGGGGGCGCGAACGCCGAGTGCCGGCCCGAGTACCTCGCGCAGTTCGCCGTGATGGGCCGCGTGCTCGGACGCGACATCCTGGGCATCGACGAGCCCACGGTGGGCATCCTCACCATCGGCGAGGAGGCCGGCAAGGGAACCGAGCTGGTGCAGGAGGCCTACGCCCTGCTGGAGGGCACGCCCGGATTCATCGGCAACATCGAGGGCCGGGACATCCCGAAGGGCACGGCGCGGATCATCGTGACCGATGGCTTCACGGGCAATGTCGCCCTCAAGCTCTACGAGGGCACGGCGGCCATGATCTTCCACGAGATCCGGCGCGGCCTCACCTCGAGCGTGCGGGGGAAGGTGGCCGGGGCACTCGGCATGCCGGTCTTCAAGGACCTGCGCCGGAACATCGACCCCGAGGAGTACGGCAGCGCCTACCTGCTGGGCGTGCGGGGCATCTCGATGATCGGCCACGGCAACACCGGCACGCGCGGCATGACCAATGGGATCCTGCGCGCCGCGCAGGGCCTGCGCGAGGACGTGACCGGCCACATCCAGGCAGGGCTCGGAACCGACGGGTAGCGGGGGCCCCGCGCCCCCCCGCGCGGCGTCCGGCGGCACTGGTACCGTGGCCGCGTCCAAGGACCCGTTTCATGCCCCGAAGGAGCAATGGTGGATCGAGCGCAGGCCCTCTCCGAGCTTCAGTCAATCCTCGTCGAGCAGCTCGGCGTCGACGCCTCCGAGGTCGTCGAGACGGCGTCCTTCTCCGAGGACCTGAACGCCGACTCCCTCGACCTGGTCGAGATGATCATGGAGATGGAGGACAAGTTCGGGGTGAAGATCCCGGACGAGGAGGCGGAGAAGATCGTCACCGTCGGTGACGCCGTCGACTACATCGTCGCCCGCTCCGGTTCCTGAGGACCCGGGGCGGCGCCCCAGTGACCTGGCCGGCCTGCTCGACCTCGTGGATCCCGCGCTGCGACGCGAGGCCCTCACCCACACCACGTGGGCGGGCCCCGCGTCGCCGTCGTTCGAGCGGTTGGAGTTCCTCGGCGATGCCGTGCTGGGGGTCATCGTGACCACGGAACTGTTCGTGCGTCACCCGGATGCCAGCGAAGGCGACCTGACCTTCATGCGCCAGCGCGTGGTGTCGCGGGAGGCGTGTGCCCAGGTGGCGTCGGACTGCGGCCTGCCGGATCGGATGGTGAACGCGGCGCCCCGGCGGCACGCGGGGGAGGCCTGCGGGATGGCCGGCAGCCGCAACGTGCGCGCCGCGCTCGCCGAATCGGCCATCGGCGCCGGCTGGCTGGGCGCGGGCGCGGATGCCACGGCGCACGCGGTGCTGTCGTCGTTCTCCGCTGCGCTGGACGCCGCCCCCGACGGGGCGGCCGATCCCAAGAGCGCCCTCCAGGAGGCCCTGCAGGCGGCCGGTGGCGTGACCGCCCGGTACGAGATCACCGGACAGGATGGGCCGCCCCATGCGCGCACCTTCCATGCGCGGGTGCTGCAGGGCGACCGCGAGCTCGCCCATGGGTCCGGTGGTTCGAAGCAGGCTGCCGAGCGCTCCGCCGCCGCGCGCGCGCTCGACGTGATCGCGAAGGACGGGTGACCGGATGCTGACGCGCCTCAGGATCAAGGGCTTCAAGTCGTTCGCCGACCCCATCGACCTGGAGTTCGGCCCGGGTCTGAACGTGATCGTCGGTCCGAACGGCTCCGGCAAGAGCAACATCTCCGAGGCCATCGCCTGGGCACTGGGCGAGCAGCGCGCGGGTCGCCTGCGCGCCCCCGCCATGCAGGACGTCCTCTTCTCGGGCGGTGATGGCCGCCAGCCCGTCGGCATGGCCGAGGTGGTGGTGACCCTCGACGGCGCGGCCGGTGATGAGCCCGCCGAGATGGGCGTGTCGCGACGGCTTACCCGTGCCGGCGACTCCGGCTACCGGTTGAACGGGTCGAACGCCCGTCTGGTGGACGTGCTGGATGCGCTGTCCACGCGGGGGCTCGGCCCGCAGTCGCTCTCCATCATCCGGCAGGGGCAGGTGGATGCCATCTGCCAGAGCAAGCCATCGGCCCTCCGGGCGATCCTGGACGAGGCCGCGGGCACTGGGCTGCCCAAGCGTCGCCGCCACCGGGCGGAGTTGCGGCTGAAGCACGTGGACGAGCACCTGGCCCGCGCGCGTGACCTGGCCGCGGAACTTGCCTCGCGTGCACGGTCGCTGGAGCGCCAGGCCCGTGCGGCGGAGCGCGCCGCCGAGGTGGAGCGTGATCTGGCGCAGGCCCGGGAGGCGCTCATCCGCGCGCGCGCCGCGGCCGCGGCGCGCGAGATGGCCGAGGCGCGCCGC
>CALIKX010000028.1 GCA_938017905.1 uncultured Thermoleophilia bacterium | reverse complement strand
TACATCGCATCAGCCGACCTGCAGGCCGCAGTGAACGTTGCAGTGTCGCTGGAGCGCCCCCTGCTGGTGCGCGGCGAGCCCGGTACCGGCAAGACCCTGCTGGCCGAGGCGGTGGCCCAGGCACTGGGCATGCGCCTCATCTCCTGGCCGGTGAAGAGCACCACGCGCGCCCAGGACGGCCTGTACGTGTACGACACCGTGCAGCGGCTGTACGACAGCCAGTTCGGCGAGGGCGACCCGGCGGATGTGGCCAAGTACATCCGCCTGGGGCAGCTGGGGGAGTCGTTCGCGGCAGGGGAGCGGGTGGTGCTGGTGATCGACGAGGTCGACAAGGCGGATCTGGAGTTCCCCAACGACCTGCTGTGGGAACTCGACCGCATGAGCTTCCACATCCCCGAGACCGGCGAGACCGTGGCGGCGAACCACCGCCCGGTGGTCATCATCACGTCCAACGCCGAGAAGGAACTGCCCGATGCCTTCCTGCGGCGGTGCGTGTTCCACTACATCGCGTTCCCGGACCCCGGGCAGATGGAGCAGATCGTGCGGGTGCACCACCCCGATGTGGAGGAGCGCCTGCTCGAGGCCGCCATGGAGGGCTTCTACCTGCTGCGCGAGCTCGACGGGCTGCAGAAGCGCCCCAGCACCTCGGAGCTGGTGGACTGGGTGCAGGCGCTGGCGGTGGGCGGGGTGGACCCCGGCACGATCGTGGATGAACTGCCGTTCATGGGCGTGGTGCTGAAAAAGCAGGCCGACCTGGACATCGCCCGTCGGCACATGGCCGTGCGCGCGCGTCGGGCGGCCATGCAACGGGAGCGCTAGGCCGGACGGTGTTCGAAGGCCTCTTCACCGCGTTGCGCGACGAGGGGGTGCCGGTCGCGCTGGACGAGTGGCTTATGCTGCACGACGCCCTGGAGCGCGACCTGCACCACAGCACGCTGTCGGGCTTCTACCTGATGTCGCGGGCGGTTCTGGTGAAGGACGAATCGCACTACGACGGCTTCGACGTCGCCTTCGCCCGCTACTTCAGCGGCATCGAGCCGGCGGACGACGCCGTGGATGACCGCGTGTGGAAATGGCTGCACGAGAACCCGCGCTTCCTGCATATCTCGGAGGACCAGCGCGCGCGGCTGGATGCCATGCGCGAGCAGATGGACTTCGATGAACTGCTCGAGAAGCTGAAGGAGAAGCTGGAGACCCAGGAGGAGGAGCACCACGGCGGCTCCGAGCACATCGGCACCGGTGGCACGTCGCCATTCGGGCACTCCGGCTACCACCCCGGCGGCATCCGCGTCGGGGGTGAGGGTCGGTGGAAGAGCGCCGTGCAGACCGCCGGCGAGCGCCGCTGGCGCGAGCTGCGCACCGACCACGAGATCGGCGCACGTGACTTCGGCGTGGCGCTGCGCAAGCTCCGCAGCCTCTCCACGCGCCTGGATGGCCCCGCCACCGAACTGGACGTGGAGGACACCATCCGTGAGACGGCCGACCATGCCGGCCAGTTGCGGCTGTCGTTCCGCCGCCCGCGACGCAACACCGTGCGGGTGCTGCTCATGCTGGACATCGGCGGGTCGATGGACGAGCACATCATGCTGCTCGACCGCCTGTTCACCGCCATGCACCAGGCCAGCCACTTCCGCGACCTGCAGGTGAGGTTCTTTCACAACTGCGTGTACGACCGCGTGTACACCGGGCCCGACATGCACCCGACGCGCTCGGAATCGACCCTCCACCTCCTGGCGCAGCTCGATCCCGACTACAAGCTGGTGGTGGTGGGTGATGCCTGCATGGCACCCACCGAGCTGCTCGTCCCGGGCGGGGCCATCGACTACCAGTACATGAACGAGGAGCCCGGGGCGCAGTGGCTGGAGCGCCTGGAGCAGCACTTCGAGCGTGCCGCGTGGCTGAACCCGCATCCCCAGCGGTGGTGGGAGACCATCCACGGCGCGTACACGCTGGGGATCGTGCGGCAGATCATGCCCATGTTCGAGCTCTCGGTGGACGGCCTGGACCGGGCCGTGGGCTGGCTCATGGCCCGGCGGTAGGGGGCCCGTGAGCACCACCGGCGGCGCCGCCGACCCCCTGGGATGGCAGCCCGTCACCGAGGCGCCGGAGTGCATCGGCTTCGGCCTGATGCCGCTGGGCGACGATGACGGCGCGCTGCGCCCGGTGATGCTGGTGGTGTGGACCCTGGACGATCACGGCGGTGCCCTGGTGCAGCCGGCAGTGCGCGGGCAGGACGACCCGCTGCCCTGGGGCCTCCGCACGACGGTGCGTGCCACCGACGGCGCCACTCCTCCCGCGGATGCCATCGGCGGTTACGCCGACGCGGTGCTGCCCATGGTGCTGTCCGTCGAGGCCCTGCTCGGGCGGGGGATGTCGCCGGATGAGGTCGCCGCCTCGTACGACGAGGCATTGGAACTCGCGCGAACCGCCCGCGATGCGATGCGCGGGCTGCGCCACCTGCCGGGCCGCGGAGTGCCGGACTCCTAGCTGTCGGCCCCCGGGCCGGAGGTCCAGCGGCGCTCCAGGCGCGCGGACTGTGCGGGCGCCGTGAGCTTCTCGGGGTGCGGGCGGAACGCCTCCTCCAGCCAGCTGGTGAAGACGTCGGCGAACCCCAGCCACCTGTTGCCCCATAGCGACGCCGAGCGGTCGGCGGGCGCGAGCAGCCGGAACTGCCCGGCGTCGGCCGGTGGGCGTGGCGTCGACGGCCCGAGTGCCGTGGCACCGGCCGCGGGAAGGGCCATCACGGCTGCGGCTGCTGCCAGCAGCGCGGCGCGGCGCGCGCTCACCCGGCCACCGTCATGGCGACGGGCGCTGCGAATTCCGGCGCCCATGTCCCGATGATGATGCCGGGCATGTGGCGCCGTGGCACGCGGCCCCTCGTCGTCCTCGCTCATGTGCCGAGCGTAGCGCCGCCCGCGGCGCGTGGTCGGCACACCCCGGTGCTGTTCCATCCACGCGTGGGCGCTAGCGTGCGGGCATGCGGATCGCACGCTCCCTTGCACTGGGCGCAACGGCCGTGGGCCTGGTGGGCGCCGCGGTGCTGGCCAAGACCGTGCGCGACGTGCAGGGCAGGGCAGCGGGCGACGTCGACGCATTCCTCGCGCTGCCGGAGGACGAGCGCACGTCGCGCCCGGTGGTCGCGGTACTCGGGGCCAGCATCGTGCGCGGGCGCGCAAGCGTGGACTTCGTGCGCATGCTGCGCCGCCAGCACCTCGACCTGGCCTTCGTGAACGGCGGCGTCAACGGTCGGGTGGCATGGGAGATGCTGCAGGACCTGCCCCGCGTGCTGGCCTGCGACCCGGCCTACGCCATCATCCTCGTGGGCACCAACGACGTACAGGCCACCCTGTCCGAGCAGGCGCGCGAGATGACGCGGCGCAGCAAGGGGCTGCCGCAGGATCCCTCGCCCGCATGGTTCGGCGAATGCCTCGGGCAGGCCGTCGAGGCCCTGCGCGACGCCGGCACCCAGGTGGCGGTGTGCTCGCTGCCCCCGCTGGGGCAGGACCTGGACTCCCCGGCCAACGACGCCGTGCGCGAGTTCAATGCGGTCATCCGCGATGTGGTGGATGAGGCCGGCGTGACGTACCTGCCCGTGCATGAGCGCATGGCCGAGGTGATCGTGGCCACCGGGCGCGAACAGGGGCCCGCGTACACCGGATCATGGCGCCCGGGCCTGGAGTCGCTGGTGGAGCACTTCACCCTGGGGCGCTCCTACGACGACATCGCCCAGCGCGCCGGGTACCTGCTGTCGCCCGACGGCGTGCACCTCGACACCGCGGGGGCGCGGATCGTGGCGAACCTGGCGGACGGCTTCCTGGCGGAGTGAGCGGTGCCTACCCGGGCTTGCGGGCGATGGCGTACAGCTTGGTGAAGTCGTAGGTCCAGCCCCGCGGGCCGGAGGCCTCGCGCATGCGGCGCTCCACCTCGGCCAGGTAGGCCTCGGCCTCGTCCTCCGGCATGTCGCCGATCAGGTGGCTTGCCACCACGCGCATGCGCTGGGTGTAGGCCTCCACCGTGGTACGGCGCACGCGCCGCTCCATCCAGATGTCCTCGACGTCCAGGCCGGCCTGCACCAGGTAGTCCTCCATCTCGGGGATGTCTCGCTGCACGGCGTCGAACGCCCCCAGCCACACGTAGTTGGGCGGCTCCATGTTGGCGAGGATGTCGCGGTACGCCTGCTCGCCGCCGCGCCCCGAGCACAGGATGGCCATCACGCCGCCGGGCCGCAGCTTGGCGGCCATGGCCTTCGCGGCCTGCCACTTGCGCGGGAACCAGTGGTACGCCATGGCGCAGATCACCAGGTCGAATGCCTCGTCCGGCACCGGCATGTTCTCCACATCGCCCTGGGCCAGGGAGATCTCCACGCCCTCGATGCCCCCCAGCTTCTGCTGGAACTGCTCCAGCATTCCCTCGGAGGGGTCCACCCCCGTGATGCGCGCCGGGTGGAACCGGTCGATCACGGCCTGCGTGGTCCAGCCGGTGCCGCAGCCGACATCCAGCACGTCCTCGTAGTGGCCTGGTGGAATGGACATCACCAGCCGCTGGCCGCCCTCGATGTTGAACCGCACGGCGTCCTCGTAGTCGGACGCGGTCTCGGTGAAGCCGTCGGCCACCATGTCGCGGGATTCGCTCATGCAGGTCTCCATTCGTGGTCGCGCAGGTCGTCGAGTGACACCCAGTCGAGGGCCCGCGCGTGGGTGGCCTCGAGGATGACCGGCGGTGCGGTGCCCGCCGCGAGCGCCTCCGCCCACCGGGATGCGCACAGGCACCACCGGTCGCCCGGGCCCAGGCCGGGGAACCACGGCGTGGGGGAGGACAGGTCGTTCCCCTGGGCGGCGGTGAACGCCAGGAACTCCGCGGTCATCACCGCGCACACCACGTGCACGCCGGGGTCGTCGGCCGTGGAGTCACAGCATCCGTTGCGGGTGAACCCCGTGAGGGGTTCGCGGCCGCATTCGGCAAGAGGGGACCCGAGGACGTTCACCGACACGGCCGGAAGGCTAGGCGGTCACCGCGGCGGGGGTGGGCCGGGCGAACCTGCGAGCGGGTGCGCGGCGGGGCCGGTGGTACGTTCGCAGTCGTGCGCCGCCTGCTCGCCCTCCTCTCCGTACCTGTCGCCGCCCTCTGCGCGGTGGGCGCTGCCTCGGGGTCCACGGCGGGCGGTGATGTGTCGCCGAGGGTGGTGGGCCCCGACCGCGCCGACGCGATCGCCGCCGAGTGGCCCTTCGCCACGTTTCTCAACCCCGGCTACGCCTACCTGTGCGGCGGATCCGTCATCTCGTCGCGCTGGGTGCTGACGGCCGGGCACTGCCTGTACGACGGATCGGGCAATCCGCTGTTGGCGTTCCCGGCGTCCCCGGGGGCATACAACCGCAACGCGCTGCCCGCGGGCCAACTGGCGGATGCCGCGCTGGCGCACCCGTCGTACTCGCCCGCCGGCAATCCGTGGGACTTCGCCCTGCTGCGCATGCCCGCGCCCATATCCGCCACGCCAGTTGCTCTGCCCGCCCCGTCGGAGGATTCCGCGGTGGATGCCCTGCGCACCGCCGTTCCGGCCACAGGGCCGCGCAACGGCCGCATCGCCGGATGGGGGCTCACAACCAATGGCGGTTCCACCAGCACGATCCTCCAGCACACTGCCGGGGGCGTGCCCCTGCTCGACGACGCGGTGTGCGCCGGTGGCGGGTCGTACGGATCGGCGTTCCAGCCGGCCACAATGGTGTGCGCGGGCGGGTACCCGGACCCGTTGGGCCCCCCCGCTCCCGATGATGCCAACGACACCTGCCAGGGCGACTCGGGCGGCCCGCTGGCCGTGGACCTCAGCGGCCGCCGCGTGGTCGTGGGCGTCACCAGTTGGGGGTATTCCTGCGGCGACCCGCGGTACCCGGGCGTGTACGCCAAGGTGAGCGCCGCGCGCGACTGGATCTGCGACACCGTCACCTCGCCCACTGCCATCAGCGCCGTGGTGGGCAGCAGCACCGCGACCGCGCAGTGGAGCCCCGACGCCACGTGCCCGTGGCAGGACGCC
>CALIKX010000027.1 GCA_938017905.1 uncultured Thermoleophilia bacterium | reverse complement strand
CCGTCGATGATCATCACGCGCCGTTCGCCCACGACCGGGCGGGACGCCAGGCCGGCGAGCACGGGCTCCAGTTCGTCCTGCAGGCGGATCGTCGTGCCCGACGCCGCAACGGTCTGGATGTCGAGCGACTCCTCGGCGGGGTCGTGGGTCCCCGAGGGGTCCACCAGGGCCCATGCCACGGCACGGGCGGCACGCCGCTTGCCCGCGCCGCGCGGGCCGTGCAGCAGCAGTTGCTGTGGCGGGGCCGAGCGCGCCACCGCCGCGGAGAGCACCCTCGATGCAAGGGGCTGGCCGGTCACCTCGAGCGTCACAGGCCCCCGACCACGGCGGCCATCACCCGGGCGTGGACGTCCTCCAGGGTGCCCGCGGCCGAGACCAGGTGCACGCGGTCCGGGTATGTGCGCGCGACCTCGCGGTACCCCTCCGCCACGCTCTCCTGGAGGGCCTCGCCCTCGCCCTCGATGCGGTCCACGCTCCCACGCCCCGCGCGCCGGTCCACGGCAGCACCGGGCGGAAGGTCGAGGATGATCGTGAGATCCGGCATGGACCCGCCGATGCCATGTGCGTTGATGGCCGCGACCTCGGTGATCCCCAGTCCGCGGGCCGCCCCCTGATAGGCGAGCGAGGAGTCGATGAACCGGTCGGCCACCACCCAGGTGCCCGCGGCGATCGCCGGCTCGATGACGTCGGCCACCAACTGGGCGCGCGCAGCCGCGAACAGGAAGGCCTCGGCCCACGGGCTCATGGCGTCGGGGCCGAGAACGATGTCGCGCACGTCCTCGCCAAGCGGAGTGCCACCCGGCTCGCGCACATGGATCACCCCATGACCGCGCCCGCGCAGGGCCTCGGCAAGCATCGAGGCCTGGGTGCTCTTACCTGAGCCGTCCACGCCCTCCAGGCTGATGAACGTGCCGGTCATGGGTAGCCCACCGCGACTACGGCGCCCAGCACCGCAACGGCGGTGACCGCGCAAATCGCGATGCCCACTGTGCGGGCGCGGGCCGAGCGGACGACCCGGCGATTGCCTGCCGGTACGCCTTCCGCCAGCCGGGCCAGCACCTCGGGCCGGGGACTGCGCACGCCATCGGGAATGCCGGGTTGCGGGCTCACGCCGGGTCGGCCATGCTGCCGCCGCACGGCGTCACGGGAGGGCACATGAACGGTGGATGCGATCGGGGCCCCATGGCCCGTCGAGGCTAGCAGTGGGCAGCACCGGAGCAGCACTCGTCACCGGCGGGGCTGGGTTCATCGGGTCCACGCTCGCCGATGGGCTGGTGGCTGAGGGGCGCGAGGTGCACGTTCTCGATGACCTCTCCACGGGGCACCTGAGAAATGTGCCGGCAGACGCCACGCTCCACCGCACCGATATCCGTGACGCGGCTGCCGTGGCCGCCGCAGTTGCCGCAGCCCGGCCCTCCACCGTGTTCCATCTGGCCGCGCAGGCCGATGTGCGGCGGGCCATCGCCGACCCGGCATTCGACGCTGACGTGAACATCAACGGCACGCTGTCGGTGCTGGAGGCCGCCCGTGCCGTGGGTGCACGAGTGGTGTTCGCGGCCACGGGGGGCGGTGCATACGGCGAATACCAGGGGCTGCCCCTCCCGACGCCCGAGTCGGCCGAGCCGCGCCCGATGTCGCACTACGGGCAGAGCAAGCTCGCGGGCGAGGGCTACTGCGCGCTGTACGGCCGCCTGTATGGGGTCCCCACCGTCCGGCTCCGGCTCGGCAACGTGTACGGGCCGCGCCAGGACCCGCACGGCGAGGCCGGGGTGGTTGCCATTTTCTCGGGCCGCATCATCGATGGCCAGGAGGTGACCGTGTTCGGTGACGGGCTCCAGACCCGCGACTACGTGTTCGTGGACGACGTGGTCGATGCATTCCTCCGGGCGGAGGCCGGCCCCGACAATGCCACTCTGAACGTCGGCACCGGGCGGGAGGTGTCGGTGCTGGATCTCGTGCGCCTCCTGGGCGCGGGCGACCCCGTGTTCGCCGCCGCGCGTACCGGGGAGATCCAGCGCAGTTGCCTTGATCCCACCGAGGCCCGCGAGGCGCTTGGCTGGAGCGCGCGTACCGCCGTGGAGGATGGGTTGCCGCGCACGCGGGAGGCCATCCGGGCCGCCCGGCCCGCCTAGTCCGCGGCAGCAGCCCGCGGCAACGGCACCAGGCGCGGAGTGCGCACCGGCTCACCCGCGGCGATCCGCTCCGGCCCGGCGTCGAGCATCCAGGAGACCTCGGCACGAGGCCGGCGCAGCACCCTCTCCAGAATGTCCGCGCTGGCATCCAGGTCCAGGGCATGCCCCGTGCGCGAGGGCGCATCGGAGGCGACCACCGACACCATTCCGTTGCGCAGGAGATCGAACGCGGTGCGCTCCGGGCGCGGCCCGTGGTCCCCGCGCATGCTGCCGGCGCCCAGTTGCACCAGCGCGCCGCGCCCCAGCAGGTCGCGCAGCCGGTCGGGCGAGGCCTGCACGGATTCACTGCGTTCCGGGTGCGCGATGACCAGCCCCATCCCGCCCATGTCGAGGCCCCGGATCAGGGCGGGGATCATGAGGGGCCATCCCGCTGCGGGAAGGGTCGTCACGATCCAGCGCCCGCCGTCGCCGGCGGTGCACCGCGCCATGAGGTCCGGAGGCAGGGAGGCCAGCACATCCGCCGGCACCACTGCGCCGGGGAGCAGGCGCAGGGGCACGTCCGCCGCGGCGAGTGCATCGCGCAGCGCGTGCCGCGCGGTGTCGGCGCGATCGAGGTCCTGTGCGGGCGCATCCGCCACCAGCGCGGGGGCGACCGCCGTCCGCACCCCCGAGGCCACCAGGTCGCTGGCGGCCGCGAGGGCCGACGCCAGGTCCGGCGTGGCGGCGTGGATGCCGGGAAGGATGTGGGCGTTGAGGTCGAGCACGGCGCGGGAGGATAGCGGGGGTGACGACGTCCCCTGCAGTCGCTAGGATTGCCGCCTGCTGGGGGCATTAGCTCAGTTGGGAGAGCGCCTGGATCGCACCCAGGAGGTCAGCGGTTCGAATCCGCTATGCTCCATGAACGCCCTGCAAATGAGGGGTTTTTGTCAAACAAGACTCGTAAGGTGAGCACGCCACTATGAGCACGATCCCCGCCCAGTACCCGCCTCGCCATCGGCCATCTGACTACGTGATCGCCCCGGAGGCGGGCGAGGACGAGTACATCGAGGTGGGCGTGCTGTTCGTGGGCGCAGGCCCCTCCGGCCTCGCCGGGGCCATCCGGCTCGGGCAACTGATGGCCGAGGACGAGGAGCTCATGGAGGCCCTGGGCGAGGTGCCCATCGCCATCGTGGAGAAGGGCAAGGGGCCGGGCTCGCACCTCCTCTCCGGATCGGTGATGCGGCCGGGTCCGTTCAAGTCGCTTTTCCCAGATGCCGCACCCGGCGAGACCCCCGGCGTCTTCGAGGAAGTCCACAAGGAGTCGGTCTACTTCCTTCGCCGCAACGGCAAGATCAAGATCCCGACGCCGCCCGACCTGAACAACCACGGCAACTGGGTTGTGTCGATCAGCCAGCTGTCGCGCTTCATGGCGGAGCAGGCCGAGGAGTTCGGCGCCTACATGCTGCCCGAGAGCGACGCCCAGCAGTTGCTGGTGCAGGACGGTCGCGTGGTGGGCGTGAAGACCGGCGATAAGGGCCGCGGGCGCGAGGGCGAGGAACTCTCCACGTTCGAGCCGGGCGTGGAGCTTCGCGCAAAGGTCACCGTCATCTGCGAGGGCACCCAGGGGCACTTGGCCGGTGTACTGCGACGCCACTTCGAACTGGACCAGGACACCACGCAGATCTACGAGATCGGCGTCAAGGAGGTCTGGGAGGTCGAGAAGCCCCTTGACCGGGTGATCCACACCATCGGCTGGCCGCTGCGCATGGGCGCCAAGTGGCGCGAGTACGGCGGGGCCTGGCTGTACCCCATGGGCGGCAACATGGTGTCGATCGGCATGGTCGTGGGCCTGGACGCCGCCGACGCCAACATCTCGGCGCACGACCTGCTGCAGCAGGCGAAGACCCACCCGCTGTTCAAGGAGATCTTGGAGGGCGGCAGGCGCGTGGCATGGGGCGCCAAGACCATCCCGTCGGGCGGCATCTACGGGCTGCCCAGCCGCTTCCACGTGCCCGGCGCGGTGCTGTGCGGCGACTCCGCCGGCTTCGTCAACCTCGCTGCGCTCAAGGGCGTGAGCTACGCGATGAAGTCGGGCATCATCGCCGCCGAGCAGGTGGCCCAGGCCATCAAGGCCGGCACCGCCGAGCAGACCACGGGGCTGTGGAACTACACCGAGGCCGTCAAGGACTCCGAGGTATGGAAGGACCTCTGGCGGGTGCGCAACTTCCGTCCCGCGTTCCAGAAGGGGTTCATCTACGGCGGCATGGTCGCCGGCCTCACCACGGTGACGCGCGGCAAGCTGCCGAAGAAGGTCACGATCAAGGCCGACAAGGACGAGCCGGTCGTCATCGGGCCGGACCGGGACTACCCGAAGGCCGATGGCGAGTACATCTTCGACAAGCTTTCGTCGGTCTTCCTGAGTGGGAACAAGACCCGCGATGACCAGCCCAACCACATCCGCATCCGAACCGAGGTGCCGCGCGCGCTGGCCGTGTCGTGGGAGAACATGTGCCCCGCCAAGGTGTACGAGATCGTGGATGGCTCCGCCACGGCGGATGGCATGGTGCATGTGCGGATGAACAACCCGAACTGCGTGCAGTGCGGGGCCATCACCGCCAAGGGCGGTCAGCTCACCCCGCCCGAGGGCGGCAGCGGGCCGGAGTACACCCTCACATAGGGGCGGCCTCGGCCCGGTGCCGGGCCGCATTGGCGATGTAGCGCTCGGCCTGCGCCCGCAGGCCGAGCCGTTCGTCGCCTGTCAGCTCCCTGCGCACGCGCGCAGGAACACCCACCACGAGCGACCCCTCGGGCACCACCATGCCCTCGGGGACCAGGGCATGAGCGCCGACGATGCTGCCGGCACCGATGATCGCGCCGTTCAGGACGCTCGCCCCGATGCCGATGAGGCATTCGTCGCCCACCGTGCAGCCGTGGACGGTCGCCTGGTGTCCGATGGTCACGTACCGGCCGACGATGCAGGGCATGCCGGGGTCGGCATGAAGCACCGCGCCATCCTGGACGTTGGTCCCCTCCGCCACCTCGATGCGTTCGATGTCGCCGCGGATGACCGCGGTCGGCCACACCGAGCAGAGCGCACCCAGCCGTACCCGCCCGATCACCACGGCCGCCTCATGCGCCCAGGCGTCCCGGGCGATGTCCGGAATGTCCCGGCCGAGTCCCTGAATCACGTGCCAAACCTCCCGGAATGGGCCCTCGCCGCAGGAGAGGCGGGCGAAAGGGCGTACGGCCCGATGGTAGGGTTATCGCGTAGCCACTGCACTGCGTCTCCGGGGAGAGAAGATGCGTCGAGGACTAACCATTGCGGCCGCGGTCGTCGCCTCCACCGCGCTGATCGGTATCGGTGCGGGATGCGGCTCGGACGAGTCCGCATCCGTCACTCCCGCGGACGCCACGACCATCGACAACATCGCGGCGCAGACCGACTCCGAGGGCAAGACGGTGTCTGCACCCACCGCGGACAACGGCGCGTCGGCTGCCACCGACTCCCAGGCCCCGGCCCCGGACGGTGGCGAGGGCGAGGCGGCGGCCACCGGTGATGTGGCAGCGGGCAAAACCGTGTTCGAGGCCAACTGCCAGGGATGCCACCCCAACGGCGGCACCGAGGCCGGCGTGGGGCCACAGCTCAGTGGCATGACACTCGATGCCGCGACGATCAAGATGACCGTGCAGAACGGGCGCGGGGCGATGCCCGGTGGCCTTGTGAGCGGCGCCGACCTGGACAACGTCGTCGCGTACGTCGACAGCATCACGCAGTAGCACCGGATCCCATGGGCCTCAAGGTCGCCACGCACCGCCGGGGCGGGCTCGCGGTCGTCATGCTCAGCGGTGAACTGGACATCTACACCGTGGCCGTCTTCCGGCGCGGGGTCGACGAGGCCGGGTGCACCGGCGTCGTGCTCGACATGCACGAGGTGAAGGTGCTGGACTCGAGCGGCCTCGGGGCAATCATCAGCCTCCGGAGCCGCCTGCCGGCGGAGAGCCCCGGCGTGGCGATCGCGGGTGCCACGCCGCAGGTGCTGAGGGTGTTCGACATCACCGGCACCCGGGGCTCGTTCGCGTTCGCGGATGATGTTGATTCGCTCATCGATGGCATGCAGGCCACAACCGACGCGGGGGGCAACTGACCGGTGCTGGACCTGCGGCTCATCAGGAAGGACCCGGATCGCGTGCGCGCCGCCCTCGCGCGGCGCGGGGACGCCGCCGACCTGGATGCGCTGATCGCCGTGGACGCCGAATGCCGCAGCCTGCGTGCCGGCGTGGAGGAGCAGCGTGCGGAATCGGGCCGCATCGCCAAGGAGATCGGAGTGGCGAGGAAGTCCGGCGGCGAGGTGCCGCCGGGGCGGGAGGAGGCCGCGCGCGAACTGCGTGACCGCACCGCCGCAGATGAGGAGGTCCTCCGCGCTGCCGAGGAACGACGTGACGCGCTCCTGCTCTCCCTTCCCAATCTCGCCCAGAGCGACGCCCCGGACGGGGGCGAGGACGATGGCCGTGAGCTGCGCACGGTGGGGGAGATCCCGCGCTTCGAGGGGGGCGCGCGTGACCACGTGGAGATCGCCGAGGGCTTCGGGGGCCTGGACCTCGAGCGCGCGGCACGGACCTCGGGCGCGCGGTTCGCATACCTCATGGGCCCCCTCGTGCGACTGCAGATGGCGCTGGTGTCGTGGGCGGTTGACCTGGTCGAGGGGGAGGGGTTCACGCCGGTTATCCCACCCGTGCTGGTGCGCGAGAGCGCGCTGGTGGGCACCGGGTTCTTCCCCGCTGACCGCGCGTCGGTCTATGCGACCGCCGCCGACGACCTCTTCCTCGTCGGAACCTCCGAGGTGCCGCTGGCCGCGCTGCATCAGGACGAGATCCTCGACGCGGATGACCTGCCTCTGCGCTATGCCGGCATATCATCGTGCTTCCGGCGCGAGGCGGGTGCGGCGGGGCGCGATACGCGCGGCATCTTCCGCGTGCACCAGTTCGACAAGGTCGAGATGTTCTCGTTCACCACGCCCGAGCAGTCGGATGATGAGCACCAGCGCATCCTGGGGATCGAGGAGCGGATACTGCGCGAACTGGGGATCCCGTACCGGGTGGTGGACATCGCGGTGGGTGACCT